>JBBQRG010000015.1:0-42406 GCA_038215095.1 Solirubrobacterales bacterium | reverse complement strand
ATGTCGGGCTCGATTACCTGACGATCAACCGGACGTCATCGACGCTGAGCGGTGGCGAGGCGCAGCGCATCCGACTGGCGACGCAGATCGGGTCGTCGCTCATGGGCGTCCTCTACATCCTCGACGAGCCGACCATCGGCCTCCACCAGAAGGACAACGCCAAGCTCATCGCCACGCTTGTGCGCCTGCGCGACCTGGGCAACACGCTGATCGTCGTCGAGCACGACGAGGAGACGATTCGAACGGCCGACTACATCGTCGATATCGGGCCGGGTGCCGGCGAGCACGGCGGCGAGGTCATCGCAACCGGGTCGCTCAAGGACATCCTCGACGAGCCACGCTCGATCACGGGTGCGTTCCTGCGCGGCGAGCGCTCGGTGCCCGTTCCCGCAGAAAGGCGCGCCGGCAGTGGCAAGGCCCTCGTCGTGCGCAACGCCCGCTCGCACAACCTCAAGAACATCGACGCCACCTTCCCGCTCGGGACGATGACGGCCGTGACCGGCGTGTCCGGCAGCGGCAAGAGCACGCTCGTGACTGAGATCCTGTTCCGCGCGCTTGCCCGCGCTGTGAGCAACTCGCGCGAGGAGCCGGGCGAGCACGATGCGCTCGAGGGCACACAGGCGGTCGACAAGGTGATCGAGATCGATCAGTCGCCCATCGGTCGAACGCCACGGTCGAACCCGGCAACCTACGTCGGCCTGTTCGGCCCCATTCGCGAGCTCTTCGCCGGCACGCCGGACGCCCGTGTGCGCGGCTACCAGCCGGGTCGGTTCAGCTTCAACGTCAAGGGCGGTCGCTGTGAGGTCTGCAAGGGCGACGGTCAGATCAAGATCGAGATGCATTTCCTGCCCGACGTCTACGTCCCCTGTGAGCAATGCCACGGCCGGCGCTACAACCGCGAGACGCTCGACATCCGCTTCAAGGGCAAGACGATCGCCGACGTGCTCGACATGACCGTCGAGGAGGCGCGCGACTTCTTCCAACACATCCCGAAGATCAGGCGCAAGGTCGAGGCGCTGCACGACGTCGGGCTCGACTACATCCGGCTCGGCCAGCCCGCCACCACGCTGTCGGGCGGCGAGGCCCAGCGCGTGAAGCTCTCCAGCGAGCTGTCGAAGGTCGCCACCGGCCGCACGCTCTACATCCTCGACGAGCCCACGACCGGCCTGCACTTCGCCGACGTCCAGCGGCTGCTGGAGATGCTCAACCGGCTCGTGGACGCGGGCAACACGGTCGTCGTGATCGAGCACAACCTGGACGTCATCAAGACGGCCGATCGCATCATCGACCTGGGCCCCGAGGGCGGCGAGGAAGGCGGCCGGGTGGTGGCCAAGGGCACACCCGAGCAGGTCGCCGCGAAGGCCGACCGCTCGTACACCGGCAGCTTCCTGGCCGAGATCGTGGCGCCGGCCAAGCGGCGGCCGCGGCAGCGCCCGAAGGTAGCCGCCGCGGCGTAGGTGCTTCGGATCGCGAACTAAGGCGTCGCCCGGGCGGCCTTGTCTGCCCGTTCCTGCGCTCTGCTGACGACGTGGGGCGGCTTGGGCGCGTTGGCCGTGTCCTGGCGTGACTGGCCCCTGGCTCGACCTGCAGCGGCCCTGCCCGGCCGCCCGGGTTCATCCGTGCGGGGTTGCGAACCGTCCTGCCGCGTATTGGCTCGCCCGCCGCGCTTCTCACGTCCAGGGGCCGCTTTTGCAGATGGTTGCGGTGCCGGATGCGCCGACGTGGACATCCGTTTCGCATCCGTGGCCTTCGGGTCGGCACTTTGCCGGGAGTCACCGCATCCCGCGGCCGCCACAGCGATGAGGGCGGTCACAAGGCAGGGCAGTGAGGCGCGTCGCACTTGATCTCTTTCCTGGTTGGTTGTTCGTGGCAGGCGGGCGGGAAACCGCCCACCTGCCACGAAGTCGCGCTTAGTCGCCGACAGCCACGAAGTACGTGAGGTTGGCGCCCGCCGTGTCGCCGGCGTTCCGCATCCGGATGATCACGTGGTTCACGTCGTTCGTTCCCGTCGCCGCGCAGCTCGAGCCGCCCGGCGCAGCCCCTGCCCCGCACGGCGAAGCGGTGATCTGCCCGTGCGCGCTGCCGTCCAGCGAAACCAGGATCAGCTTGCTTGCGACGCTGCTTCCGAAGTTCAGGTAGTTGAAGTTGGTGCTGCCGGTGTTGTCGGAAGCAGTGATGCCGCCGGACTGAGCGAGGATTGTGCCTGAGCCGCCGGTCCCGCCGCCGCCGTCCACCAGTGCCCACCTGACACGGTGCTGGAACGCAGAAGCGCCAAGCCCACCCACGCTGTTGGCATTCCCCGCGTTGGCCGCGTTGTCCGCGCTGCTCGCGCTCGGCACCTTGCCGAGGCTCGACTCGAGAATGTCCGAGCCGGTGAGCTTGTCGTTCTTGATGTCGGAGCCGGTAAGGCTGCTGTTCTTGATGTCGCTACCGGTAAGGCTGCTGTTCTTGACATCTTTGCCTGTGAGCGAGCTGTTCTTGACGTTCTTGCCGGTGATGGTGACGGCTGCATAGCCGGCGCCCCCGAGCGAGACGAACAGCGCGATGATTGAGATTACGAGCGCGGGCGATGGCCGCGCGCCTTTGAGCCTGCTGAGCATTTAGAGCCCTCCTGGTGGTGGTCAGGGGGATCCTCTGCGCGATCCGGCCGTACGTCAAGGACTTGTGCTCTCAGGCCCTGCGCTCGAGCAGCCAGCTGGCCCGAGATTTGACGACGCCCGGGATCAGCCGGCCGAGCGGGGTGCGGTTTTCGGCCACGAGCCGGTAGGCCAGGTCGGCCTCGCCGGGGAAGAGCTCGGCGAGCCGCGCCAGGGGCCAGCCGCCGGGCAGCTGCCGCAGGAGGGGTGCGAAGCCGGCACCCGCGGAGCTCACGTGGCCGGACGGCTCGACCAGGTGCCATGACGCCATCCGCCGCTCCTTCGGCATCTCCGCCAGCAGCCGGTCGGCCTCGGTGCTGCCGAGCGGCACGGGGCGAACCCGACCGCCGAGATCCCAGACGAGGATCGCGCCGGCGGTGACCTTGCAGAAGCCGCAATCGGGGTCGTAGAGGAGCTTCGAGCTCAGTTCCAGAAGACTATGAAGAAGCCGCTGCGCGCGTAGTCGGGCGTGTCCGCCCGTGCGGTGACCACCTCGAGCTGGACGCCGGCGCCGGAGCAGTCGCCGAACGGGTTGCCCAACGCCACGGAGGCGATCGCGCGGTTGCCGATGTTGGGCACCTGCGTGGCTGCGCTCTCGAAGTCGATCGTGGCCTGCGCGGTCTTGAACTGGAAGGGCAGGTTGCGGAAGCAGTAGGCGCTGTTGGACTCCACGGACACGTTCCCGTCGCCCACGCCGCGGGAAGAGGCCTCGATCACGTCGCCGCTGGCCGCCACGCGCCCGTAGGCGACCGGGCTGAAGGCGATGTCTGCCTTCCCGGCGCTCGGCACCTTGCCGAGGCTCGACTCGAGGATGTCGGCACCGGTGAGCGTGTTGCGCCGCACGTCCTTACCGCGCACGTCGTTGTTGCGCAGGTCGCGGCTGGACACCTGGCCGTTCTTTATGTCGGTCGAGCGAATCGAGTTGTTCTTGATCTGCCGCGTTCCGATCGTGCCCGTGGCGACGCCCCACGAGACGCCGCCGAGCGCCACGAACAGCGCCAGCAGGGCCACGGCCATTGCGGGCGAGGGCAGCAGGCGCCTCATATCTGGCAGGCTCCGGGAGTGGATAAGGCGAAGCTCTGGGCACGGAAGTGGCGCTGGTACGAGCGCAACTCGCTGCCCTGGAACCGCTTCGCTATCCACCGCGAGTTCGCGCGCCGCGAATCCTTCGCGCGCTGGCCCGTGCACGGCAACGTGCTCGAGGCGCTTCGATCAGGCCGGCTGGAGCTCGGCCCGCATGTTCTGCTCGAGCCGAACGTGTGGATCACGATCGGCGATGAGGGAAAAGTGAGGATTGGTGGGGGCACCTTCCTCAATATCGGCGTGATGATCGCTTGTCAGGAGTCCGTGACCATCGGCTCTCATTGCATGTTCGCCAACTGTTGCTTCATAACGGACGCCAGCCACCGCTTCGACGACCCGGAAAAGCCCGTTCCGTGGCAGGGCTTCACCACGAAAGGGCCCACCGAGATCGGCGACAACGTCTGGTGCGGGGCCAACGTCGTGATCACCACCGGGGTGACGATCGGCGAGCGATGCGTGATCGGCGCGAACAGCGTGGTCACGCGTGACGTGCCGTCACACTCGATCGCCGCCGGAGCACCCGCGAAGGTGCTCCGGCGGGTCGAGGAGCTGCGCTAGCAGCCGACGGTCAGGTGGAACGGCTTGTCCGCCGCTACCCCGTTGTCGTTCTCGGTGCGGATCGAGACTCCGTTCACGTTCGAGGCAAGCGACGAGACCGAGATCTCGCTGCCCTGAGGCGGCCCCGCGGCACCGATGTCGCCGATCGTCGCGAAGTAGGCGCAACTGCGTACGTCGCGAGTGAAGATCACCTGGTAGCGGCCCGTGCTGGTCCGCGCGACCGAGCCCACGTTGCGTCCGCGTGCCAGGACGCCGGCTCCCGAAACCACCGCGAACCGGGTCGGGCCGTCGGCCTGGGCGGCCGAGGGCACCGTGCCGAGGCGGGACTCGAGGATGGCCACGCCACCGACCGAGTTCTTCTTGATGTCACGGCTGGCGAGCGCACCGTTCTTGATGTCGGCGCCGGTGACCGTGTTGTTCTTGATGTTCCTACCCGTGATCACGATCGCGGCTGCGGCGGACCCACCGAGGGCCACGAACAGCGCCAGGAGCGCGACGAACATGGAAGGTGACGGAACTAGCCGTCTGAGCATGGGACTTCCTCCTTGCAATGGGGGTTCGGGAGAACGAACCCGCAAGCATGGCGAAAGTCGCTGTCGTTACGAAGTTGGTGCGGCTAGAGGCTCGGGCCGCCCGTGAAGGGCTCGCCCGCCTGTTCGAGCGCTCCCTGCAGCCGCTCCACCTCGTCGGGGGCCATCGTGTAGCCGTGCTCGGCCTCCGGGTAGCGGCGCGAGCGCACGTCGGCCACGAACTCCTCGAGCCCGCGCACCATCTCTCCCCGCACGTCGGCGTAACGCTTCACGAAGCGGGGGGCGTGGCCGTCGAACAGCCCGAGCAGGTCGTGGAACACAAGCACCTGGCCGTCGGTGGCCGGGCCGGCGCCGATGCCGATCACGGGGATCTCGATGCGCGGCATGATCAGCTCCGCCAGCGCGCTCGGGATCGCCTCGAACACGATCGCGAAGCAGCCGGCGTCCTGAAGCGCCAGGGCGTCCTGCATGACCTCGAGCCCGCGCTTGTGCGTGCGGCCCTGCGAGCGGTAGCCGCCCAGGGCCGTGGCGGTCTGCGGGGTCAGGCCCACGTGGCCCATCACCGGGATGCCCGACGCGACTATCGCCCGGGCGCGGTCCGCCGAGGTGCCGCCGCGCTCGAGCTTCACGGCGTCGCAGCCGGCCTCCTTGACGAAGCGCTGGGCGTTGGCGATTGCCTGCTCGTCCGATACCTCGTACGAGCCAAAGGGCATGTCGCCCACGAGCAGCGGCGTCGAGAGGCCGCGGCGCGTGGCCGAGGCCAGCATCACCAGCTCGTCGAGGGTCACGGGCACGGTGCTCGGGTAGCCGAGCACGGTCATGGCGCCTGAGTCGCCCACCAGAACGACGTCCACACCGGCCTCCTCGGCCACCTGGGCGCTGGGGTAGTCGTAGGCGGTGACCATGGCGATCGGCTCTCCGAGGGCCTTCTTCTCGGCCAGCCGGGAGAGGGTCATCGGGCGTCCCTTGGGTGGTGGTGCGTGGCTCATCGCAGCAGCTCCTTTCCGCGAAGCAGCCGGCTTGGCCGGCTGCGCACGAGGTCGTTCACGATGGCGTTTACGTCGACGATCCGGTTCTCGGAGTCGACATGGACGACGCGTGGCTCATAGGTGCCCATTTCCTCCTCCTCGTACTCCGCATACGACACGACGATCACCGTGTCGCCGGTGTGCACCAGACGCGCGGCTGCGCCGTTCACCTGCACCTGGCCGGAGCCGCGCTCGCCGGCGATCGTGTAGGTCTCGAAGCGGGCGCCGTTGTCCACGTCGAGCACGTGCACAAGCTCGTTCTCCAGGATGTCGGCCGCCTCCAGCAGCTCGGGATCCATCGTGATGGAGCCCACGTAGTGGAGGTCGCTTCCGGTGACCGTCGTGCGGTGCACCTTCGACTTCAACATCGTTCGTCTCATTCGTCGCCTCCTAGGATCACGTTGTCGATCAGCCGGGCACGGCCCACGCGGGCGGCGACGGCGAGCAGGGTCGAGCCGTTCACGCGCTCGACGGGGGAGAGGTCTTCGGCGGAGCGCAGCTCGAGGTACTCGGGGTCGAGCCCGGCCTCGTCCAGCTCCGCCCTGGCGGCGGCCAGGACTGCAGCCCCGTCACGCTCGCCCAGCGACACGCGCTCGTGCGCGGCGCGCAGCGCGCGGCTGAGGCCGAGGGCGCGCCGGCGCTCCCCGTCCGATAGGTAGGAGTTGCGCGAGGACAGCGCCAGGCCGTCGGGGTCGCGCACGACCGGGCCGACCTCAACGCGGACGGGGATGTCCAGGTCGCGAACGAGCTTCCTGATCACGAGCGCCTGCTGGGCGTCCTTCTGGCCGAAGTAGGCGCGCGCGGGCTGCACCATGTTGAGGAGCTTGGTCACGACGGTGGCGACGCCCGCGAAGTGCTCGGGCCCGCGCCGCGCCGGGTCGCCGTCCAGCACCCCGGTGAGCCCGCCCACGGCGACGGCGGTGTCGAAGCCGTCCGGGTAGACCTCCGCAACGTCCGGGGCGAACAGCACGTCGACCCCCTCGGCCTGCGCGAGCTTGCTGTCGCGGGCCTCGTCGCGGGGGTAGGACTCCAGGTCCTCGCCGGGGCCGAACTGGGCGGGATTCACGAACAGCGAGACCACCACCAGGTCGCAGTCCCGGCGCGCGTGGCGCATCAGCGACAGGTGGCCCTCGTGGAAGAAGCCCATGGTGGGCACCAGGCCGATCTCGCGGCCGGCGCGCCGCCCGGGGGCCAGCAGCTCGCGCAGCTCGGCGACGGGGCGCACGGTCCTCATGCTGTGACCCTCCCGGCGGCCAGCTCGCGGGTGCGCTCCACCAGCTCGTCGAACAGGGCCAGCAGCTCGGGCGCCGACTGTTCGACGGCGGCGCGCTGGGCGGCGACGGTGGCCTCGTCGCCGCGGGCCACGGGGCCCGTCAGCGCCCGCTCGGGGCCCAGCTCGGCCCAGTTCGCGGCGGTCTGGAGCACGAGCGGGGCCAGCAGCGCGCGCGCCTGCTCGGGTTCCAGACCGGCGCCGCCCGCCAGCCGCTCCGCCGCGGCTTCGAGCGTGACCAGGAAGTTCGAGGCCACGGACGCCGCCGCGTGGTAGGCGGCGCGACCCCGCTCCTCGATCTCGAAGGGCCTCATGCCGAGGTCGCGCGCGATTCGCTGGGCCAGGCTCAGCGCCGCCGGGGTGCTGCCCGCAATGGCGCAGCCGGAGCCCTCGAACGCGTCGGCCGCGGACTCGCCGCCGAAGGTCTGCAGCGGGTGCAGGCCGAAGAGCGCGGCCGCCCCGGCCGGCTCCAGGGCGGACAGCGGTGTCGCGCCGCTCGTGTGGCCGATCACAGGGGCGGCCCCGGCCACGGTGGCAGCGGCGGTCGGAATCTCCGCGTCGGGCACGCACAGCACGATGGCCTCGCAGTCGAGCGGGCGCTCGCCGCGGCCGGCCGGGCCCTCGACGGGATAGCCGGCGGCCCGGAGCGCGATCGCGAGAGCGGAGCCCAAGCGGCCCGCCCCAACCACGCCCAGGCGCGGGCGCGTATCGGTGTGCGTGTGAGGGTCCATCCGTGACGGTCCACTCCCGGGTCGGGTAGCAGCCGTGGCACAAGGATAATGGCTGTCGCCCGTAGCGCCTACGCTTCGGCCAATGCACAGCCGATCCCCGGAGGAGCGCCGCGAGGATCTGGTGGCCCTCTACCGCGAGGCCCAGGGCTGCATGCGCTGCCCGCTGCACAAGACGCGGACCAACCTGGTGTTCGGCGCCGGCAACGCCGACGCGGACCTGATGTTCGTTGGGGAGGCCCCGGGCTTTCACGAGGACCAGCAGGGGCTGCCGTTCGTGGGCCGGGCCGGCCAGCTGCTCGAGGAGCTGCTGGCGGAGGTCGGGCTCAGCCGCGCCGAGGTGTTCATCTGCAACGTCCTGAAGAACCGGCCGCCCGGCAACCGCGACCCCCAGCCGGACGAGATCGACGCCTGCAAGCCCTACCTGTTCCGGCAGGTGGAGCTGATCGAGCCGCGAGTGGTGTGCACGCTCGGCAACTTCGCCACCAAGCTGCTCACGCGCTCGAACCGCGGCATCACGGGGGTGCACGGGCAGCCCCAGGAGCACGAGCTGGGGGCGCGCAAGGTGCGCATCTACCCGCTCTTCCACCCGGCCGCGGCGCTGCGTACGCCGGCGGTCAAGGCGCAGCTGCAGGAGGACTTCGCCCGCCTGCCGGCGCTCCTGGCGGAGCCGCCGCCCGCCCCGCTGCTGCCCGTGCCGGCCGCCGTCGAGCCGGACCAGCTGCGCCTCGGCTGAGGCGTGGAGCTCGAGACCGGCAGCGCCGCGGAGACCGAGGCCGCCGCGGCTGAGCTGGCGGGCCGCCTCAGCGCGGGCGACGTGGTGCTGGTGGCGGGCGAGCTCGGCAGCGGCAAGACCACGTTCGTGCGCGGCGCCTGCCGGGCGCTGGGTGTCACGGATACGGTGACCAGCCCGACGTTCACGATCGGCCAGCTCTACGCCGGCGACCCCGAGGTCGCCCACCTCGACCTGCACCGCCTGGCGTCGCTCGCGGGCGAGGACCCCGCGCTGCTCGACGACTACATCACGCCCGAGCGGGTGGCCTTCGTGGAGTGGCCTGGCGTGGCCGAGCCGATGCTGGAGCGGGTCGCGGCGCGCGTGCGCCTGGAGCACCTCGGCGGCGACCGGCGGCGGGTCACGATCGAATGAACGTGCTGGGCTTCGACACCTCCGGCGCCGCCACCTCGGCCTGTGTGCTGCGCTCCGACGGCCGGGCCTTCGAGCTGCGACCCGCCCCCGCGGCGCTGTTCGAGCGGCCGGCGCACGCGAGCGAGCTGCTGCCGCGCGTGGCGGACGTGCTGGAGCAGGCCGGGCTCGACTGGCCGCAGCTGGACGCCATCGGCGTTGGGGTGGGCCCCGGCGCGTTCACCGGGCTGCGCATCGGCATCGCCACGGCGCGCGCGCTGGCGAGCGCGCGGGGGCTGGACCTGCGGCCGGTCTCCTCGCTCGCCGCGCTTGCGGCCGGGGTCGACGCGCCGTTGGCGCTGCCGCTGATCGACGCGCGCCGCGGGCAGCTGTTCGGCGCGCTCTACGAGCAGGGCACCGAGCGCTGGCCCCCGTTCGCCGCCACGCCCGAGGAGCTGGCCGAGCGTGTGCGCACGGCGGGTATCACCCCACTTGCGACCGGAGACGGGTCGATACGATTCCGGGAGCTGCTCGAGGCCGCGGGCATCCGGGTCGAGCCGGATGACTCGGCCTCACACGTGGTCAGCGCGCTCCATGTCTGCCGACTGGCCACAGGGGTACTGGCGCGGGAGCCGGGATCCGTTCTCCCCGAGTACCTGCGACCACCGGACGCCAAGCCACGAAGCCAATGAACGACCAGCTCGAGATCCGCCGGCTCACCTACGCGGACCTGCCACAGGTCATCGCCGTGGAGCGCCGCGCCTTCCCGACGCCCTGGTCGCTGGCGATGTTCGTGCTCGAGCTGTCGAAGCCGGCGGGCATCTGCCTGGCGGCCACGGTGGGCGACCGCATCGTGGGCTACCTGATCTGCTCGCGCTACGACACCGTCTGGCACCTGATGAACGTGGCGGTGGACAACCGCCTGCGCCGCCAGGGCATAGCGGCCGCCCTGATCGAGCGGCTGTTCGAGCTGGCCGACGGTCCAAGCGAGCAGTACACGCTGGAGGTGCGCACCTCCAACGACGCCGCGATCAAGCTCTACGAGGGCTTCGGCTTCCGCAGCGCGGGGCGGCGGCGCGGCTACTACCACGACAACCGCGAGGACGCCCTGATCATGTGGCGCACGGCGCCCGACCGCGCCGCCAGCGCGTGATCCTTGCGATCGAGACGAGCTGCGACGACACCTGCGCCGCCGTCGTCTCGGAGGACGGCGAGCTGCGCTCGAACGTCGTGGCCTCGCAGGGGCTGCTGCACGCCCGCTACGGCGGCGTGGTGCCAGAGGTGGCCTCACGCCGGCACCTGGAGCTGGTGGACGCGGTCACCGCCGACGCCCTCGAGCGCGCCGGCGCCGGCCTCGGCGACGTGGACACCGTGGCGGTCACGCGCGGCCCGGGCCTGATCGGCGCGCTGCTGGTGGGCGTGTCGTCGGCGAAGGCGCTCGCCGCCGCGCGGCGGCTGCCCCTGGTGCCGGTGGACCACCTTCACGGACACGTGGTGGCCAGCACGCTCGGCCCGGAGGCGGTCGAGCCTCCCTACCTTTGCCTGGTCGCCAGCGGCGGTCACACCTTCCTGGCACGGGTGGACGACCCGGCTGCCTACTCCGTGCTCGGCCAGACGCTCGACGACGCGGCCGGCGAGGCGTTCGACAAGGGGGCCCGCCTGCTGGGCCTGGGCTACCCGGGCGGCCCCGCGCTTGACCGGCTGGCGCGCGAGGGCGACCCCGAGGCGTTCGCGTTCCCGCGCTCGGCGCCGGGCGAGCTGGACTTCAGCTTCAGCGGGCTGAAGACGTCGCTGCTCTACGCGATCCGCGACCTCGGCGAGGCCGAGGTGGAGGCACGGCGCGCGGACCTGGCGGCGTCCTACCAGCGCGCGATCGTGGACGCGCTGGTGTCGCGCACGCGCGATGCTCTCCTGCGGGAGGGCCTCGGGCGGCTCGCGATCGGCGGCGGGGTGGCGGCCAACTCCGAGCTGCGGGCGGCGGTGGAGCGGCTCGACGTGGACACCTGGGTGCCGCCGATGGAGCTGTGCACCGACAACGCGGGGATGATCGGCGCCGCGGCGCGCTTCGGCCGGCCGCTGGCCTATCCCGACTACCTCGACCTCGACGCCGCCGCCAGGCTGGCATGACCGTCGTCACCCTCTACGGCAAGCCGGGCTGCCATCTCTGCGACGAGGCCAGGGCCGTCGTGGCGATGGTGCAGCGCGAGCGCCCCTTCGAGCTCGAGGAGGTCGACATCACCTCCGACCCCGCCCTGAACCGCCGCTACGGCGAGCGGATTCCGGTCGTGGAGCTGGATGGCGAGGAGGCCTTCGAGTACCTCGTGGAGCCGGAGGAGCTTCGCCGGATGCTCGATAGAGTGGACACGTGAAGTTCGGCGAGCCCAGCTCGGGGGGCGGTCTCGGGGTCCAGGGCGACGGCGGCGCCGAGCGGCTCTCGCTTGGCGTGGCCGCGCGGCTGTCGCGCTACCTGCAGGTGCTGACGCAGGCGAAGAAGATGGGCAAGGAGACGATCTCCTCCCAGGAGCTCGCCGACTACACGCACGTGAACTCCACGCAGATCCGCCGCGACCTGTCGGGCTTCGGCAAGTTCGGCAAGCGCGGCGTGGGCTACAACGTGGACTCGCTGGTGTCGCAGATCCGCAAGATCCTGCACACCACGGGCAAGCACAACCTCGCGCTGTTCGGGGCGGGCCACCTGGGCCAGGCGATCGCCGGCTCGGACATCTTCGCGGACCACGGCTTCCGCGTGGTGGCGATCTTCGACACCGATCCGGACAAGATCGGCAACAGCGTGAGCGAGACGCTGACGGTGCGGCCCTACGCCGAGCTCGGCCGGGTGGTCGAAGAGGAAGAGGTCGTGGTGGGCGTGCTGGCGGTGCCCACCGAGGCCGCCCAGCAGGTGGCCGACGACCTGGTGGAGGCGGGCGTCCGGATCATCTTCAACTACTCCGAGGCGCTCCTGCAGGTGCCCCCCGAGGTCACGGTGCACACCTCGAGCCCGGCCGTCGACCTCCTCTACGCGCTCTACTTCTACCTGACCTAGGAGCCGATTCCGTGCTGGACATGGCTAGCGCACGGGAGGCCTTCGAGAACTCCACCGACTTCACGGTCGGACTCGAGGAGGAGTTCGGCATCCTCGACCCGGAGGGGCGCGGGCTCGTGCAGCGCTTCGAGGAGCTGCGCGACGCGGCACAGGCCGACGAAGCGCTCGGGCAGTCGGTGGCCGGGGAGCTGATCGGCTCGGAGATCGAGATCCGCTCGGGCCGCGGCGAGGGTTTCGCGGACGCGCTCCTAAAGCAGCGCGACTTCCGCACGCGGCTCTTCCGGCTGGCGTCCGACCGCGGCGCGCTGCTGGCCGCCACGGGCACTCACCCCTGGAGTCCCTGGCAGGACCAGCGCATCATCGACACCGCGCACTACCGCCGCCTCGAGGACGAGCTGCGCTACGTGGCCTGGCGCAACAACACCTTCAGCCTGCACGTGCACGTGGGGGTGCGCGGGGCCGACCGCGCGATCGCCGTCTGCGACCGGCTGCGCGCCGTGCTGCCCGAGCTGCTGGCGATCTCGGCGAACTCGCCCTTCCTGGACGGGCGCGACTCCGGCCTGCAGTCGGCGCGCACGCAGATCTTCACCAGGAGCTTCCCGCGCTGCGGGATCCCCGACCCGTTCGGCTCGTTCGCGGCCTACGCCGACTACGTGAACTTCCTGGTGCGCACGCGGTCGATCATCGAGCACACGCAGATCTGGTGGAGTGTGCGCCCGCACCACGTCTTCGGCACGGTGGAGGTGCGGATCTGCGACGCCCAGAGCCGCGCCGAGGACTCCAGCGCGCTCGCCGGCCTCATCACCGCCTGCGTGGCCCAGGCCGCCATCGACCACGACGAGGGCGTGACCTACGAGCCGCCTCCGGCGCGCCTGATCGAGGAGAACCTCTGGCGCGCGATCCGGTACGGGCTCGACGGCCGGATGATCGATCTCGACCGGCGCGAGGAGTACGCCGCGGCGGCGCTCCCCGACCGGATGATGGCCTGGACCGCGCCGGCCCGGGCCTCGCTCGGGATCGATCCCGTCCTGCCGGAGGAGAACGGCGCCCAGCGTCAGCGGCGCGCGCTCGACGGCGGCGCCTCGATCGAGGAGGTCTACGCAGCCGAGGTGGCGCTCACACGGGAAAGCTACGCGGAGGGGGTCCACACATGACGGAAGAGGGAATGCCAAGCGAGGACCAGATCAAGGAGCAGCTGCGCCAGCTCAGGATCGACGACGTGCTGCTCCAGACGGTGGTCACCCTGATCAACCTGAGCGGGCGCAAGCTCACGGTGGACGACGAGAAGGACGTCGCCCAGGCAAAGACCGGCATCGAAGCCGTCCGGGCGCTGCTGCCCTTCTGCCCGGACGAGCAGGCCGAGCCGATCAAGCAGGCCCTGTCCCAGCTCCAGATGGCCTTCGTCCGCGAGACCCAGGGGCCGGGGGAGGAGCCGCCGGCGTCGCCCGAGCCGCCGCCTCCGCCCAAGCCCGACATATGGACGCCCGGCAGCAGTTAGGCAAGCAGCCGGCTCGGCCGGCTGCGCAGCCTCCGGTTCTAGGGATCTTCGGCGGCTCGGGCTTCTACCGCTTCCTCGACGACGTCGAGGAGCTGGCCGTGGACACCCCCTACGGGCCGCCGTCGGCGCGCATCCGGCTGGGGGAGATCGACGGGACCGGCGTGGCGTTCATGCCCCGCCACGGCGACGAGCACTCGCTGCCGCCCCATCGCATCAACTACCGCGCGAACGTCTGGGCGATGCGCGAGGCGGGCGTCAGGCGGATCATCGGGCCGTCGGCCTGCGGCTCGCTCAAGCGCGAGCTCGAGCCCGGCACCTTCGTGGTCTGCGACCAGTTCGTGGACCGCACAAGCGGGCGCGAGGACACCTTCTACGACGGCCCCCAGACCACCCACGTCTCCGCCGCGGACCCCTACTGCCCGGAGCTGCGGCGGATCCTGGTGGAGGCCGGCGACGAGCGCGTCGTGGACGGCGGGACCGTCGTGGTGATCCAGGGGCCGCGCTTCTCGACGCGCGCCGAATCGCGCTGGTTCGCCCAGGCCGGCTTCGACGTGGTGAACATGACGCAGTACCCCGAGGCCTGGCTGGCCCGCGAGCTTGGCCTCTGCTACGCCAATGTGTCGCTCGTGACCGACTACGACGTGGGCCTGGAGGGCATGCAGCCCGTCTCGACCGACGAGGCGGTCAGGGTTTTTGGCGAAAACCTGGATAGACTGCGCGCGCTCTTGTTCCGTGCGGTGCCCAAGGTCGGCCCGCAACCCGACGACATCTGCGCGTCGGCTCTCGACAGCGCGATCGTCCATTGACCAGAACTTCGGAGGCCTGACCCTTGACTGACTTCCTGACCAACTACGGGATCATCATTGCGCTCGTCTGCTCGGGCGCATCGGTGGTCTACGGCGTCGTCACGTCGCGCTGGCTGCTCGCCAAGTCGCCCGGCAACGAGGAGATGCAGGCCATCTCCAAGGCCGTCCAGGACGGCGCCAGCGCGTACCTGAACCGCCAGTACACGATCATCGCCGGCGTCGCCGTGGTGCTGGCGATCGTGCTCGCGATCGCCACCGACATCCGCACGGCGATCGGCTTCGTGATCGGCGGCGTCTTCTCCGGTTCGGCCGGCTTCATCGGCATGAACGTGTCGGTCCGGGCGAACGCCCGCGTGGCCGAGACGGCCCGCGGCGGCGTCGGTCCCGCCCTCGAGGTGGCCTTCAAGGGCGGCGCCGTGACAGGCCTGCTCGTGGCCGGCCTCGCGCTGCTGGGCGTCGCCGGCTACTACGGCGTGCTGCTGCTGGCCGGCGTGCAGGAGCGCCACGCGATCGACGCCCTCGTCGGCCTCGGCTTCGGCGGCTCGCTGATCTCGGTGTTCGCCAGGCTGGGCGGCGGCATCTTCACGAAGGCCGCCGACGTGGGCGCCGACCTCGTGGGCAAGATCGAGGCGGGCATCCCAGAGGACGACCCGCGCAACCCGGCCGTGATCGCCGACAACGTGGGCGACAACGTCGGCGACTGCGCCGGCATGGCGGCCGACCTCTTCGAGACCTACGCCGTGACCGCGGTCGCCGTGATGCTGCTCGGCGTGCTCACCTTCGCCAACATCGGCGCGGTGGCCGTCTTCCCGCTCGTGGTGGGCGGCATCTCCCTGATCGGCTCGATCATCGGCACCTTCGCCGTCAAGAGCAAGGCCGGCAACGTCGAGCGCGCCCTCTACCAGGGCCTGATCGTGTCCGGCGGCCTGGCCGCCCTGGCGTTCCTGCCGATCTGCCTCTGGCTGATGAACGACCTCAAGTACAAGGTCGGCGTCTCGGCTCTGCTGAGGGCCGGCGCAAGCGCGCCGACGGGCTTCGAGTTCTGGCTCTGCACGCTGGTCGGCGTGGGCGTGACCGCGGGCCTGTTCGTGATCACGGACTACTACACCTCGACGCGCTTCCGGCCGGTGCGCACCACTGCGCGCGCGTCTCAGACCGGCCACGCCACGAACATCATCCAGGGCCTCGCCCAGGGCTTCCAGTCCACCGCGGCCCCCGCCATCCTGATCGCGCTCGGCATCCTGGCCGCCAACGAGCTCGGCGGCATCTACGGCATCGGTGTCGCGGTGATGGCGCAGCTGTCGCTGACCGGCCTGATCGTGGCGCTCGACGCCTTCGGCCCGATCACCGACAACGCGGGCGGCATCGCAGAGATGGCCGACCTGCCGGAAGAGGTGCGCAACGTAACCGACCCGCTCGACGCGGTCGGCAACACCACCAAGGCGGTCACCAAGGGCTACGCGATCGGCTCGGCCGTGCTGGCTGCGCTGGTGCTCTTCGCGGCCTTCGTCGAAGAGCTGCGCGAGGAGGCCGTCAAGGACCACAAACCGCTTCCGAGCTTCGACATATCCCAGCCGGAGGTGCTGATCGGCCTCCTGATCGGCGGCATGATGGTCTACCTGTTCGCCGCGCTGGCGATCGAGGCCGTCGGCCGCGCCGGCGGCGGGGTGGTGGAGGAGGTGCGCCGCCAGTTCCGCGAGAAGCCGGGCATCATGGACCGCACCGAGGAGCCCGACTACGCACAGACCGTGTCGATCGTGACCGCGGCAGCGCAGAAGGAGATGATCATCCCGGCGCTGATCCCGATCCTTGTGCCGGTGGTGGTCGGCATCCTGTCGGTGCAGGCGCTCGGCGGCCTGCTGATCGGCGTGATCGTGGTGGGCTTCTTCTGCGCCGTGTCGATGACGGCCGGCGGCGGGGCCTGGGACAACGCCAAGAAGCTGATCGAGGATGGCGAGTACGGCGGCAAGGGGTCCGAGGCGCACGCCGCCTCGGTGACCGGCGACACCGTCGGCGATCCCTACAAGGACACCGCCGGGCCCGCGATCAACCCTATGATCAAGGTGGCGAACATCGTCGCCCTTCTGATCATCCCCTTCCTCATCTAGAGCCTGGCCGAGTACAGACCGAAGAACCGTGGGCTGGAGCGCGTCCTTGGGACGGGCGCCCTCTTCAGCACCGCCTACGGCAACGTAGGCAGCTCGATCTACTACGCCCTCGGCCTGGTGGCGATCTACGCCCTCGGGATGACGCCCGTGGTGTTCGTGATCGCCGGGCTGATCTTCGCCGCGACCGCCGCGACCTACGCCGAGGCCACCACGATGTACCCGGAGGCGGGCGGCTCCTCATCGTTCGCGCGCCGCGCCTTCAACGAGTTCTGGTCCTTCTTCGCCGCTTGGGGCCAGATGCTCACCTACATCATCACGATCTCGATTTCGGCCTTCTTCGTGCCGCACTACCTCGGGGTCTTCTGGTCGGCGCTGGGCAGGTCGCCGGCCGACATCATCGGCGGCATCCTCGTGGTGGTGATCCTGGGCTCCCTGAACGTGTTCGGAGCCCGCGAGTCCGCCGGCGTGAACATCTTCTTCGCGGTCACCGACTTCCTGACACAGGTCCTGCTCGTGGTGGCGGGCATCGTGCTCGTGTTCGACCCCCACCTGCTCGTGCGCCAGATCGACTTCGGCACCACGCCCACGGTGAGCAACTTCCTGATCGCGATCCCGGTCGGCATGGTCGCCTATACCGGCATCGAGACGATCTCGAACATGGCCGAGGAGGCGCGCGACGTGGGCAAGACCATTCCGCGTGGGATCGCGCTGGTGGTCGGCGCCGTGGCGGTGATCTACACCTTCCTTCCCGCGGTTGCGCTGTCGGCCATGCCGGTCCGGCACGGCACGACGGTCTTGGCGCTGCACAAGGAGCAGGGGGGCTTTGCGGACGACCCGGTGCTCGGCGTGGTCAAGAACATGCACCTGGGCGCCTTCCAGGGCGCGGCCGAGATCTACGTGGGCCTGCTGGCGGCGACGATCCTGTTCATCGCCACCAACGCGGGGCTGATCGGGGTCTCCCGGCTGACCTACTCGATGGGCCAGCATCGCCAGCTGCCCGAGCGCCTGCGGACCCTGCACCCGCGCTTCCGCACGCCCTACGTGGCGATCATCATGTTCGGCGGCATCGCGTGCCTCGCGATCGTGCCCGGCCAGGCCAGCTTCCTCGGCACCATCTACGCCTTCGGCGCGATGCTCTCGTTCACGATGGCCCACCTCTCGGTCATCGCGCTGCGCATCAAACGACCCGACGTCGAGCGCCCCTGGCGGGGGCCGGGCAACATCCGCATCCGCGGGCACGAGCTGCCCCTGTTCGCGATCTTCGGCGGCCTCGGCACCGGGATCGCCTTCGTGGTGGTTACGGTGCTCGACCTGCGCGTGCTCGTGTCCGGCCTGGTCTGGCTGGCGATCGGGATCGTCGTCTATGTGGTCTACCGCCGCCGCCAGGGGCTCTCGCTTACCGAGACGCACAAGGTGGTCATGCCGAAGCCGATCGTCGAGCACGAGGTGGAGTACCAGTCGGTGCTGGTGGCGTTCGAGGACGGCGCCTTCGACCCGGGAGCCGTGGCGACCGCGGTGCAGCTGGCGGCGCGCCGCCGGCGCGGTATCCACGTGCTCGTGCTGATCACGGTGCCGCCGAACTCGCCGATCGGCGCGAGCATGCCGGAGCAGGAGGCGAGCGCCCAGACCGTGATCGACTCGGCGCGCGTGCGTGGCGGGCGCCGCCTGACCGGCCACTGGGAGAAGGTGCGGCCCGGTCAGGGCGGCCGCAGGGTGGTGGAGGAGGCGCGCGACATCCATGCGCGCGCAATCGTGATGGGGCTGCCGCCGAAGCGCGCGGGCGCCTCGTTGTTCGGCAAGACGATCGAGACCGTGCTGGCCGACCGCCCCTGCCGGGTGATCATCGAGTCCTCGCGGGGCGAGGTCAACACGGGCAAAGCCGCCTGAGAGCGGGTCTAGGATAAGCACGTGCAGCGTGCCTACCTGGCGTCGACCCGCGCCCTGAGCGCCGCCCTGCTCCTGCTGGGCCTGGCCATGGTCGCCAGCACGCTCGTGCGCGGCGGCGGGCCGCTGGCGCTGGGCGTGATCCTCGGCGTCATGCTCGCGCTGCTCGGTGCGGGGCGCCTCTGGCTCGCCCGCGGCGGGGAGCGGTGAGCACCCGCTTCCAGCTGAGGCGCGGGTCGGGGGCGGCGGAGTCGCGCATCGCGCGGGGGCTCGGCGAGCCGGCCCTGTTCGCGATCGCGCTGAGCGCCGTCGGCTCGTCCGTCTACGTGGTCCTCGGCGTCGTGGCCGGCAGGGCGCTCGGCATGACGCCATTCGTGTTCCTTTCCGCGGGCCTCTTCTTCTGCCTGACCACGATGTCCTATCTCGAGGGCAGCTCGCTGCACCCCGAGCGCGGGGGCGCGTCCGTGTTCGCCCGCTACGCGTTCGACGAGCTCTGGAGCTTCATCGCCGGCTGGGCGATCATCCTCGACTACCTGATCGTGATGGCGTTCGTCGCGCTGTCGGTGCCCCACTACCTGTCGGCGTTTTGGGGCGGCGCCAACGACGGGATCGTGGAGCTGCTGATCGCGGCTGCCGTGCTGGCGGGCGTGGTGTGGATGAACATCCGCGGCGTCGCCGCCGCGCGGCTGAAGGGAGTGCTGCGCCTGTCGCTGCTCAACCTGGTGCTGTCGGCGGTGATCATGGTGGTCGGCTTCGCCACGCTGTTCAACCTCGGCGCGGTGTTCGACTCGATCGACCTGGGCACCGCGCCACGCTGGCAGGACCTGCTGTTCGCGACCGTGGTGGCGACGATGGCGTCCACGGGCATCGAGGCCGCTTCGGGCCTGGCGGGCGACCTGCGCGTGGGCCGCCGCGGACTGCGGCGCGTATCGCTGATCGGGGCGGGAGCGGTGTTCGTGCTGCTGGTGGGCATGTCGCTGCTGGCGCTGATGGCGGTGCCGGTGCACGGCGCCTCCACCGCCCTCGGCGACCGCTTCGAGGAGGCGCCGGTGCTGGGCGTCGTGTGGGCGTTCCACTCCGGCTCCGAGCTGTTTCGCTACGCCGTGGGCGGCGTCGCGGCCGCGGTGCTGGTGCAGGCGGCGAACGGCCAGATGCTCGGCGTGGCGCGGCTGGCCTACTCGCTCGCGACGAACCGGCAGGTGCCGAGCCTCGTGGGCCGGCTGCACGAGGAGCGCTCCACGCCCTACGTGGCGATCTGGCTGGCGGCGGTCATCGCCTTCGGCCTCGTGATTCCGGCCGACATTGACTTCCTGGCCGGGCTGTTCGCCTTCGGCGCGATGCTGGCCTTCACTATCGCCCACCTCTCGGTGATCGTGCTCCGCTTCCGCGAGCCCGACCGCCCGCGCGCCTTCCGCGTGCCGCTGTCGATCCCCGTCGGCCGCGGCAGCGTGCCGCTGCCTTCGCTGCTCGGAGCGCTGCTCTCGGGGGTCGGTTGGACCACCGTGGTGATCCTGCACCAGGGCGCGCGCGTGGCGGGCGGCGTCTGGATGCTCGGCGGGATCACCCTGTACGTCGTCTACCGGCGGACCCAGGGCAAGGAGCTCACCCGCCGCTTCACGATCCCCGAGGAGGTGCTGCGCGAGCGGCCGGCCGAGGCCGAGTACGGCAGCATCCTGGTGCCGGTGTTCGGCGACCAGATCGACGACGACATCGTCGGGACCGCGGGGCGCCTGGCAGCCGATCACGCCGACGAGGGCGAGGGCGGCGCCGTGCTCGAGGCGCTCTACGTGTTCGAGATCCCGATGTCGCTGCCGATCGACGCGCGAGTGCCGGACGACCGCGTGGACCTGGCCAAGCGCGTGCTCGGCCGGGCCAAGGACGTGGGGGAGGAGTACGACGGCGTGGAGGTGGCCACGGCGATGGTGCGAGGGCGCAGCGCCGGCCAGGCGATCGTGTCCGAGGCGCGCCGCCGCGGGGTCGAGGCGATCGTGCTGGCCGCGGAGGAGCCGAGCCGGATCAAGGGCGGCGCCGCGCTGGGCGGCCGGGGGCGCGCCCGCGACCGCTTCGTGGGCGAGACCACGCGTTACGTGGTCGAGAAGGCCCCCTGCAAGGTGATCCTCACCGCGGCGCCCGCTGACGGGGCCGCGATCAGGGAAGGCGTCAGGCCCTAAACGGCTCGTCTATCGCCTATTGTGAGCCCGGTATGTTCGTGCTCATCGTCGGGTCGGGCCGAGTCGGGTCGGCGATCGCCAAGTCAATGCTGGCCGAGGGCCACGAGGTGTCCGTCCTCGACGAGGACCCCGAGGCCATCGCCCTGCTCAACCGGGGCCAGACCCAGAGCTGGGAAGACCTCGGCGGCCGCTTCACGGTGGGCACCGCGCTCGAGATCGACGCACTGCGCGAGGCCGGCATCGAGCAGGCGGACGCGTTTGTGGCGTCCACGGACGGGGATAACACCAACCTCGTGATCGCGCAGATCGCCAAGCGCCGCTTCGACGTCGACCGCGTCGTGGTGCGCGTGCTCGACCCCGCCCGGGCGCGCTGGTACGCCGAGCAGGGCCTCCAGACCGTCTGTCCCACCCAGACCGCGATCGAGTTGCTGGAGGCCGCCGTGCGCGGCCACATCCGCTTCGAAGGGGTGTCCGGCTAACCCATGTACGTCCTGATCGTCGGCGCCGGCAAGGTGGGCTGGAACCTCGCCCGTGAGCTACTCAGCAAGGGACACGAGGTCACCGTGATCGAGTCCGACCAGCACCGCTACAACACCGTCGAGGAGGAGCTCGAGCACAGCGTCCAGTACGGCGACGGCTCGGAGCTGTGGGTGCTGGAGCGCGCCGGCATCGAGCGGGCCGACCTCGTGATCGCCGTGACCGGTGACGACGAGGACAACATCCTGATCTCCCAGGTGGCCCGCGAGAAGTACGGGATCGACCGGATCGTGGCGCGCTGCAACAACCCTCGCAACCTGGAGCACTTCGAGCTGCTGGGCATCAAGCCGGCGGTGTCGGCCACCGACCTGATCCTGCGGCTGATCGAGCACGAGGTGCCCCAGTACGGCCTCGTGCACCTGCTCGACCTGCCCACCGAGCGGCTCGAGATCATCGAGCTCGAGGTCGCGAACGGCTCGGAGGCCGCGGGCAAGGCGGTCCGCGAGCTCGGGCTGCCGGACGGCTCGCTGGTGATTTCGATCCTTCGCGACGGCGCGGGCTTCGTGCCGGCCGGCGATTCGGTGGTCCAGTCGGGCGACGAGGTGCTGTTGGTGCTCGACGTGAACATCGAGGCGAGCGTGACCGAGCGCTTCACGGCACGGGCCCCGGAAGCCGCCTGAGTCAGGCTTGGCCGAGCGCTCCGTCGACCACCTGCTGATCGGGGGCGGCCTGGCGGCCGCCAATTGCGCGCGCTGGCTGCGCGACGAGGGCGCCGACGGCTCGATCCTGCTGGTGGGCCGCGAGCCCCACGCTCCCTACAACCGGCCGCCGCTCTCGAAGGGCTACCTGCAGGGCGGCGAGAGCTTCGAGGACGCCCTCTTTCGCCCCGATGAGTGGTGGGAGGAGAACGATGTCGAGCTACTCACGCGCACGAGCGTGATGAGGCTCGACGCCGGCGAGCGCGTGGCCAAGCTCTCCAACAAGGAGGACGTGGCCTTCGACAAGGCACTGCTCGCGACCGGCGCGAACGTGCACCGGCTGCGCGTGGACGGGGGCGACCTCGACGGCATCCACTACCTGCGGGCGGTGGCGAACTCCGACGCCATCCGCGAGGAGGCCGAGCAGGCGGAGCGCGCCGTGATCGTGGGCGGCAGCTACATCGGCTGCGAGGTGGCCGCCTCACTGACCTACGCCCACGGCGTCAAGTGCTCGATCGTGATGCTCGAGGCCGTGACCTTCGAGCGCCAGTTCGGCGCCGAGGTGGGCGGCTACTTCCAGCGCGTGCTCGAGGAGCACGGCATCGAGCTGCACGGGGGCGACGAGCTGGAGCGGTTCGAGGGCCAGGACGGGCGCGTGAGCAGGGTCGTCACCAAAGGCGGCCTCGAGCTGGACTGCGACCTGGTGGTGATCGGCGCCGGGGTGGCCCCGGACGTCATGCTGGCCAAGCAGGCGGGGCTCGGGCTTGGCGAGGCCGGCGGCGTGAGGTGCTCGTCCCGCCTGGAGACCTCCGTGCCCGGCATCTACGCCGCCGGCGACATCTGCGAGTACGACAGCCCCGTTCACGGCCGGCCGATCCGCGTCGAGCACTGGGACGTGGCCTTCAACCACGGCCGCACCGCCGCCCTGAACATGTTGGGGCGCGAGACCGAGCACGACGTGGTGCCCTACTTCTTTTCCGACCTCGCGGACTGGAGCTCGATGGAGTACGTGGGCCCCGGCAGCGGCGAGCCCGTCATCCGCGGCTCGCTGGAGGACGGCGACTTCACCGCCTTCTACCTCGACGGCGGCCGCGTGACATCCGCCCTGACGGTGGGCCGCTCCGACGACCTCGACCACGCGAAGCGCTTCATCAAGGAGTCCGCACAACCGGATAGGAATGGTCTCGCTGACGAATCCACCGACCTGGAGGGCCTGGGATGAGCCTCTAGCGACGGCGACCTCTCCTTCGGTCAGCTCTGGATCGTGCTCGGGCTGGTGGGCGTGGCCGCCACGATCGCCACCGGCCTGGCGGTCATCAAGCCGCGCTCGGAAGAGATCGACGCGCTGCTGACGAGCGAGGGCACGACCGAACGTGCCGCAACGAAGATCACGGAGCTCTTGACGCTCGGCCGGATCGACCTCGTGGTGCTCTACCTGGTCGTCGCCGACATGGCCGTCAAGCCGACCGGCGACGACGTGGGCGTCCTGATCGGGATGGCGGTGATCCTGGGCTTCGCGGTGGCGTTCTTCACATCGCGCGCCCGGGCGGCGGGGGCCGGCGGCGGGGCCGGGGAGCCCGCGCCGGTAGCTGCGGGGCAGGGACTCGAACCCCGATAACCAGCTCCAGAGGCTGGCGTCTTGCCGTTAGACGACCCCGCAAGGAACTCGGTGAGGATAGCCGGGCCGGGAAGCTTTTCGCCCGGCGGGCGTCTGTAGGAATATGAGCCGATTTAGCTGGATGGGTGTCCTCGTAGTCGCCGCCGCCCTGTTGCTCGGGGCCTGCGGTTCTGACAAGAGCAAGTCAGGAGGCTCCGCGCCCGCCGCGTCGAGCGGCGGGGGTGGCGGCCAGACCGTCAAGATCAGCGAGAGCGAGTTCAAGCTCACCCCCGCCGACCCGAGCGTCGGCAAGGCCGGCAAGGTCAAGATCCAGGTGACCAACGACGGCAGCACCACGCACGCGCTCGAGGTCAAGGGGCCGAACGGCGAGGTCAAGACGGCGCCGATCCAGCCGGGCAAGTCGGCCACGCTGAACGCCGACCTCTCCAAGGCCGGCAGCTACGAGTGGTACTGCCCGATCGGCAACCACAAGGCCATGGGCATGAAGGGCACGACCAAGGTCGCGGGCGGCGGCTCTGGCGCCACGAAGACCGACGACTCCGGCGGCGGCAAGCCGTCCGGCGGAGGCGGTGGCTACTAGCGCCTAGGCCGCGGCCTGGCGGGCCCAGTCGCGGTAGAGCGCGGCGTAGGCGCCGTCGGCCTCGATCAGCTCGTCGTGCGTGCCCTGCTCGGCGATGCGGCCGTGCTCGAGCACCACGATGCGGCCCGCGCCGCGGATGGTGGAGAGGCGGTGGGCGATCACGATCGCCGTGCGCCCGGCCAGCAGGCGCCTGAGGCCGTGCTCGATCTGGGCCTCGGTGTGGACGTCCACGTTCGAGGTGGCCTCGTCGAGGATCAGCACGCGCGGGTCCGCCGCGGCGGCGCGAGCGAACGCGACCAGCTGGCGCTGGCCCGCCGACAGGTGGCCGCCGCGCTCGCCCACCTGCGTGGCGTACCCGTCGGGCAGCCGCTCGATGAAGTCGTGGGCGCCGACCGCGCGTGCGGCGGCCTCGACCTCGGCATCTGTCGCGTCCGGCCGGCCGAAGGCGACGTTGTCGCGGATCGAGCCCGAGAACAGGTAGCTCTCCTGCGGCACCACGCCGAGCTGCGTGCGCAGCGAGCGCTCGGTCACGTCGCGCAGGTCGTGGCCGTCCATCAAGAGGCGCCCGCCCGTGGGGTCGTAGAAGCGCGCCACGAGCTTCGCCAGCGTGGACTTGCCGGCGCCGGTGGCGCCCACCAGCGCGACGGTCTGCCCCGGCGGCACCTCCAGCGTGACGTGGCTCAGCGCGGGGGCGTCGTCGCCGTAGCCGAAGGTCACGTCCTCGAAGCGGATCTCGCCGCGCAGCACCGGCAGGTCGATGGCGCCGGGCCGGTCGGCCACGTCCGGCTTCTCGTCGAGCAGGCCGAAGATCTTGTCGAGCGCGGCCATGCCGGCCTGGTAGGTCGTGTAGAGCTGCGAGAGCTGCTGGATCGGGTCGAAGAAGCTCTGCAGGTAGAACACGAAGGCGGCCAGCACGCCGAGCGTGACCTTTCCGTCCAGCACCTGGTTGCCGCCGTAGATGAGGATCACCGCGGTGGCGACGGCCGAGAGCAGCTCGACCGCCGGGAAGTACGCGGCGTTGAGGTAGACGGTGCGCATGTTCGCCGCGCGGTTCTCCTCGTTGAGCTGCGCGAACTGCGCCTCGTGCCGGCGCTCCTGGCCGAACGCGCGCACCACGCGCACGCCCGAGAGCGTCTCCTGCAGGTAGGCCGTGACGAAGGCGATCTTCTCGCGCGTGAGCCGGTACGCGTCGGCCGAGACCACGCGGAACGCCACGCTTCCGAGCAGCAGCACGGGGAACACCGCGAAGGTCACGAGCGCCAGCTGCGCGTCCATGAACACGAGGATCGCCGCGGTGCCGATCAGCGTGAGGGTGGAGCCGAACAGCGTGGAGATGCCGTCGGTCACGAGCTGGTCGAGCGCCTGCACGTCGTTCGTGATGCGGGAGATGATCACGCCCGCCTTGTTGCGCGAGTAGAAGCCGATCGAGAGGCTCTGGAGGTGGCGGAAGAGCTGCAGGCGCAGGTCCTGCAGGGCGCGCTGGCCCACCCAGTTGATCAGGAAGGTCTCGGCGTAGGTGGCCAGCCAGTTGAGCGCCGCCGCGGCGATGAACACGACGAGTATCACCGTCAGGAAGCCGACGTTGTGTGCCTTGATGCCGTCGTCGATCGCGCGGCCCGCCAGATACGGCGGCGCGAGCCCGGCGCCGGTCGCCACCACCAGCGAGATCAGCATCAGGATCACACGGCCGCGGTAGGGGCGCAGCAGCACCAGCAACTTGCCGACCTTGCGGGCCCGCTGGTCCTCGCCGCGCACCAGGCGCCAAAGGTTCTTCAGCCGCACGCTCACAGGCCCGCCACCTCGCGCTCCTCGGGCTTGCGGTTCAGGAAGACCTGGTCGGGCAGGCCCTTCTCGGCGATCTCGGCGTAGAGCGGCGAGCGCTCGAGCAGCTCGTCGTGGCTGCCGCGGGCCAGGACGCGGCCCTCCTCGAGCACGACGATCTCGTCGGCCAGGGCGATCGTGGAGAGCCGGTGCGCGATCACGAAGGTGGTGCGACCGGCCATGACCTCGCGCAGCGCCTCCTTGATCAGGCCCTCGGTGGTGGCGTCCACGCTGGAGGTCGCGTCATCGAGGATCAGGATCCGCGGCGCGGCCAGCAGGGCGCGCGCGATCGCCACGCGCTGGCGCTGGCCGCCGGAAAGCGTGTGCCCGCGCTCGCCGACGAGCGTGTCGTAGCCGTCGGGGAGCTCGTCCACGACCTCGGTGAGGCCTGCGCGGCGCGTGGCCTCGGCCACCTCCTCGTCGCTCGCGTCCGGCCGGGCGTAGGCGATGTTGTCTCGCAGCGTCGCGGAGAACAGGAACGCGTCGTCGGAGACCATCGCGATCTCCCGCCGCAGCGAGCCGATGTCCACCGAGCGCACGTCCGCGCCGTCCACGAGCACGGCGCCCTCGTCGACGTCGTAGAGGCGCGGGATCAGCGCCACCAGGCTGGTCTTGCCCGAGCCGGTGCCGCCCACCAGCGCCACCGTGCGCCCGGCCTCGACGTCGAGGTCGATGTCGCGCAAAACGGGCTCGCCGCCCTCGTAGGCGAAGCTGACGCCGCGCAGCTCGACCCGGCCGCCGCCCTCGGGCAGGTCGGGGGCGCCGGGCGGCGCGATGAGCCGCGGCTCGCGGTCGAGGATCTGGAACACGCGGGCCCCGGAGGCGACGGCGCGCTGAGCCATGCCCAGGGCGATGCCGAAGATCCGCATCGGCCCGGTGAGCATCAGCACGTAGCCGTAGAAGGCCACGAACTCGCCGAGGGTGATGTGGCCGTCGATGGCCTGGCGGCCGCCCACCAGCAGGATCAGCGCCAGCCCGATCTGGGGCAGGAAGCCGATGAACGGGCTGTAGAAGGCCTGCAGCCGGGTGGAGACCATCGACTGGTCGAAGACCCTGCGAACCACGTGCTCGAAGCGATGCAGCTGGCGCGGTTCCTGCGCGAACGCCTTGACCACGCGCACGCCCGAGACGTTCTCCTCGGCCTCCGCGGTGAGCTCGGCGATGCGCTGCTGGACCTCCTGCGAGGCGGGCCGGTTCCGGAGGCCGTAGCGGAACGCGACGTAGATGACGAACGGCATGGGCGCGAGCGCCACCAGGGCGAGCGGAACGTTCAGCGCCAGCATCACCCCCGCGGCGATCAGGATCGTGATCGCCGACTGGGCCATGAAGATCAGGCCGTAGCCGAGGAAGAAGCGGACGCCCTGCAGGTCCACCGTGGAACGCGACATGAGCTGGCCGGTCTGCTGGCCGTCGAAGAAGCCGAGCTCCAGCGACTGCAGGTGCGTGTACATGCGGTTGCGCAGGTCGTACTCGACGCCGAGCGACACGCGCCCGGCCACGAGCCGGCGCACCACGCTGAAGGCCAGCCGCAGCAGTCCCGCCCCGGCGACCGCGCCGGCGAGCGGCCACAGGCTGGCGCCGCCGTGGCGGATCTCGTCGATCGTGCGCCCGATGAGGTAGGGCAGCAGCACGCCCGTTGCCATCGCGGCGGCTGCCAGGAGGAAGGAGGCGATCACGCCCCCGCGATAGGGGCGTAGGAACGCGAGCAGCCTCCAGAACGTACGCATCTAGGCCATTACTTTACTTACTGAAGCTAGACGGTGATCGAAGATGCGATCGAGGTCGCGCGCCACGAAAGCGCGCCGCGCGAGCTCGCCCAGCGGTCCAAGTGGCAGCGCATACCGGACCCTGTCGCGCACGATCGTCGCGGCGTCGCCGTCAGGCTCGAACTCGTGCGTGTGGTGCCAGAGCCGGTAGGGCCCCTTCACCTGCACGTCCACGAAGCGCCGCCCGGGCTCCCAGCGCTGGATGCGAGTGAGCCAGCGGATCGGCAGACCGTGCAGGCGCAGCCGGTACTCGATCAGCGCGCCCGGTGCCATCTCGATCGCGCCGGGCGTGACGATCCGGAAGCGCAGCCATGCGGGCGTGATCGCCTCGAGGTTGCGCGCGTCGGCGAAGAACTCGAAGACCTCGCCGGGCGGGCGCGGAATTCGCTGGGAACGCTCTAGCTCGTGGACCTTCACCGACGGGAGTACGCGCTCCCGCCGCTCGCGGACTAGCTGCCGGAGCGCGCCTTTGCGCCCTTGCGCGCCGCGCTGCTGCGCTTCGCGGTCTTCTGGCGCCGCGTGCGCGCTGCCTTGCGTGCCGCCGCCTTGCGGTCGCCGCGGCCGGCGTGCTTCTGCAGCTCGCCCACGACGGACTCGAGCTGCCCGAGTGCGTCCCGAACCGGCTTGGGGGCGCGCTTGCCGGCGGAGCCGATGCCCGGCAGGGCGGACAGCTCGCGAGCCACCTTCTTGCGCACGCCGCTGGCGCGCATCCGCTTGTAGAGCTTCTTGTTGGTCTTCGTCTGTGCGATGACCTGCTCATACCCCGGAATGCCACTCCACGAACGACTTGTGAAGCCCGGCAGGGCAGTAGCTCCGCCTGGATTCGAACCAGGGACCTCACGATTATGAGTCGTGCGCTCTAACCGCTGAGCTACGGAGCCGCGAGAATCGAGTCTAGCTTTGCTCGTTTCAGTCCCCAACGTCAGCGAGGGCCGCGATCGCGCCGTGATCGAAGCGGTCTCGCGCGGCTTCGCGCCGGCGCGGCTGCTCGACCTGCACAGCGATCCCGACCACGGCCGCTCCGTGTTCACGCTGGCGGCGCCGCAGGGCGAGCTGGCGGGCGCGCTCGTGGGCGGGGCGCGCGCGGCGGTGGAGCGGATCGACCTTGCCGGGCATCGCGGCGTGCACCCGCACGTGGGGGCGCTGGACGTGCTGCCGGTGGTCTATCTCGAGGAGGGCCAGCACGGCGCGGCGTGTGCCGAGGCGCTCACCGCGGCGGCGCTGATCGGCGAGGAGCTCGAGCTGCCGGTGTTCCTGTACGGAGAGCTGGCCACCCGGCCCCAGCACGTGGAGCGGGCCGACCTGCGCCGCGGCGGACCGGCGAACCTGGCCCGGCGGATGCGGGCGGGCGAGCTCGTGCCCGACTATGGCCCTCCGCGGGCGCACCCGAGCGCCGGCGCGCTGCTGGCCACCGCGCGGCCCCCGCTGGTGGCCTTCAACGTGGACCTCGAGAGCGACGACGTCGACCTGGCCAAGGAGATCGCCGCCGGGCTGCGCGAGTCGGGCGGCGGCCTGCCCGGCGTGCGGGCGCTCGGCCTCCGGCTGGCCGAGCGCGGCCGCGCGCAGGTGTCCACGAACGTCCACGACCACCGCGCCGTCCCGCTGTGGCTGATCGTGGAGCGGATCAGGGAGCGGGCGCCGGTGGCCGAGGCGGAGGTTGTGGGGCTGGCGCCGGCGGCGGCGCTAGAAGGCTTCCCCGACGACGTCCCGCTGCGCGGCTTCACGCCGGAGCGGCACCTGATCGAGAATGCGCTCGAGCGGCTGGGCTAGCGCCCAGGCGAGGAAGTCGTCGCCCGGCACGGGCCTGCTGATGTAGAAGCCCTGCGCGGACGGGCAGCCGAGCGCGCGCAGCGCGTCCTGGATCTCGGCGCTCTCCACGCCCTCCGCCACTGCCTCGAGGCCCAGGCTGCGGGCCAGCTCGATCGTCCAGCGGACGATCTCCATGTCGTCTTCCTCGCGGGTCATGCCCATGACGAAGGAGCGGTCGATCTTGACCCGGTCGAGCGGCAGCCGGCGCAGGTAGCCGAGTGACGAGTGGCCGGTGCCGAAGTCGTCCAGTGACAGCCGCACGCCCATGGCGCCGAAACGGGCGAGCACCTCCACGGCGCGTGCCGAGTCGGTCATCACGGTGGACTCCGAGATCTCGAGCTCCAGCCTGCGCGGTGACACGTCGCAGCGGTCGAGCATGTCCTGGACGGCGGAGGGCAGGGAGGCGTCGGTCACGTTCGGCCCGGCCAGGTTCACCGCCACGTTCAGGTCCAGGCCCGCGTCCTGCCAGCGGCGGCACTCCCGCAGCGCGGCGTTCACGACCCACAGGGTCAGGCCGCGGATCTGGGCCGTGCGCTCCGCGAGGTGGATGAACTCGTCGGGCATCAGCAGCCCGCGCTCGGGGTGGCGCCAGCGAAGCAGCGCCTCGGCGCCGGTCAGCTCGCCGGTCTCGAGCGAGACCTGGGGCTGGAAGTGCAGCTCGAGCTGGTCGTGCTCGATGGCGTCGTTCAGGTCGCCGAGCAGAGTGAGCCGCTCCGGGGTGTAGGGGTCGCGCTCGCGCGAGTAGAGCTCGACGCCGCTGCGGGAGCGCTTGGCCTCGTACATCGCGACGTCCGCGCGCTGGAGCAGGTGCTTGACGTCATCGCCGTGCTCGGGGGCCAGCGCCACGCCCACGCTCGCCTCGAGCTGCACCGAGAAGCCGCGGATGCTGAACGGCCGCTCGAGGGCCGTGCGGATGCGGCCGGCTGCCTCGCGGGCGGCTTCCGCCATGCCGGTGTCCGGCAGCACGAGCGCGAACTCGTCGCCGCCGAGGCGGGCGAGCGTGTCCTGGCTTCGGACCTCGAGCAGCACGCGGCTGGCGACCTGCCGGAGGATTTCGTCGCCGCAGTCGTGGCCGAGCGTGTCGTTGACCTCCTTGAAACGGTCGAGGTCCACCAACAGCACGGCCAGCGAGACGTCGCCGGGCCCATCCAGCAACTCGTCCCCCCGGTGGTAGAGCAGGGTGCGGTTCGGCAGGCCGGTGAGCGCGTCGTGCAGTGCCTGGTGGCGGTTCTCCTCGGCCTGTTTGCGCATCGTGCGCGAGGCACCGGCCACGATCCGGAAGAGGACGAGGAACAGCAGCAGCAGGCCGCCGCCCAAGATGGCGAAGGCCACACGCCGCTCGTGGGCGATCTCGGCGGCCGTGGGCGCGTATGAGAGGTAGAGCTCGAACGCGCCGGCGGGCTTCCCGGTCGGGCGGAAGCGCAGGGGCACGTAGACCTCGAGCAGCTGCGACTTGGTGTTGGTCTCGCCTGCCTTGTCCTCCTCCACCAGCGACGCGACCCGTCCCGCCAGGGCGGTCTTGAGGCCAGGAGTCTCCGCGCCCTTGTCGCCGACGTTGCCGACCTCGCCCCGGTCGTCGGAGTAGACGGTGTGTCCGCTGCGGCTGAAGATCTTGGCGCGCTCGATCGTGCGCTCGCCGCGGTCGGACTTCAGCTCGTAGTCGAGCTCGGCCATGCGGGCCGGGCTCAGCCCGCCGCGAAGGTCGTACGGAGCCAGCTCCGACTTCGTGACCACGTGCGCCGCCGCCTCGGTGGCCGCCTCGGCCTCGTGGAGGGCGTGTTGCTCGATCTGTTTGCCGAGCACATGCCCCAGCGCCAGCCCCAGCGCAAGCAGGCAGGCGAAAGTGAGCAAGCCGAACTTGCCCAGCAGGGACATGCGTCGGAGCGGTCCGCGCGCCATTACCGGCGATATCGACATGTTCGGCGCGGCGCTGAAGCGCTGTAGGCTCAGGTTTCGTGGCTCAGACGAAGAAGAAGCGGCGGCGAAAGCACCGCGGCACCCAGGCCGGCACCATCGACCGGTCGGGCCGTACCGGAAGCCCGCGCACGCGCGAGGAGGCAAAGCGCATCGGGCGCGAGCGGCGCGCCGAGCGCCTGGACCGCGAGCCCACCCTCAAGGGAGCGGCTCAGCGGGCGGCGATCGCGGCGCTCGTGTTCGGGGTGCTGGTGGTGGCCCTGTTCGGGCGAAACCCCGCCCAGGGCGCCTTCATCGCGCTGTTCATGTTCCTGATCTACATCCCGCTCGGCTACGCCACCGACAAGGCGATCTACAACTTCAGGCAGCGCAGGAAAGCCGCCGCCGGATCGAAGTAGTCTGAATCCATGGACGTGCGCATGTTCACGGTCGGTCCCGTGGCCGAGAACAGCTTCCTGTTCCGGCGCGACGGCTCCGGCTCCGCACTGATCGTGGACCCCGGTGACGAGGCGCCAGTGCTGCTGGGCGCGATCGAGCAGCTGGGCGTGAAGCTCGAGGGCATCCTGCTCACCCACACGCACTTCGACCACGTTGGCGCGGTGGCGCCCGTGGCGAAGGCCACCGGCGCCGAGGTGTGGGTGCCGGAGATCGAGAAGGGCGTGCTCGCAGACATCAACAGCTACGTGCCCTGGCCCGGCTTCGGCCCGTTCGAGGACTGGGACGCCGAGCACACCCTGAGCGGCGGCGAGCGGCTGGAGCTGGCGGGCTTCGAGATCGACGTGCTGTTCACGCCGGGCCACAGCCCGGGCCACGTGACCTACTCGGTCCCCGGCGAGGCGGCGGTGTTCTCGGGCGACGTGCTGTTCGAGGGCTCGGTGGGCCGCGTGGACCTGCCCGGCGGCGACTGGGGAACGCTGCTCGAGTCGCTGCGCACCCTGGTGGACACGCTGCCCGCGGACACCACCGTCTATCCCGGCCACATGGGCATCACGACGCTGGGCGCCGAGCGCGCGTCCAACCCGTTCCTGGCCGAGCTCGCCAGGTGAGCAGGCTCCAGGCGCCGCGAGGCACCTTCGACGTGCAGCCCGCGGACGGCCGCCGCCGGCTCGAGCTGGACCGGCTGGCGGGCGAGGTGCTCGGCCGCGCGGGCTACGAGTTCTTCGATACGCCGGTGTTCGAGGACACCGAGCTGTTCGCGCGTGGGGTGGGGGAGTCCACCGACATCGTGCAGAAGGAGATGTTCACCTTCGAGGACAAGGGCGGCCGCTCCCTGACGCTTCGCCCCGAGGGCACCGCGGGCGTCGCTCGCGCCTACATAGAGCACGGCATGCACAAGCTGCCCCAGCCCGTGAAGCTCTGGTACCGAGGCCCCTTCTTTCGCCACGAGGCGCCCCAGGCGGGCCGCTACCGCCAGTTCAACCAGATCGGGGCGGAGGCGCTCGGCTCCGACGACCCCTCGCTCGACGCCGAGCTGATCCTGCTGCTGGCCGAGCTGCTCGAGCGAGCCGGCGTGGGCAAGCTGCGGCTGCGCCTCTCGAGCCTGGGCTCGCCCGCCACGCGCGCCGCCTACCTCGACGAGCTGCGCGACCACCTGCGGGCGCGCGAGGCCGAGCTGTCGGAGGAGGTGCGGGCGCGCATCGACCAGAACCCGCTGCGCGCGTTCGACACCGACCACGCCGGTACTCGCGCGGTCATGGCGGACGCGCCCCGCCTGCTCGACCGCCTCGACGACGATGACGCGGAGCACTTCGCGCGCGTGCGCGAGCTGCTCGACGCCGCCGGCCTCGAGTACGAGCTGGACACCGCGCTGGTGCGCGGGCTCGACTACTACACCCGCACCGTGTTCGAGTTCGAGAGCGAGGAGCTGGGGGCGCAGCGCGGGGTGGGCGGCGGCGGCCGCTATGACCTGCTGGTGGAGGAGCTCGGCGGCCCACCGACCCCCGCGGTGGGCTGGGCCGCGGGCATCGAGCGCATCCTGCTGGCGTCGCAGCACGACTCGGCGCGGCAGGTGCCCGACGTGTTCGTGGTGGTGGCCAAGCCCGAGGCGGCCGGCACTGCCTTCGGGCTCGCCACGAAGCTGCGCAAGCTCGGGCTGCACGCGGAGCTCGAGCAGGCCGGGCGCTCCGTGAAGGGCCAGTTCAAGCACGCCGACCGCGTGGGCGCGCGGCGCGTGGTGATCGTGGGCGACGGCATCGAGGTGAAGGACATGGCAAGCGGCGAGCAGCGCGAGGTCGCCGGCGTGGACGAGGCAGTGGCGGCCGTGGCCCCGTGAGACCCCCGCGCCCCAACGGCTACCGCGACCGCTGGGCCGGCACGCTTACCACCGAGCAGGTGGGGGAGCGCCCGCGCGTGGCCGGCTGGGTGCACCGCCGCCGCGACCACGGCGGCCTGATCTTCATCGACCTGCGCGACCGCACGGGCCTGCTGCAGCTCGTGTTCCGCCCCGAGGAGGCGCCCGAGGCCCACGCCGCCGCCGGGCGGCTGAGGGCCGAGGACGTGGTGTCCGCCACCGGCGAGCTCGTCCGCCGCGAGGAGGGCACCGTGAACCCGAGCCTGCCGACCGGCGAGGTGGAGCTGGCCGTGGACGGCTTCGAGCTGCTCGCCGACTCGGAGACGCCGCCGTTCCAGATCGACGAGGACGAGCCCGTGGGCGAGGAGCTGCGCCTGCGCTACCGCTATCTCGACCTGCGAAAGCCGCGAATGCGCGACGCGATGGTGCTGCGCCACGAGGTGGTCCGCGCGATCCGCGAGCACCTGAGCGAGGAGGGCTACCTCGAGATCGAGACGCCGATCCTCACGCGCTCGACTCCCGAGGGCGCCCGCGACTTCCTGGTGCCGAGCCGCATGATGCGCGGCTCCTGGTACGCGCTGCCGCAGTCGCCGCAGCTCTTCAAGCAGCTCCTCATGATCGGCGGCTTCGAGCGCTACTTCCAGATCGCGCGCTGCTTCCGCGACGAGGACCTGCGCGCGGACCGCCAGCTCGAGTTCACCCAGCTCGACATGGAGCTGGCCTTCGTGGAGGAGGAGGACGTGATCGACACGGTCGACCGCCTGCTCCAGCGCGTGCTGGCCGTGGGCGGGATCGACGTGTCGCTGCCGATCGAGCGCGTGCACTACGACGAGCTGATGCTGCGCTACGGCTCGGACCGGCCCGACCGGCGGCTGGGCACGGAGATCGTGGACCTGACCGACGTGTTCCGCGATTCCGAGTTCAAGGTGTTCGCGGGCGCCGCGCGGTCGGGCGGCGTGGTGCGCGCGCTGAAGGCCGGCGGCGAATGGCCACGCAGCCGCTTCGACGCGCTCACGGAGATCGCCCAGGGCCTGGGGGGAAAGGGCCTGGCCTGGGCCGTGGTGGAGGACGGCGGCTGGCGCTCGCCGATCGCCAAGTTTCTCTCCGAGGACGAGATCCGCCGCGCCAACGAGGAGCTGGGCGCCCAGGACGGCGACGCCGTGCTGATCGTCGCCGACAAGGCCGAGCTCGCCGCCAGGGTGCTCGGTCAGCTGCGCGTGCAGGTGGCCGAGGTCGAGCCCGAGGGCCACGACATCTTCTGGGTGACCGATTTCCCGATGTTCGGCTGGAACGAGGCCGAGGCCCGCTGGGACGCGCTGCACCATCCGTTCACCGCGCCGAGCGGCGACCTGGACGCCGACCCGGGCCAGTGGCGCAGCCGGGCCTACGACGTCGTGCTGGACGGCTCGGAGATCGGCGGCGGCTCGATCCGCATCAACACGCCGGAGCTGCAGCAGAAGGTCTTCGACGCGCTCGGCATCGACGAGCACGAGGCCGCCGAGCGCTTCGGCTTCCTGCTCGAGGCGCTGCGCTACGGGGCGCCGCCGCACGGCGGCATCGCCTTCGGGATCGACCGCATCGCCGCCCTTCTGGGCGGCCACGACTCGATCCGCGAGGTGATCGCCTTCCCGAAGACCGCCAGCGGCAGCGACCCGCTCACCGGCGCCCCGGCGGCTGTGGACGCACGGCAGCTGCGCGAGCTCGGCGTGCAGCCCCAGCCCGGCGCGAAGCCCGGCCAGCCCGGCTAGGCCACTTCGAGGCGCGGCAGCACGACGGGCTCGCCGACCACGGCGGCCTTCGGAACCGAAAGCTCGCGCGCGTTCATCCAAGCCTCGATGTCGGCGCCCGGCATCGGGCGCGCGAGCTGGAAGCCCTGCACCAGGTCGCAGCCCAGCAGCTCGAGCTCGTCGAGCGTGCGCACGCTCTCGGCGCCCTCGGCCACGGCCCGCAGGCCGAGCCGGTGCGCCAGGTCCACGACCGAGCTCACGATCAGCCGGTCGCGGTCGTCGGTGTCGAGGGTGGTCACGAACGAGCGGTCGATCTTGACCTCGTTCACCGGCAGCGTGCGCAGGTAGGACATCGACGAGTAGCCAGTGCCGAAGTCGTCGATCGACAGGCGCACGCCCAGCGCGCTCAGGCGGGCCAGCACCTCGCCGGCGCCGCGCGAGTCGGCGATCACGGTGCTCTCCGTGACCTCGAGGGTGAGGCGCTCGGCCGGCACCGACCAGCGCTCCAGGAGCTTCTGCACTCCTGCCGGCAGCGAGCCGTCGAGCAGGTCCCCGGCCGACAGGTTCACCGCCAGCTCCACGTCGATTCCCGCGCTGCGCCAGAGGCGCCACTGGGCCAGCGCGGAGTCCAGCACGCTCATCGTGAGCGTCCTGATCAGGCCGGTGGCCTCCGCGAGCGGGATGAAGTCGCCGGGGGAGACCTGTCCGCGCAGCGGATGCTCCCAGCGCGCCAGCGCCTCCACGCCGAGCACAACGCCGGTGTTCAGCTGGACCTGTGGCTGGTAGTGCACCTCGAGCTGGCCGGACTGGATCGCGCGCCGCAGCTCCGCGCCCATCTCGAGCGGGTCGCGGCTGGCGCTGCCGTGCAGGGAGCGGTAGATCGCGTAGCCGCTGCGGGACTGTTTGGCCTGGTACATCGCCGCGTCGGCGTGCCGCATCAGCGTGTCCACGTCCTCGCCGTGCTCGGGCCAGCAGGCGATGCCGATGCTGGCGCCCACGTCGAGCTCGAGCCCTTCGATCCCGAAGCCGCTCTCCAGCGCCGCCGTCAGGTTCTCGGCGATCTTCACGGCCTCGGCCGGACCGTGCACGCGCGGCACGAGCACGGCGAACTCGTCACCGCCGAGGCGCGCCACGGTGCAGCTCTCGTCCAGCACGCAGCGCAGCCGCGGACCGATCTCGCGCAGCAGCACATCGCCGATGCGGTGGCCCAGGCCGTCGTTGATCTCCTTGAAGCGGTCGAGGTCCATGACCATCAGGGCGAGGCGGCCGTCCTCGCGCTCCCGGGCCCGGACCGCCTGCTCGGCGTTCACGCGGAAGTAGGCGCGGTTCGGGAGCGCCGTGAGCGGGTCGTGAAGGGCCTCGTGGTCGTTCAGCGCGGCCTGCCAGCCGCCCAGGTAAACGGCGCCGAGCGGGAGCAGCATCAGCGGGATCAGAACCAGGCTGAAGTGCGCGACCACGACGACGATCGGCGCCAGGCCGAGCAGCACCGCGGCCGTCGAGGCCTGGAACGCGAAGTCGTCGAGCAGCTGGGGCAGCACGCGGGCGTCGTCGGCCAGCGCGGAGGCGGCACCCGCGAGCCCGTTGTTCACGAGGAAGAAGGCGACGGCGGCGGCGATCATGGCGGGAATGTCGCCGGCCCCGAACGGGATCACCCCACCGCCGTGCGGCACGTCCGACAGCGCCGAGAGCACGGCGTATGCGGCCGCGTAGGAGAGCGTGTACTGGGCCACGTTGAAGGCCGAGCGCCAAGGTGAGCGGCGCCGCGCCACGTCGGTGATCAGCGAGCCGGTGGCCTGCGCGACCGCCGCGGCCGGCAGGCCGCCGCTCAGCAGGGCGGCGAAGGCGAAGGTGGTGGAGGTCGTGATCTCCGCGTCGCGGCGCGGGACCTTGATCGGCAGCAGCTCGCCCAGCACGACGAGCAGGAAGAAGAGGACGTAGTAAGAGCTCGGGTCCTCGAACATCCGGACGGCCGAGGACATCACCGCGGCGAGCACTCCCAGCCCGAGCACGGACACCGCGAAGAGGTAGCGGTACAGCGGCTTGGGCTCGGGGAGTCTCACAGGGGGAAGGGCCTGCATTGGCGACCCCGGCAGGTGCCGGGGTCGCCGAGCAGGAAGTCGCTTGTTAGAACCTCCGGCCGGCTCCCAGCACCTCGACGATCGCGGCAATTGACGCGAGCGCGAAGAGGATGCGGTAGGTGCGGACCTTCAGGGCAACCTTGCTGTTCTTCATAGGTGCCACCTCCTAGTGACTTTGGGCCATCCATTTCTGGCCGTCCGGCTGCATCGACACGCGTAGTCGCGGCCTTGACTCGGATACCTGTCTACGGCGCTCTCAACGGACGTCCAGACGCCCGTCCATCAAGTCTTTTCCGGCATGGCCGATGCAAGCTCCATGCTGCTTGCCGCGGCCCTCGTCGTATGTGTCGCCACGGTGCCCCTCTTCGGCGGCCGCCTCGAGGCGCTGGCCGAGCTCGAGTTGCGCGCGCGCTGGACCCTGATCGCGGCGCTCGCGGTGCAGATGACGATCGTCTACGTGGTGCCCCACTGGCCCACGGCGCTGCTCTCCGCCGCGCACGTGGGCTCCTACCTGTTCGCCGTCGGCTTCCTGGTGGCCAATCGCAGGGTGCCCGGGCTCCTCATCGTCGCGTTCGGCGGCGCCCTGAATCTGCTCCCGATCGCCGTGAACGGCGGCGTGATGCCGGCCAGCCGCTCAGCGCTCGCCACTGCCGGGCTGGCCGACACCCCCGGGCAGTTCGCGAGCTCCGTGTCGGTGGGCCACCCGAAGCTGGCGTTCCTCGGCGACGTGTTCGCCGTGCCCGCCTCGTTCCCGGTGCACAACGTGTTCAGCGTGGGCGACCTGATCATCATCGTCGGCGCCTTCGTGCTGCTCCACCGCGTCTGCGGCTCGGCGCTGTTCGGCCCGCGCCGCGGCGACTTCCGCGCGCTGCTCGGCAACGGCGCCTTCGTGCGCGTCTGGACCGCCCAGGGCATCTCGAACCTGGGCGACTGGACCTACTCGATCGCGGTGCTCACCACGCTCGCCGAGAACCACACCGGACCGCACGCCTTCGCCGCGCTGCTGATCGCGCAGGTCGGCCCCGCCGCGCTGGCGGGCGCGCTCGGGGGCCCGCTGATCGACCGCGTGCCGCGCAAGTGGGTGATGCTCACCGCGGACGCCGTCCGCTTCGCGGCGGTGGCGTCGCTGCTCGTGTCCGACCGCATCACGCTGCCGCACCTCTACGTGACGGCTGCCTTCATCGGCCTCTGCTCGGCCCTGTTCGGCCCGAGCGTGGCGGCCTCGCTGCCCAACCTCGTGCCCCGCGAGCGCCTCGTGGCCGCCAACGCCATGCTCACCGGCAGCTTCCACACGGCGATCATGATCGGCCCGGTGATCGGCGCGGCCATCGCGGCCAACTGGGGACCTGACCTGGCGCTCGGCCTGAACGCCGGCTCGTTCGCCGTCTCCGGGCTGCTGATCAGCACCGTCGCGATACCTCGCGTCAAGGAGCACGTCCAGGCGGCCCCGCACCGCGCGCTGATCGAAGGGTTTCGCTACACGCTCTCGACTCCGCTCGCGCGCGGCGTGATGGTGGTGATCGGTCTCGTGATGATCGCGGCCGCGATCCGGACCCCGCTCGAGCCGATCTTCATCCTGCGCACGCTCGCGGAGCGCCCCGAGGCGCTCGGCCTGGCCGCCGGCGCCTGGGGGCTCGGCATGGTGATCGGCTCCGGCGTGGCGCCCGGCCTGGCCGCGCGCTTTGCCCGCGAGCGGATGCTTGCCGCCAGCCTGGTGGCCGTGGGCGCCGCCGTGCTCGCGTCGTCGCAGGCGCGCTCGCTCCAGCCGGTGCTCGGCCTGTTCCTCGTCGCCGGCCTGGGGAACGCCGTGGCGGTGATCTCCTACAAGTCGTTGCTGCAGGAGCGCACGCCTGACCGGCTGCGCGGCCGCGTCGTGGCCGCGTCCGAGGCGGTGCTCGACAGCTCGCTGATCGTGGGCGCGCTGCTGGCCGGCTCGCTCGGCGCGGCGGTGGGCACGCGCTCCGCGTTCGCGATCTCCGGCGCGATCTTCCTCTTCACGGGCGTGCTCGCGCGCCTGCTGCTGGGCGCGGGAGCCCGCGGCGCCCTGGCGGCCGAGCCCGCCGAGCTCGAGGCCGAGGCGGCGGAGCGCCCGCAGGCGCTGGTTGCCGCCGCCGGCGGTTGACGGCCGTTGCTACGGTTGTCGCGGCTCGAGCTTGTGCGCCAGCCGGCCTTTACGTTGAGGCCAACACCACCGGGATGGGAGTCCCACTCACGGTAGGGCCGTGGCCCGTCGTGGAGGACACCCACTTGCAGTAGCAAGGCCCAACCCGGAGTCGGAGGAGCGGCAAGCTGGGGCCACCATCTCTTTTTGGCCTTACCCTTTTCAGGGCTTGCAGTCTCACCTCGACCATCCACGCGGACTCGGCGCCCTCGCCGAGTGGCCGCATACCGGCGCAGCGGGCGGAGCCGCCTGCGGCGACCTGGTGCGCGTCGCCACCCGGATCGAGGGCGAGCGCGTGGCTGAGGCCGGCTTCGACGCCTCGGGCTGCGCCGCCGTGCGCGCGGCCGGCAGCGCGGTGGTGGAGCTGGTGGAGGGGAGGCCGCTGCTCGAAGCCGCACGCGTGACCCCCGATGACGTGGCGGAAGCCCTCGGCGGCCTGCTGACCGCGTCGCGCCACGCCGCCGAGCTGGTCGCCGACGCACTGCACAGGGCGCTCGGCGCCGCTGCGCGCGACGGCGCGCCGGCGCTGCCCGCCAACCCGCGGCGCACGCTCGTGGCGATGAGCGGGGGCGTGGACTCCGCGGCCGCCGCGCAGCTGGCGCTCGACTCGGGCGACGAGGTGGTGGCGGTCACGCTGGAGCTGTGGGCGGACCCGGCCACCGACGGCGAGCGCAGCTGCTGCTCGCCGCAGGCCGTCAGCGGGGCCCGCGCGCTGGCTCACCGGATGGGCATCCCGCACCTGACCCTCGACGTGCGCGACCGCTTTCGCGCCGAGGTGGTGGACGACTTCGTCGCCGGCTACTCCGCCGGCCTGACGCCGAACCCCTGCGTTCGCTGCAATGGGCAGGTGCGCTTCGACGCGATGCTCGACCTGGCGGAGGCGCTCGGCGCCGCGCGGCTCGCCACTGGCCACTACGCGCGCATCGCCCGGGACGAGCGCGGGCCACTCATCCGCGCCGCCGTCGACGAGCGCAAGGACCAGAGCTACATGCTCGCCCGCCTGCGCCCCGAGCAGCTCGAACGACTGTCCTTCCCGCTCGGCGCCCTGACCAAGGACTCCGTGCGCGCGCTCGCCCGCGAAGCGGGGCTGCCCGTGGCCGACAAGCGCGAGAGCCAGGACCTCTGCTTCGTGGCGGGTATCGGCGGCCGCGGCTTCCTGCGCCGCCACGGCGGAAAGCGGCTCGGCGGCGGCGGCGAGATCGTCGATCGCGAGGGCCGCGTGCTCGGCCGCCACGACGGCCAGCACGACTTCACGGTCGGCCAGCGCCGCGGCATCGGCGTGGCGGCGGCCGAGCCGCTCTTCGTGCTCGAGAAGCACGCCGCCAGCGGCCGGGTGGTGGTCGGCCCACGCGACGCGCTCGCCACCACCAGCGTGGCGCTCGACGCGGCGCTGCTGCACCGCCCCGCCGAAGAGGTCGACGCGGTGAAGCTGCGCTACCGCTCGCGCCCGCTGCCCTGCCGGGTGACGGGCGCCGGTGCCAGCCTGCGCGTGGAGCTCGACGAGCCGGCCCTGGCGGCCGCGCCAGGCCAGCTCGCCTGCCTGCTCAGCGGCGACCGCGTCGCCGGTCACGGCACGATCGCCGAGGCGGCTGTGGCATGAGCGACAGCACGCCGCGCATCGACCTCAAGGCTCCGCTTACCGGCGACTTCCAGCCGGTGGTGCGGCTGATCATCGGCGGCATCGCCGAGCGCGTGGACTTCGCCTTCGAGGAGATCGACGACCTCCAGCTCGCGGTCGAGCGGCTGCTGGCCGAAGCCGGCAGCCAGCAGAGCGTGCAGCTGTCGTTCGAGATCGAGGACGGCCACGTCCGCACGCGCGTCGGCCCGCTCAGCGAGCGCGCGATCGCCGACGCCCTGCGCGACGGCGACGCTGCTCCCGGCGAGCTCACCCTCAAGCGGATCCTGGAGACGGTCGTCGACTCGTTCGGCGTCGAGGAGATCTCGAGCGGCGGCATAGTGGTCCGCCTGGAGAAGCTGAGGGGCGTGCCGTGAGTACGCCCGCCCGCAAGCCGGTCGCGAACGAGCGCGCGCGGGAGGAGGATCGCAACCTGCTCCGCCGCTATCACGAAGGCGGCGACACGGGCGCGCGCGAGAAGCTCATCCAGCGCCACCTGCCGCTCGTACGTTCCCTGGCACGCCGGTACGCAGGTCGCGGGGAGGCGCTTGAGGACATCGAGCAGGTCGGGGCGATCGGGCTGATCAAGGCGATCGACCGCTTCGAGCTCGAACGGGAGGTCTCCCTCGCCACCTACGCCACGCCGAACGTGGTCGGCGAGATCAAGCGCCACTTCCGGGACAAGGGCTGGGCCGTGCGCGTGCCGCGCGCCCTGCAGGAGCTGAACGCGGCGATGTCGGGCTCGATCGAGCGACTGACTGTGAAGCACTCGCGTTCACCGAGCATCGCCGAGATCGCCGCCGAGCTGGAGACCACGCCCGAGCAGGTCCTCGAGGCGATGGAAGTCGGCTCCGCCTACTCGACCGTCTCGCTCTCGAGCGGCCCGAGCGGGGAGGACGAGCTCGATCCGATGGAGACGATCGGCTCCGAGGACGAGGAGTTCGAGCGCTCGGAGGAGCGCGCGGCGCTCGCGCCGGCGCTCGACCGGCTGCCCCCGCGGGAGCGCGAGATCCTACGCATGCGCTTCGAGGAGGGCCTGCCGCAGACACAGATCGCCCAGCGGGTAGGCCTCTCACAGATGCACGTCTCGCGCCTGATTCGCAAGTCGCTTGCCGTCATGCGGGAAGAGCTCGCCTAGCTGCCGATAAGGAGGGTATGACGTTCGTCGCGGCGAAGTGGTCCACTCCTGCGCCGCGCGGTTGATTGACACATGCAACGAACCAGAGGACAGGCGAGGATGGGGACGTCAGGTCGGACCAGTGGAGCCTTGATGCCGCTCTGCGCGGCGCTCGCGGCGCTCATGATCAGCTCGTGCGGCGGCGGCACCGGCCCCGCTGGGGAGGCCAAGATGGGCGGCTCGATCACGATTGCCCAGACTGCGAGCCC
>JBBQRG010000014.1:0-45134 GCA_038215095.1 Solirubrobacterales bacterium | reverse complement strand
GGCAGGAAGTGCATCTCGATCTTGATCTGGCCGTCGCCGCGGCAGACCTCGCAGCGCCCGCCCTTGACGTTGAACGAGAAGCGCCCCGGCTTGTAGCCGCGCGCCCGCGACTCCTGCGTGCGCGAGTAGAGCTCGCGGATGTGGTCGAACAGCCCGATGTAGGTGGCCGGGTTCGAGCGCGGCGTGCGCCCGATCGGCGACTGGTCGATGTTGATGATCTTGTCGATCGCGTCGAGGCCGTGGATGCGCCGGTGCGCGCCCGGCCTCTGCTTTGCGCGGTGCAGCCGGTTGGCCACGGCCTTGAAGAGCACCTCGTTCACGAGCGTGGACTTGCCGGAGCCCGACACGCCGGTGACCGCGCAGAAGGTGCCCAGCGGGACCTTCACGTCGATGTTGCGCAGGTTGTGCTGGGACGCCCCCTCGATCTCTATGTAGCCGCTGGGGCGCCGGCGCCGCTTGGGGAGCGGGATTTCGCGGGTGCCCGCCAGGAACTGGCCCGTGAGCGATTCGGGCACCTCCATGACCGCCTCGGGCGTGCCCTCGGCAATCAGGCGCCCGCCGTGCTCGCCGGCGCCGGGCCCGAGGTCCACCACGTGGTCGGCCGCCCGCATGGTGCCCTCGTCGTGCTCGACCACGATCACGGTGTTGCCGAGGTCGCGCAGCCGCTCCAGGGTTCCGATCAGGCGTTCGTTGTCGCGCTGGTGCAGGCCGATCGACGGCTCGTCGAGGATGTAGAGCACGCCCACGAGGCTCGAGCCGATCTGCGTGGCGAGCCGGATCCGCTGCGCCTCGCCGCCTGAGAGCGTGGCGGCCGCGCGCTCGAGCGACAGGTAGCCCACTCCCACGTTGTCGAGGAAGCGCAGGCGCTCGTCGATCTCGCGCAGGATCAGCCGTGCAATCTGGCGTTCCGTGCTCGACAGCTCGAGCTCCTCGAGCCACTCGATCGCACGCCGCGCGGACAGGTGCGTGAACTGGTGGATACCCAGCCCGCCGACGGTGACCGCCAGCGACTCGGGCCGCAGCCTCGCGCCGCCGCACTCCGGGCACGGGCTCATGGTCATGTACTCCTCGATCTTCTCCCGCGAGTAGTCGGAGTCGGTCTCCTTGTAGCGGCGCTCCAGGTTGTGGACGATGCCCTCGAAGCGGGCCATGTATGAGCGCCGGCGGCCGTAGCGATTGCGGTAGGACACGTACACGCGCTCGCCATCCGTGCCGTAGAGGAAGGTCTCGATGACATCCTCCGGCAGGTCCTCCCAGGGCGTGTCGAGGTCGACCTCCCACTTCTCGGCGATCGCCTGGGTCATCTGCTCGTAGTAGTTCGAGGCGCTCGTGGACCACGGCAGGATGGCGCCCTGGCTGAGCGACAGGCTGGGGTCGGGCACGAACAGCTCGGGGACGATCTCCATCTGGGAGCCCAGGCCGGTGCAGCGCGGGCAGGCGCCGTGGGGGGAGTTGAAGGAGAACATGCGCGGCTCGAGTTCGGGCATCGAGGTGCCGCAGTGCAGGCACATGAAGCGGTCCGAGTAGGTGGTGACCCCGCCGCCGTCCACGTCCTCGACGTCGATGATGCCCTCGGCCAGCCCGACCGCGGTCTCGACCGAGTCGGCCAGCCGCTTGCGCAGGTCGGGGCGCATGACCAGGCGGTCGACCACGACCGAGATGTCGTGCTTGTACTTCTTGTCGAGGGTGATCTCCTCCTCGAGGCGCCTGAGCTCGCCGTCCACCTTCACGCGTGCGAAGCCCTCGGCGCGCAGCTCGTCGAAGAGCTTGCCGTACTCGCCCTTTCGGCCCCGCACCACCGGCGCGAGCACCATGAACTTCGCGCCCTCGGGGAGCATCATCACCTGGTCGACGATCTGCTCGGCCGACTGGGCCTCGATCGGGCGGCCGCAGTTGTAGCAGTGGGGGTGCCCGACGCGGGACCAGAGCAGGCGCAGGTAGTCGTAGATCTCGGTGACCGTGCCGACCGTGGAGCGCGGGTTGCGCGAGGTGGTCTTCTGGTCGATCGAGATGGCTGGCGAGAGCCCCTCGATCGAGTCGACGTCGGGCTTGTCCATCTGGCCCAGGAACTGCCGGGCGTACGCCGAGAGCGACTCCACGTAGCGGCGCTGGCCCTCCGCGTAGATCGTGTCGAAGGCCAGGCTGGACTTGCCGGAGCCCGACAGCCCGGTGATCACGATCAGGGAATTGCGAGGCAGCCTCAGGTGCAGATCCCTGAGGTTGTGCTCCCGCGCGCCCGAGACGACTATCTCGTCCTGCTTCACCACGACCTTCGAGTTTACGTGGCGTTACGGACCACCAAATGCGAACGCGTGTTTGCATTCCGCAAAGAGCGACTTTGTACGCTGCCGCGATGCGCTTCGGCTACACGATCCTCTACGTGCGCGACGTCGCTGCCAGCCTCGACTTCTACGAGCGGGCCTTCGGCCAGCAGCGGCGACTGCTGCACGAGAGCGGGCAGTACGCGGAGCTCGAGACGGGCACCACCACCCTCGCGTTCGCCTCGCGCGAGCTGGCGGCGGGCAACCTTCCGGAGGGCGCGTCGGCGGGCCCGGAGGACGAGCCCAGCTCGGCCTTCGAGATCTGCTTCGTGAGCGACGACGTGGAGGGCGACCATGCCCGCGCCGTGGAGGCGGGCGCGCAAGGGGTCTCCGAGCCGCAGGTCAAGCCGTGGGGCCAGCACGTGGCCTACGTGCGCGATCCCGAGGGCAACCTGATCGAGATCGCCTCGCCGGCGACCTGACCGCGCTGCCTAGAGCCCGTCGGCGAAGCGCTCGGCCAGCCAGGCCGCGACGCCCTTCGGGCCCCGCTCGGCGCCGATCTCGCGCTGGCGCATGGCGCCGTTGCGCTCGGCCAAGCGGCGGGCGTGGGCCAGCTCGTTGGAGCTGCCGAGGCGCTCGGCGAAGGGCTCGAGCCGGTCGATCAGCTCGTTCAGGCGCTCACGGGTCGGGCGCTGCTCGCCGGTGTCGAGGGCGGCCAAACTGCCCTCCACGCCGTCGCGGCAGGCAAGCCAGCGGTTCTCCTGCAGGCGCCAGCGCGGGTGCGTGGGGAGCTCCTCCCCACGCTCGTGCCGGTCCACGAGCAGCGCCACCAGCGCCTGGGTCACGGCGGCCACGGCGGCGGCATCGGCCACGCTGGCCTGGGAGTCCGGCACGCGCAGCTCGAGGGTGCCCCAGGCCGGGTGCGGGCGAAGCTCCCACCACCAGCCCGCGTGCTCGGCCATGAGGCCCGAGGCGGCACCCCAGCGCAGGTCGGCGGCGAAGGCCTCCCAGCTCTCGATCTCCGGCGGCACGCCCTGGCGCGTGAGCTGGTCCGAGATCTTCGGGCGCATCGAAGCCAGGCCGGTGTCCTTCCCCCCGTAGAAGGGCGCCGCGGAGGCCAGCGCGGCCAGCTCCGGGAGGTGGGAGCGCAGCGCGTTGTACACGGCCAGCGTGCGCTCGGCGCCGCCGACGGCCACGTGCACCTGCAGCGCGCAGACGAGCTGGCGGTGGGCGATCGTGCCGAACTGCGCGACGGTGCGGCGGTAGCCCGCGTCGTCGTTGATCTCGCCCTCCGCGGCGCTGAACGGATGCACGCCGGCGGCGGCCGGCCGCGCCAAGTGGCCGGCGCGCTCGAGCAGGGTGCGCCGCCCGTCGGCCAGCTGCGCCGCCGCACTCGGCACGTCCGAGACGGGCGTGGTCACGATCTCGACCTGCGAGGCCGGCAGCTCGAGCTTGAAGCGCGGGTCGCCGTCGAGCTCGGCGATCACGGCGTGCCCGACCGGCGCCAGCGCGAGCGTGTCCGGGTCGAGCAGCATCAGCTCCTCCTCGAGGCCCAGCGTGAGCGGCTCGCGCACGCCGTCGAAGGCCGCGCGCATCGATTCGGCGGTCGGCGGCGCGGGGGCGCGCTCTGGATCGGGAGGGTCTGAGCTCATGTTTCGCGCCGCGCGGCAAGGATACGAGGCCCGGGATGCGACTGTTCACGCCCGCCGGGGTGTTCTCGCCCCTCTCGGACACGTGGCTGCTCGCCGATCAGCTGCGCGCGGAGCCGGGGCTGCACGGCGGCTCGGTGCTGGACGTGTGCACCGGCAGCGGGGCGCTGGCGATCGCCTCCTGGCAGGCTGGGGCCGGCCGGGTGACCGCCGTGGACGCCTCGTGGCGGGCGGTTCTGGGCGCGCGGCTAAACGCGCGCCTGAACGGCGCCCGCGTGCGGGTGCTGCACGGCGACCTCTGCGAGCCCGTCGCCGGCGAGCGCTTCGACCTGATCGTGTCCAACCCGCCCTACGTGCCGGCGCCCGACGCCGGCCCCGGCGCGCACGGCCCGCGGGCCGCCTGGGACGGCGGCGGCGACGGGCGCGCGCTGATCGACCGGCTCTGCGAGCAGCTGCCGGTCCGCCTGCGGCCGGGCGGCGTGGCGCTGATCGTGCACTCGTCGCTCTGCGGCGAGGGAGCCACGCTGGAGCGGCTGCGCGCCAGCGGCCTCGAAGCCGATGTCGTGGCGCGGCGGCGCGGCCCGCTGGGGCCCCTCATGCGCGCACGGGCGCCGGAGCTGGAGCGGCAGGGCCTGCTCGCCATGGGCGAGCACGAAGAGGATCTGCTGGTGCTGCGCGGCCTGGCCGCCGCAGCTAGCTAGCCGGAATAGACCTCGTTGAGCAGGCCGTCGAGGTCGTCCAGCTCGAAGTTCTCGGCGAGGTAGCGCTGGGTCTCCTCGCGGGGGGTCCCGTTCAGGGCCATGTTGAGGGCGATCAGCCGCGCCCCCTCCGCGCCGTCCTTGGGCTGTCCGCTCTTGTTGGATTGCGGCGCGGCGTCGTGGGCGGCCTCGGCGGGCGACTCCTGGGTCTCCTCGACCGGCTCGTCGGCCTCCGGCAGCTCGGCGTGGGCGGTGGCCGGCTCGGCCTGGTCCGAGGCTGACTCCTGCTTGGAGGCCTCCTCCTCGGCGGCCTGCTCCTCGGCGGCCCTTGCCTGCGCCTCGCGGCGGCGCCTCGTGCCCTTGGGCGCCTCGGCCTTGGGCTCGGCAGGCTCGCCCTTGGCGTCGGCCTCCACCTCGACCTTGTCGACCGGCTGCTCGAGCGTTCCACGCAGCTTCGACAGCGCGGAGCGAAGGCGGTCGAGCTCGCCGCCGGCCTCCTTCAGCAGGCGCTCGGCCTCGGCGGCGCGCTCCAGGCCGGCAGCGGCATCCGACTGCACCCGCGTGCGGGCCGTGTCGGCCTGCTCCTGCGCGCGCCGGCGTACCCGCTCGGCCTGCTCCTCGGCGGCGGTGCGGATCTCGGACGCCTGGTCGCGGCGCTGCTCGGCCTCCGCCTGCGCCTCGGTCTCGATCTCCTGGGCGCTGCGCTCAGCCGCCTCCACGATCGCCTGCACGCGCTTGGCGGCCGCGCCGGCCGTGCTCGTGCCGCGCATGTCCTCCACGGCGTCAGCTATCTCAGCGAGGTGCGCGTCCACCTCGGCGGGGTCGTATCCCCGCCGTGCCGTGGAGAAGTCCTTTTTCAGAATTGCCCTGCGTTGAAGCTCCATTTCGCCGCAGCGTACCCCAGCGGCCTACGCCGTGGGCTCACCGCGCAAGCTGTCGCCCGCGGGACCGCTGCCCTCGAGCTCGTCGAGCTCGCGGCGAAGCGCCTTGATCTCGTCGCGCAGCTTGGCCGCGTACTCGAAGCGCAGGTCGTCCGCGGCGGCCAGCATCTCCTCCTCCAGCTCGACCATGATCTTCGAGATCTCCTCCGCCGACATGCCCTGCGTCTCGCGCATGCGGCGGGTGCGGCCCGAGCTCGGCACCTTCGACTCGAGCGCCAGGAAGTCAGTGATGTCGGAGATGCCCTTCCGGACCGTCTCCGGCGTGATGCCGTGCTCCTCGTTGTAAGCCACCTGGATCACGCGCCGGCGGTCGGTCTCGCTGATGGCCGTGCGCATCGCCTTGGTCTCCTTGTCGGCGTACATGATCACCGTGCCCCGCACGTTCCTGGCCGCCCGGCCGATCGTCTGGATCAGCGAGGTCTCCCCGCGCAGGAAGCCCTCCTTGTCGGCGTCGAGGATCGCCACCAGCGACACCTCCGGCAGGTCGAGACCCTCGCGCAGCAGGTTCACCCCCACCAGCACGTCGAACTCACCCAGGCGCAGCTGGCGGATGATCTGGATCCGCTCGAGCGTGTCGATCTCCGAGTGCAGGTAGCGCACCCGGAAGCCGTACTCGAGCAGGTAGTCGGTGAGGTCCTCGGCCATCTTCTTGGTGAGCGTGGTCACCAGCGCGCGCTCGCCGATCTCGGTGCGCGCCTTGATCTCGTTCATCAGGTCGTCGATCTGGTTCTTGGTCTCGCGCACGTCCACCGCCGGATCCACGATGCCGGTCGGGCGCACGATCTGCTCGACGATGCGGCTGGAGTGGTTCTGCTCGAAGTCGCCCGGCGTGGCCGACACGAACACCATCTGCGGCGTGCGCTCCAGGAACTCCTCGAAGGTCTGCGGCCGGTTGTCGAGCGCGCTCGGCAGGCGGAAGCCGTACTCCACGAGCGTCTGCTTGCGCGAGCGGTCGCCCTCATACATGCCGCCGATCTGGGGCACCGTCTGGTGCGACTCGTCGATGAAGCAGACGAAGTCTTCGGGGAAGAAGTCGATCAGGCAGTAGGGCCGCTCGCCGGGCTTGCGCCCGTCGAGGATGCGCGAGTAGTTCTCGATCCCGTTGCAGAAGCCCAGCTCGCGCAGCATCTCCATGTCGAACTGCGTGCGCTGGCGCAGCCGGTGGGACTCCAGCAGCTTGCCCTGGTCCTCGAGCTCCTTGGTGCGGGCGTCCAGCTCGTCGCGGATCTCGACCAGCGAGCGCTCGATCGTGGGCCTGTCCGTGGCGTAGTGGGTCGCCGGCCAGATGCCGGCGTGCTCGAGCTCCTGGAGCACCTCGCCGGTGAGCGGGTCGAACTGCTGCACCTGCTCGATCTCGTCCCCGAAGAAAACCGCGCGGTAGGCGGTCTCAGCGTAGGCCGGGAAGACCTCCAGCGTCTCGCCTCGAACCCGGAACGAGCCGCGCCCGAGGGCCTGGTCGTTGCGGGTGTACTGGTTGTCCACGAGCTTGCGCAGGATCGCGTCGCGGTCCGCCATCTCGCCCCGTTTCAGCACAACCACCTGGGCGTCGTACTTGTCCGGCGAGCCCAGTCCGAAGATGCAGGACACGCTGGCTACCACGATCACGTCGCGGCGGGCGAACAGCGCCGAGGTGGCGCTGTGCCTCAGCCGGTCGATCTCGTCGTTGATCGACGAGTCCTTCTCGATGTAGAGGTCCTGAGCCGGGACGTACGCCTCGGGCTGGTAGTAGTCGTAGTAGGAGACGAAGTACTCGACCGAGTTGTCCGGGAAGAACTCACGGAACTCGTTGCAGAGCTGGGCAGCGAGCGTCTTGTTGTGCGCGATCACGAGCGCCGGCCGCTGCGTCTGCTCGATCGCGAACGCCATCGTGGCCGTCTTGCCCGAGCCGGTCACGCCGAGCAGCGTCTGGAAGCGGTCGCCCTCCTCGACCCCGGCCGACAGCTCGTCGCGTGCTTTGGGCTGGTCAGCGACCGGGCGGTAGGCGGGATTCATCTTGAACTTCGGCACCTCTAGCGAAGCTAGCAGGGAGGGATGCCAGTAACGCGTCCCTTAGCGCGTGTCCGGACAAGCCTCCTGCCCGCGGCCACACGCGCCCCCTACGCAACCGGGTGGCGAGTTGACGATCTCCGGGCCCTCGCCGGTGGGGTCGGGGGCACGTGTGGCCGCGGGCAGCACGTCGATCTAGTCGCGCGCTAGAGGACGCGGTGTGCCATTTAGTCGCGCGCTAGAGGACGCGGTGTGCCATTAATCGCGCGCTAAGGGACGCGTTTTGCCATCCTCAAATCGCCGGTGCAGACGCGCCCTCAGCTCCGCTGGGTCGTAGTCCTGCTGGGCGCGGCGCCTGCGCGCCACCACCACGCCGGTGGCGGCCACTCCCGCGAGGCCGGCCGCCCCGATCAGCTTCCAGGGTACGTCCACGGTCCGTAGGTTACGGCCGGTGAACGACGCGACCCTGGCGCTCGACGACGCCCTGGCCACGGCGTCGACCGGGGACATCTGGCTGTTTCGCGGCCGCTCGCTGGCCGACGTGGCCATCCGGCTCGGCACCAACAGCCCCGTCAACCACGTGGGCATGGTCGTGGCGATCGACGACCTGCCGCCGCTGCTCTGGCACGCGGAGCTCGGACGATCGCTGCCGGACGTCTGGACCGGGGAGCGCCAGCGCGGGGTGCAGCTGCACGTGCTGCGCGAAGCCGTGCGGACGTGGCGGGAGCGCTACCGCCAGGACGCCTGGGTGCGCCAGCTCGAGGGCAAGATCGAGCGCCGTCACGAGGACCGCGTGATGGAGGTCATCGAGCGCTTACGGGCGGCCCTTCCCCACCACCGGCGGGCTGGTGCTCCAGTGGGCCACGGCCCGCGTGAAGCGCCGCGCCTCCTCCCGTGAGGCCGTCTACTGCGCTGAGCTCGTGGCCACCACCTACCAGCACATGGGCCTGCTGCCCAACCGGCGGCCGGCGAGTTGGTACGACCCCGGCCGCTTCTGGAGTGGCGACCGCATCGAGCTGGTCCCGCCCTTCGCGCTCGGCGGCGAGATCGCCGTGCGCTGACCCACGGAGAGGCGTAGGATCGCGTCATGGGCACCCCTGCAGGGACCCACAGCTTCGGCCCGGGCGACGCCAGCCTCACCGTGAAGACCTACCGCGAGGGAGTCGCGGCTAAGGCCGGCCACGACCTGATCATCGAGGTCCAGCGGTGGGACGCCGTGCTAGAGCTCGCCGGCGACCCGTCCCAGTCGCGCCTCGAGCTGAACGCCGACCCGGGCTCGCTGCATCCCCGCGAGGGACTGCGGGGGGTGAAGCCGCTGTCGGACAGGGATCGCCGGGAGATCCGCAAGAACATCGACGGCAAGGTGCTGGGCAACGAGCCGATCGCCTTCCGGTCGAGCGCGGTCGAGGCGGGCGGCGGCGACGGCCGGCTGGAGGTGCGCGGCGAGCTGACGATGGCGGGCGCCACGCACCCGGTCAGCTTCGACCTGCGGATCGCCCCCGGCGGCGAGCTCACGGCCGCCACCGAGCTCGTCCAGAGCGACTTCGGGATCAAGCCCTATCGCGGCCTGATGGGCGCGCTCAAGGTGCGCGACTCGCTCGAGGTCGTCTTCGAGGGCAGGCTGCCGGCCGCCTGAGCGGCTAGCGCGGAGCGCCGCTGAAGCGGCGCCACGGGTCGGGCAGCTCGGGGTGCTCCATGAACACGATGTGGTCGTCCGTGCCGGATGCGGCCACGGCGTCCCACACCTTGCGCAGTGCGCCCTCCTGGTCCTCGGCGCTAACAGAGACCTCGAACACGCCGAGCTCGTCGGGCTCTCCCACCTCGTCATCGGGCAGCGCCTCAGCCAGCTTGGTGAGGGCCTCCTGGTCGGCCGGCCTGCCTGGGTGCAGCAGGAGCATCCCGATCCTCGCCGTCAGAGCCCGAGCTCCTTCCCGTAGTGGTCGCGGTACTGCCCACGGCGGAGCAGCACGTTGCCCACGTACTGGCGCGTCTCCATGAACGGTATGTCCCGCGTGTAGTCGAAGTTGTCCGGGCCGCCGGCGCGCACGAGCCAGCGGCTCACGTTGGTCTCCCCCGCGTTGTACGCCGCGATTGCCAGCGTCTCGTTGCCGTTGTAGCGGCGCATCAGGTAGCGCAGGTAGTAGGCGCCGTAGGCGATGTTGATCTGGGGCGTGGCGAGGTCCTCGTGCGTGAAGGCGGTGCCGCCCGAGTCCCGCGCGATGAACCTGGCCGTGGCCGGCGTGATCTGCATCAGGCCGCGCGCGCCGGCGTGCGAGGTCTGGTCGCGGAAGCGGGACTCCTCGTAGATGACCCCGGCGATCAGCGCCGGGTCGAGGCCCTTCGCGCGCGCCTGCTGGCGAATGATGTCCTCGTGGCGCAGCGGCAGCGTGAGCTCACGCACGGCGTTTCCGAGCGGGCCGATGCCGGCGGCCACCATGATCCCTCCTCCGGCGAGCACCGCCAGCAGGGCAAGGAGCGTCAGCCGCCTGCGGCGGACCGCGGCGCGGGGGCGGCGCCGGCGTCGGGCGGGACGAGCCCTCGAGTGGGCAGCGGCTGAACTCACGCTGCTCCTATCGTGCCAAGGAAGGAGGTCAACGACTCCTTCAACTCATCGAGCGACCCATCGTTCCGGACCACGAAGTCCGCTCGTTCCGCCTTTTCCGCCTGTGGCAGCTGGCGGCCTGTCCTCGAGGCCAGCGCGGTGTGACCGCGGGCGCCGGCCCGCTCCTCCCTGACCGACTCCTCGGCGATCACCGCCAGGGTGTGGTCAAAGGCGTCTTCCATCCCCGCCTCGAAGAGCAGCGGCACCTCGACCACGGCGGCGACAGGCGGCGGGTCGGCCACCTCCATCTCTGCCTTCCAGCTCATCACCCGCTCCCCTACCCGGGGCCAGAGCAGGCCCTCCAGCCATTCGCGGTGCTCCTTCTCCCCGAAGGCGCGCTCGGCCACGGCGGAGCGGTCCACCCGGCCGCCCGGAGCCATGTCGGCGCCGAGGCGGGCCACCAGTGCGTCGCGCAGCTCGTCCGTGTCGAGCAGCTCGTGCACCACGGCATCCGTGGAGAGCGTGGCGGCGCCCAGCTCGCCGAGCGCGCGCAGGGCCTCGGACTTGCCGGCGCCAAGGCCGCCGGTCAGGCCTACGAAGGGGACCCGGGCTGCCCGGGCCTCCATCTAGGGGCCGGTCTCGTCCTGCTCGTCCGGAGCGGCTGCGTCCGGAGCGGGCTCTTCCCCAGCGGGCTCCTCGGAAGGTGCGGCGTCCTCGGCGGGAGCGGCGTCCTCGGCGGGAGCGGCGTCCTCGGCGGGCCCGGCCTCGGCGGGCGCGGGCTCCTCGGCGGGAGCGGGCTCCTCGGCGGGGGCGTCCTCAGCAGGCGCGGCATCCTCAGCGGGCGCGGCGTCCTCGGCCGGCGCGGCCTCCGCCGCTGCGGCCTGCTCGGCCGCCTGGGCCTCCTGGTTCTCGACCGCGGCGCGCAGGTCCTCGGCGCCCTCGATCTGCGGGCCCGCGAACACGTCCTGCGAGAGGCCCAGCTCCGGCACGTTCTCCAGGTCGCCGGCCTCGCCGGGCTCCCCGGGACCGCCCGCTCCCGCGCCGTCGCGCAGCGGGACCTGGTTGGCCTCCACGCGCTTGACGCTGAGCGACAGGCGGCGGCGCTCGGAGTCGATCTCGAGGATCTTCACCCGCACCTCCTGGCCCGGCTCCACGACCTCGCGCGGGTTCTCGACGTGGTGGTGGGCCAGCTCGGAGATGTGCACGAGCCCCTCGACGCCGTCCATGATCTCCACGAACGCGCCGAAGGTGACGACCTTGGTGACCTTGCCGTCCAGCTCGTCGCCGACGCGGTAGGTGTCGATCACCCGCTGCCACGGGTCCTCCTGGGTCTGCTTGAGGCCCAGCGAGATGCGCTGCCGCTCGCGGTCGATGTCGAGCACCTTCACCGGCACGGTCTGGCCGATCGAGAGGATCTCGGAGGGGTGGTTGACGTGGCTCCACGACAGCTCTGAGATGTGGATCAGGCCGTCGATGCCGTCGAGGTCGACGAACGCCCCGAAGTCCACGATGTTGGAGATCGCGCCCTCCACGACCATGCCCGGCTGCAGGCGGTCGAGGATCTGCTGCCGCACCTCCTTGCGCTCCTCCTCCAGCACCGCGCGGCGCGAGAGCACCACGTTGTTGCGGGAGCGGTTCAACTCGATGACCTTGCACTCGATCTTCTGGCCGAGGAACTCGTCGAGGTTCTGCACGCGGCGGATGTCAACCAGCGAGGCGGGCAGGAAGCCGCGCACCCCGAGGTCGATGATCAGGCCGCCCTTGACGACCTCGATCACGTTGCCCTCGACCGGCTCGCCCGACTCGGCGGCGCCCTCGATGCGGCGCCAGGCCTTCTCGAAGCGGGCGCGCTTCTTCGACAGCACCAGCCGGCCGTCCTGGTCCTCCTTGGTGAGGACGAGGGCGTCGACCTCCTCGCCGAGCTCGACCTCCTCGCCGGGATCCACGGACTTGCGGATCGAGAGCTCGTTCTGCGGGATGACACCCTCGGACTTGTAGCCGATGTCCACCAGGACCTCGTCCTGGTCGATGCGCACGACCTTGCCCGTGACGACGTCGCCCTCCTCGAAGGGGACAAGGGTGGCGTCGTAGTTAGGGACGATCTGCCCGTCGACCTCGATCAGATAGCCATCTGATCCTTCGACGGGCCGGGGCTGTGTAAGCGTGTCTGCTTCCGGCACGAAGGCGACAAGGGTAGCTACTCTGCCGCCATGGCGAAGCGAGCCACGACGCGGGGCGCCGCCCGCACTTCGCTATCCGGAGATTGGGATGTGCTCATCTGCGGCGCCAGCTTCGCCGGGCTCGCCGTGGCCCGCGAGCTGGCCGGCTCGGGCGCGCGCGTGATGATGCTCGACCGCTACGAGGTGGGCGAGCGGCAGACCTCGGCCTGCGGAATCCCTACGGACTGGCTGCGCGCGATGGGCCTGATGGGCTCACTGCGCCAGACCTTCCCCGAGCTCGTCGTGCACACGCCGCACGGCACCTCCCGCCTCAAGCTGCCCTTTACCTTCTCGACGTTCGACTACCGCGAGCTGTGCCGCCTGCTCCAGAAGCAGTCCGACTGCGAGTTCGAGACCGCCAAGGTCGACGGGCGCACCGGTGACGTGGTGCACACCGACCGCGGCGACCTGAGCGCCCCGCTGATCGTCGACGCGCTGGGCTGGCGGCGGGTGCTCGGCGGCAGCGGCTTCCAGCCGCCGGCCGCGCCGCTCTCGCGCGGACTCGAGGTGCACCCGTCGGGTAGCGGCGACGAAATGGCCATCTGGATCGACCGCTCCTACGTGCCCGCGGGCTACGGCTGGAGCTTCCCGGCGGGCGGCGAGCTGCGCATCGGGGTCGGCTCCTTCGACCCCCGCTACCACGTCAAGGACAGCACGGTGGAGCTGGCCCGCGACGTCGGCTCCGAAGCCGTGCGCTACCAGGGCAACTGGATTCCCCACAAGCTGCGCGAGGCCACCGAGGACGGCGTCTTCTTCGTGGGCGACTCGGCCGGGCACTGCCTGCCGCTGACCGCGGAGGGCATCCGTACCGCCTTCTACTTCGGGATCGCCTGCGGCCGCGAGCTGCGCGAGGCGCTCGCGGGGCGCCAGACCGCCGCGCAGGCACTCAGGCGCTACGGCGCCTTCAGCGCCTCACACAAGTGGAAGTTCGAGGCCATGCTGGGCGCCCAGCGGCTGGTGCCCAGGGTGCCGCCGCGCGTGCTCGCGCGGGCGCTCAAGGGCATCGAGTGGGAGCCTTTCGTGCGCTGGTCGTTCGGGCACTACCTGCGGATCGCCCCGCCGCCCTCAGGTCGCCAGCCCGAGCCCCGGCCAGTCCGCCACCATCACGACGGCCAGCTCGCGCAGGGAGCGGTTCCAGCTGTCGGGAGCGTCGTCCCAGCTCCAGTCGCCGGCGGCGAGCGCTGACGCGTTCTTCGGGTCCGCGTCCACGGTGATCAGCGCCCGCGCGTCGGGCACCGCGCGCGAGAGCATGTCCACGTCGAGCCGCTGCTCCTTCTTGCTCGGGAGCTTGTTCACCAGCAGGTACATGGGCGGGCCCACGCGCCTGAGCAGCTGGCCGGCCTCCGCCACGAGGCTGGCGGTGGAGGGCTCGGAGTCGGATACCAGCACGATCTGGTCGGCGGCCTCGATGGCCGCTCGAGCCGAGGGCTCCTGCAGCCCGGTGCCGCAGTCCAGCACCAGACCGCCGACGGCGGCCTTCAGGCGGGCGAAGACCTTGTCGTAGGCGGCCTTGTCGAGCTTCGCCATGCGGCTGGGGTCGGTGGGCGCGGGCAGCACGAGCAGCCCGTCGAAGGCGCGGCCGAGCTTGCGGTCGATCTCCAGGACGCTGAGGTCTGGCGAGCCCGCTCGAAACCCGGTGGCCTTCGGGGCGCGGGGCAACGCGGTGGACGCGGCCGGCCTGGGAGCGGACTGCGGAAGCGCGATCGTTCTCGTTAAAAACCGCGGCGCTCGCGGTCCGCGCGGGTGATGCGGGTGGTGCTCTCGCCCGAGCGCCAGCGCACCCAGGCGCCGATCGACCAGATCAAAGCGAAGACCAGCGCGGCGATGACGAGACCGGTCGAGTTGCCGATGTCGATCGCCCCGATCGCGGCGAAGAAGAGGAAGAGCAGCGCCAGGCCGCCGCTCAAGGCCAGCACGGCGGCCGCGATCTCGCGGAAGCGGTTGTTGCGGTCCTCGTAGCGCCGAGGGGGCCCGCCCTGCGGCTCGTCATCCAGCTGGTAGAAGGTGTCGGCCAAAGCTGGCGCGATTCTACTTCGCCACAACCAGGAACGTGCCCGCCACGAGCAGCACGATGCCCACCAGCCGGGATGGCGTGATGTCCCGTTGGGCGAGGCCCAGCACGCCGAGCTTGTCGAGCGTGACCGACATGGCCAGCTGGCCGGCGATCGTCGCGCCCGTGACGCCGCCGGCGCCCAGCGTTCGCACCGCGATCAGCGCGGTGGTCACGTAGATCGCGCCCAGCACGCCGCCCAGCAGGTAGTACCAGGACAGGTGGCGCGCCTCCCCCACGTTTCCGAAGCCGCCGGCGAACAGCAGCGTGATCGCGATGAGCACGATCGTGCCGATCGTGAACGACACGGTGGCGGCCGGCAGCTTGCCGACCTTTCCGCCGAGCCCGGCGTTGATCGGCGCCTGCAGCGCTATGAAGCCGCCCGCGACGACCGTCGCGGCGACCGCTACCCCCTGCTTGTCCATGCCTATTTGGCCTCCAGCCAGTTGTCGCCCACGCCGAGGTCGACGCCCAGCGGCGGGTCGAGCTCGAAGGCGTTGGCCATCTCACGGCGCACTATCTGCGAGGCCAGCTCGACCTCGTCCTCGGGCGCCTCGAACAGCAGCTCGTCGTGGATCTGCAGCACCAGCCGCGTGGACAGCCCGTCCGCGCGCAGGTGGTCGCGGCAGCGCAGCATCGCCACCTTGATGATGTCCGCCGCGGTGCCCTGGATGACCATGTTCACCGCCAGCCGCTCGCCCAGCAGCCGAGTCTGGCGCTGGCGCGCGCGCAGCTCGGGGATGCGCCGGATGCGGCCGAACAGCGTGCTCACGTAGCCGTCGGTCGAGGCTTTCTCGATGGTCTCCTCGATGAAGCGCGCCACCTCGGGAAAGCGCTCCAGGTAGCGGTCGATGAACTCCTGCGCCTCGTCCTGGGGGATCTGCAGCCGGTCGGCCAGCCCGTACGCCGACAGCCCGTAGACGATCCCGTAATTGACCATCTTGGCCTTCGAGCGCGTGCCCGGATCGGGCCTGCCACCGAGGATCTCCTCCGCGGTGGCCGTGTGCACGTCCTCGCCGCGCCGGAAGATGTCCTTCAGCACCTCCTCGCCGGCGATGTGGGCCAGCAGCCGCAACTCGACCTGCGAGTAGTCCGCCGAGATCAGCTTGGTGCCCTCGCCGGCGATGAAGCAGGCGCGGATCTCGCGGCCCTGCTCGGTGCGGATCGGGATGTTCTGCAGGTTCGGGTCGGTGCTGGACAGGCGCCCGGTGGTGGCGGCCGTCTGGTTGAAGGTGGTGTGCAGGCGCCCGTCCTCGTCGATCAGGTCCGGGAAGGCGTCGAGATAGGTGGACTTCAGCTTGGTGAGCTCGCGCCATTCCTCGATCAGCGGCACGATCTCGTGCTCGTCCCGGATGGCCTGCAGCACGCGCGCGTCCGTGGAGAAGCCGGTCTTGCCGCGCCGCTTCTTCGACAGCCCGAGTTGGTTGAACAGCACCTCGCCCAGTTGCTGCGGAGAGCCGATCGTGAACTCGCCGCCGGCCAGCTCCCAGATGCGCCGTTCCAGCTTGTCGGCGAGCTTGCCTAGCCGCTCGCTGATCTCGCGGATCCGCTCCACGTCGAGCCTGACGCCGGCGCGCTCCATGTCGATCAGCACGTCCACGAGCGGCAGCTCGATCTCCCGGAACAGGCGCGTCAGGCCGTCCTCCTCGAGCCGCACCGCCTGGCGCTCGGCCAGCGCGCGAGTGGTCACCGCCTGCACCGCCACGCCGTTCGCGCCGTCCACGCTCGCGCCCAGCCCCTCGTCGGTGGTCAGCTCCTCCAGCGGGTAGCCGCGCCGGGCCGGGTCGATCAGGTAGGCGGCCACCAGCGTGTCGTGCTCGAGCGGCAGCGCCGCGGCGGCGCCCAGGCGGTGCACCGCGCTCTTCCAGTCGTGCGTGACCAGCGGCTTGTCGCCCCACGCGAGCGCCACCGCCGCCAGCGTCTCAGCCTCGCCCACCAGCACCTCGCGGCCGCCGGCGTAGGCGGCGAACTCGAGTGGCGTGTCGCCCAGGTCCAGCTCGCCCTCCGGCGGCTCGGGCTTCTCGGCCACCAGCGTGGCGTGGTCGCCCTTCAGCGAGGCGAGATCCGCGGCCTGCACGCGCCGGGCGCGCACCTCGATCTGCTCGGCCGGGCGCTCGCGCGGGGCCGCCTGCTCCTCGTCGCCCAGCGCCTCCTCCAGGCGCCGCAGCGGGTCGCGCAGCTCGAACTCGCGGAACACCTCGCGCAAACGCGAGCGGTCGGGCTCGCGGGCCACCGCCGCGTCCAGGTCCACGTCGAGCTCGATGTCCCGCACGGCCGTCGCCAGCTGCTTCGACATCCGCGCGTCCCCGGCGTGCTGGGTCAGGTTCTCCTTGCGCTTGGCGCCCGAGATGTTCTCCACGTTCGACAGGACGCCCTCGAGGTCACCCCACTCCTGGAGCAGCGTCGAGGCCGTCTTCTCGCCGATGCCTGGCACGCCCGGGATGTTGTCCGAGGTGTCGCCCTTCAGGCCGGTGAAGTCCGGCACCAGCTCGGGCGGGATGCCGTAGCGGTCGATCACCGCCTCGCGGTCGTAGACCTTCGTCTCTGTGATGCCGCGGCTGGTGGCCATCACGCGCACGCCGTCGCCGATCAGCTGGAACAGGTCGCGGTCGCCGGTCACCACCATCACGGGGATGCCCTTGGCCTTGGCCTGCTCGGCCAGCGTGGCGATCACGTCGTCGGCCTCGTAGCCGTCCACCTTCACGTTCGTGTAGCCGAAGGCGTCCACCAGCGGGTGCAGGTGGGGCCACTGCTCGCGCAGCATGTCGGGGCGCTCACGGCGCCCGGCCTTGTAATCCTCGGAGACCTTGTCGCGGCCCGACATGCCGGCGTCCCAGACCACCAGCGTCGGGTTCTGGCCGTGCTCGGTGAGGATCTTTACGAGCATCGAGGCGAACCCGAAGATGGCGTTGGTGGGGAAGCCCTTCGACGTCGCGATCGTCTCTGGGAGCGCGAAGAAGGCGCGGTAGACGAGGCTGTTTCCGTCGATCAGGAAGAGCTCGCGGGGCGTCTCGGCAGCCACCGTTTCACCCTAGCGTCACCGCCTCCTTATGCTTGGCCTCATGGCCGGAACCTCCGCCCAGTTCTCGCTGACGCTGCGCGTGGAGCTGCCGCAGCGACCGGGCGGCGTGCTCGGCAAGGTCACCGCGGCAATCTCGCGCGCCGGCGGGGCCATCCTCGGGGTCGACGCCGTCGAGGCACGCCACGGCAGCATGCTGCGCGAGATCACGGTGGAGTGCTCCAGCTCGCACCACCGCGGCGAGGTCATCTCGGCCGTGCAGGCGGTGCGCGGGGTGCGCATCGACGAGATCATCGACCGCACCTTCGAGGTCCACCGCCGCGGCAAGATCCACACGGGGCTGAACCTGCCGCTGAAGTCGCGCGACGACCTCTCGATGGCCTATACGCCCGGTGTCGCGCGCGTTTGCACGGCGATCGCCGAGAACCGCCAGAAGGCGTTCAAGTACACGATCAAGGCGAACACCGTGGCGGTAGTGTCCGACGGCACGGCCGTGCTCGGCCTTGGTGACATCGGCCCGGAAGCCGCCATGCCCGTGATGGAGGGCAAGGCGATGCTGTTCAAGGAGTTCGGCGACGTCGACGCCTTCCCGATCTGCCTGAACACCAAGGATCCGGACGAGATCGTGGAGACCGTGATCCGCATCTCCCCCACGTTCGGCGGCATCAACCTCGAGGACATCTCCTCGCCGCGCTGCTTCGAGATCGAGCAGCGGCTGCAGGAGGAGCTCGACATCCCGGTCTTCCACGACGACCAGCACGGCACGGCGATCGTGACGCTGGCCGCGCTCATCAACGCCTGCCGGCTGACCGGCCGCCGCATGGAGGACCTCCAGGTCTGCATGGTCGGCGCGGGCGCCGCCGGCGTGGCGGTGGCGAAGATCATGATGAGCTCCGGCGTGACCGACATCGTGGCCTGCGACCGCTTCGGCGCCATCCACTCGGGCCGCGAGGACTACGAGGCCGGCTCGATGAACGCGCCGAAGACCTGGCTGGCCGAGCACACCAACCCGAACCGGCGCTCCGGCTCGCCCAACGACGTGATCGAGGGCACGGACCTGTTCGTGGGCCTGTCCGGGCCCGGCATCATCTCGGCCCGCGACCTCGAGAAGATGAACCCCGACCCGTTCGTGTTCGCCATGGCCAACCCGAACCCCGAGGTCAGGCCGGAGGACGCAGCACACGTAGCGCGGGTGATGGCCACCGGCCGCTCCGACTACCCGAACCAGATCAACAACGTGCTGGCCTTCCCGGGCATCTTCCGCGGCGCCCTCGACGTGCGCGCGCCCACGATCACCGACGAGATGAAGGTCGCCGCAGCACGCGGCATCGCCGGCACGGTGGCCGACGACGAGCTCGACGAGGACTACATCGTCCCGAGCGTCTTCAACCGCGAAGTGAGCCGTGCGGTCGCGCGAGCCGTAGCCGAGGAAGCGGAGCGCACCGGCGCCTCGCGAGCGACCGTGCCCGTAGCGGCCGCTGTCGCTCAACCTGCCCCGAGCTAGGAGGTCCCCGACGTGAAGGTCACGGTCACCGGCGCCACCGGCGTGATCGGGCGTGCGCTCGTGGACGAGCTGCGCGAGCGCGGCGACCAGGTCACGGTGCTTTCGCGCGATGCCGGCCGCGCTCGCGAGACGTTCCAGGGCGGCGTGGATGCCGAGAACTGGCGCGAGCCCAAGCAGGAGCCACCGCCGCGTTCCGCGCTGAGCGGCCGCGACGGCGTGGTGCACCTGCTCGGCGAGCCTGTCGCCCAGCGCTGGTCGGACGAGGCCAAGCGCGAGATCCGCGACTCGCGGGTGCTGGCCACCGGCAACCTCGTCGCCGCGCTGCGCGACCTTCCGGACGCGGAGCGCCCGGGCGTGCTGGTGTCGCAGTCGGCCAGCGGCTGGTACGGGCCGCGCGGCGACCAGCGCGTGGACGAGTCGGAGCCGAGCGGAAGCGACTTCCTGGCGGGCGTGACACGCGACTGGGAGGCCCGGGCGCACGACGCCGAGCGGCTCGGCCTGCGCGTTGCGATCACACGCACGGGCGTGGTGCTCGCCCCGGACGGCGGGGCGCTCGAGAAGATGCTGCCCTTCTTCAAGCTGGGCGTGGGCGGGCCCGTGGCGGGCGGCAGGCAGTACGTGCCCTGGATCCACCTCGACGACGTGGTCGGCGCGCTGGCCTTCGCGCTCCACGAGGAGGGCGCCTCGGGGCCGCTGAACCTGTCGGCGCCCGAGCCGGTGACCAACAAGGAGCTGTCCCAGACGCTCGGCCGCGTGCTGAAGCGGCCTGCCGTCGCGCCGGTGCCGGGCTTCGCGGTGAAGCTGCTGTACGGCGACATGGCCACGATCGTGACAACCGGCGTACGAGCCGTGCCGAAGCGGCTCACCGAGCTGGGCTACGAGTTCCGGCGGCCGGACCTAGAGGACGCCCTGAAGCGCGCCACCTAGAGCACAGGGCGCAGGCGTCCCGCACAGCGCCGGTCGAGCAGCACCCGAGCCAGCCCGTGCCCGGCCTGCTCGCCCGGTCGCGGGTTTGTCTTGCACCAGGCGAAGCCGAAGCGGCGATAGTCGATCGTCGCGACGAACGGGTAGCCGACGGTGGCGGAGAAGTTGCGCTGGGACTTCTCGATGGCGCCGGTGACCACGATGCACTTGTACAGCCCCGTCGGGCTGCGCAGGTTGGTCTCCTCCCGGCCGGTGGACGGCTCGCAGGCCGTATTCGAGACGGGGCCGTCGAGCGTGCGGCTCCTCACCCGCGCGCGGGCGTCGCGCATGATCGCCTGCTCCAACTGGCCCCGCGCCCTGCGCCGCAGCGCGGGGCTGTCGGCGCCGGCGGGCCGGTGTCCGCTGGCGAGCTGAAGTCGCTGGTCCACCCGCAGCTGTGCCTCCTCGCGGCGAACCTCGGCGGCCTGCTGGGCCCGATCGCGCCGCTCACCCGCGCGCTTGCCGCGCTGGAGCGGCGGCACGACGATGGCGGCGATCACGCCGAGGGCGACGAGCACGGCCGCGGTAACGGCCGCCACCTTCCGCCGCGGCGGGCGCTGGATGTCGACGCCCTTGGGCCCAGTCCAGATTCCCAGCCAGACGCCGGCCTTCTCGAAGAATCCGACCTGCTTCTGGTCCCTCAACCGCCGCCGTGGCCGGAGGCGGACTCCTCTGCTCGCGCCTCGGCCAGTGTCTTGTCGCCGCTCCGGAAGGCACCCAGCAGCTTCCAGCGCGAGTCCGGCTTCGCGGGCCAGACCAGCCAGACGATTACGCCGATCGCGCTGAGCAGGAGCCCGGCGGCCAGCCCCGGCCGCTCGCCATAGCCCTTGCGCTCTGACAGCCACGACGCGGCGGTGGCCGAGAACAGCCACACGAACGTGAGGTAGAGGGCCTTCGGGCCGATGACCGCGAGCACCGTCACGCGCCCAGGTACGCCTTCTGCACGTCGGGGTTGTCCATCAGCTTGTCGGCGTCGTCGGAGAGAGCGACCGTTCCGGTCTCCAGCACGTACGCGCGGTTGGAGACCTCGAGCGCGAAGTTGGCGTTCTGCTCGACCAGCAGGATGGTCGTGCCCTGCTTGTTGATCTCCGCGACGGTCTCGTAAATGCGCTCGACGAGGATCGGCGCCAGTCCCATCGACGGCTCGTCCAGCAGCAGGAGCTTGGGTTGTGCCATCAGGGCGCGGCCGATCGCGAGCATCTGCTGCTCGCCCCCGGACATCGTGCCCGCCTTCTGCCTTTCCCGCTCCTTGAGCCGCGGGAAGAGGTCGAAGACGCGGTTCACATCCTTTTCGATCTCGTTGTCGCGGCGCAGGTAGGCGCCCAGATCGAGGTTCTCGCGCACCGTCATGCGCTGGAAGACCTTGCGCCCCTCGGGGGACTGCGAGATGCCCAACCGCACGATCTCCTGGGGCGGCGTCTCGCCGATCTCGAGGCCCTCGAAGCGGATGGAGCCCTCGCGTGGCGGTGTCAGTCCGGAGATCGAGCGGAGCGTGGTGGACTTGCCGGCGCCGTTCGAGCCGATCAGCGTGACGATCTCGCCCTCCTCGACCTCCAGCGAGATCCCCTTCAGCGCCTCGATCGTGCCGTAGAAGGTGTGCAGCTCGTGCACCTCGAGCAGCGCCATCAGTCGCCGCCCCCCTCGCGCTTGCCGAGGTAGGCCTCGACGACCCGCTTGTTGTTCCTGACCTCCTGCGGCGCGCCCTCGGCGATCTTCTCGCCGTGGTCGAGCACAGTGATCCGCTCGGATACGCCCATCACGACCTTCATGTCGTGCTCGATCAGCAGGATCGCCAGGCCGAGGTCGTCGCGCAGCCTGCCCATGAAGTCGGTCAGCTGCGCCGACTCCTGCGGGTTCATGCCCGCCGTCGGCTCGTCCAGCAGCAGCAAGGACGGGTCGGATGCGAGTGCGCGCGCGATCTCGACGCGGCGCTGGTCGCCGTAGGAGAGATTGGCGGCCGTCTCCTCGAAGACGTTCTCCTTCAGGCCCGCGTAGTCGAGCAGCTCGCGCCCGCGCTCGCGGACCCTCTTCTCCTCCTTGCGCACGCCGGGCGTCCGAATGATCGAGCCGAACAGGCCCGCCTTCATCCGCGCGTGCTGGCCCACGAGCACGTTCTCCAGCGCGGACATCGTGGAGAACAGCCTGATGTTCTGAAAGGTGCGCGCGACGCCGCTCTTCAAGATCCGGTCGGGCCGCGTGCGCGTGATGTCCTTGCCGTCGAAGCTGATCCGGCCCGTGGTGGGCCGGTAGAGGCCGGTGAGCATGTTGAAGAAGGTGGTCTTGCCGGCTCCGTTCGGCCCGATGATCGACACGATCGACTTCCGCGGGATGTTGAAGTCCACGCTCTCGACCGCCACCAGGCCGCCGAACGCCTTCGTGACCTGAGCCGCCACCAGTATGGGGTCGCCCGCCCCCGCGCCGTTTGCGCCGTCTGTCATGCCTGGACCTCGTACAGCGTCTCGCCGCCGGCGTCGACCTCACCGGTCAGCTCGGCCTGGCGTCTTCGCTCCGGTAACAGGCCCTGTGGCCGCAGCACCATCATGATCACCAGCAGGAAGCCGAAGATGAGGAAGTTGACCTCGGTCAGGTCGAAGTTGAGGCCGACCTTGGACGGCAGGCTGTTCAGCACGTCGGGGATCAGCCAGAAGTTGATCTGGGACAGCACCACCCCGCCGAGCACGACACCCCAGATGCTGCCGAGGCCGCCCAGGATGACCATCGCGAGGATGAAGATCGAGAAGCCGAACTGGAACTGGTCCGAGTTCACGGTGTTCTGGTAGGACGCCAGGAAGGCCCCGCCAATGCCGCCGAAGGCGCCGCCGGTCGCGTAGGCGAACAGCTTGGTGCGGACCAGCGGAACGCCCATGCTCGCCGCTGCCACCTCGTCCTCCCGCACCGCGATCCAGGCGCGCCCCAGGCGCGAGTCGCGCAGCCTGAAGTTCACGAACAGCACAAGCACGACCAGAGCCAGGGCCGTGTAGTACCAGGGTCTGAGCTCGAGCGAGGTGAACGGTTGCCCGAACGGGAGGTCCACCTTGTCGATCGGCGTTATGCCCTGCGCGCCGTTGGTGAGCTGCTGACCGTGGATCTTGATCGTGTCGCCGTTCAGCGCGACCACGCGGATGATCTCGCCGAAGGCCAGCGTCACGATGGCGATGTAGTCGCCGCGCAGCCGAAGCGTGGGAAGGCCGATCAGGATGCCCGCGATGGCGGCCACGATTACCGCCGCCACCAGCACGAGCAGGAAGTTCAGGTGGATGCCGGGCTGGTTCGCCAGGAAGCTCGACACGCCGACGTGGATGCCCTTGGCACCGTTGGCCTTGTCCACGAAGCCCGAAGCCAGCCAGCCGATCGTCAGTGCGCCGAGGGCGTAGAAGGCGACGAAGCCGAGATCGAGCAGCCCGGCGAAGCCGACCACGATGTTCAGGCCCAACGCCATCATCACGTAGGCGAGCGAGGTGATTGCGTGGTCGAGGAACGCGCTGCCCGAGGCGAAGAACAGCGGAAGGATCAGCGCGATCACGAACAGGGCGCCCGCGATCGCGAGGTCCCGCGAGATAGGCAGCCCGGTCAGCCGAGAGCGAGTGCCCGGCGCTGACTCGGCGGTGGTCAGCCCGCCTCCCTCGTCTGCTCTCCGAGCAGCCCCTGGGGCCTGAAGACCATGATCATGATCAGGTAGAAGAACACGACGGCGGGGGTCCACGCCCCGCCTCCGATGCGGTTGTCGGCGATCTGTTGGACGCAGCCGATGATCAGCCCGCCGAGGACGGCGCCCTGCAGGTTGCCGATCCCGCCCATCACCGCGGCCGTGAACGCGATCAGCCCCGCGGTGAAGCCCTGGAAGAACCAGATCGTGGTCTGGTACAGCGCGTAGATCAGGCCCGCGGCGCCGGCCAGGAGGCCGCCGAGCATGAACGTGGCCGAGATCGTGGTGTCCACGTTGATGCCCATCAGCCGGGCGGCCTCCGGGTCCTGCGCGGTCGCGCGCATGGCCTTGCCGAGCCGGCTCCGGCTAACGAACGCGCCCAGCGCGATCAGCAGTGGGACGGTCAAGACGATCGCCAGCACGTCGCCATGGGTGATGGACACCCCGGCCACGTCCACCAGCTGCTTCTGCGAGTTGATCAGGTCTGGCACGCCGAGCTGTGCGCCGCCGTGCCAGAGCAGCCCCACGTTCTGGAGGATGAACGAGAACCCGACCGCGGTGATCAGCGGCGCGAGCTTGGGCGCGCCGCGCAACGGCCGGTAGGCGACCCGTTCGATCATCGTGTTGAGCCCGCCGCACACGAGCATCGAGAGCACCAGCACCACCAGCAGCCCGCCGGCGAGCCCGGCCGTACCGGTTCCCGCCGTCAGGCCGAGCGTGCCGTAGAAGCCCGCCGCGGTGAACGAGCCGAGCATGAACACGTCGCCGTGGGCGAAGTTGATCAGCTCGATGATTCCGTAGACGAGCGTGTAGCCCAGCGCGATGAGGGCCCAGATCGCGCCGTTGGAGATCCCGTCCTTGAGGTTGCCCGCCAGCCGGGCCAGGCTGTGTCCCTGGGTCAGGTCGCTGATGCCGAATGCGACCGGCAGCGCCACGAGCACGACGATCAGGCCGTAGCCCGAGAGGAAGTTGCGGAGCGCGGCCGCCGCCTTCTCCCCCCCGGAAGGGGCGACGGTCGGGGCAGTGGCCGACGCGGCTTCCATGTGTGTGCGCAGCTTACGCCCGAACCGGTGCTGGGGCTAGGGGCCCCGGGCTATTCACCCGGGGCCCCGCTCCAATCAGCCGCCTACTGCTCCGAGCGGCTTCCCGTTGCTGTCCTTGGCGACCTTGACGCTCTTCTGGAACTTCAGCGCGCCGCCCTTGACCAGGTAGCGACCGAAGTCGTTGATCGTCGTGTCGCCGTCCTTGTCGATCGAGTAGGTGCCGAGCACCGACTTCTTGCCCTTGGTCTTGTAGACCTGGGCCGAGACAGCGGCCTTGTCGTTGCACTTGCCGCCGGCGCGCTTCATCGCGTCCAGCGCGAGGCTCATCGCCTCGTACCCGTAGATCGCGTACGGCTCTGGCTGCTTGCCGCTGTAGCTGCTCGCGAAGTCCTTGAAGAACTTCTGGCCCTCGGGCGGGTAGTCCTTCGGGTCGATCGTCGCGACCGTGAGGTACGTCCGCGCGGCGACGTCCTTCGGCAGCGGCTTCGCGAACGTGCTGATGGCCACGCCGTCGTCGCCAAAGAGCTTCCCGTTCGGCAGGGCCTTGCCGACATCCTTGTACAGCTGGACCGCGTTGTTGTCCACGATCCCGCCGAAGAAGAACGCGTCCGCGCCCGACGACTTGATCTTCTGCGCCAGCGAGCGGTAGTTCGGCGCCTTCGGGTCGATGCCCTCGTTGCCGAGCACCTGGATCCCGCGGAGCTTCGCTGCGTCGCTCGTCGTCTTGGCCACGCCGCTGCCGTACACCTGCTTGTCGTTCGTGATGAACAGCTTCTTGACGCCCAGCTCCTTCATCCAGTCGGCCAGCGCGGCGCCCTGGATGTGGTCGGCGGGCACCGTGCGAGCGTAGGTGCGCTTGCCGGTCGGGTAGTACTTGCCGGGCGCGCCCTTGCCGGCAGGCCCCGGGTTCTTCGTGAGCTCGAGCGCTGTGTTGGCCGGGCTGATCTGCTGCAGGCCTGCGTCGTTGGTGATCGGGATCGAGATCGCCGAGGCGCCCGAGTTGAACTCACCCAGGTACGCGACCGCGCTTTTGTCCTGGGCGGCCTTGCGAGCGTTGGTCGAGGTGGCGCCGGCGTCCCACTGCCCCGCCTGGGCCGTGGAGTCGTCGAGCTTCTTGAATGTGACCGTGCAGCTGCCCCCCTTGTTGCCGGCCTGCTTCAGGGCGAGCGCCTCGCCCTTGTTCACGTCCACGGAGTTCGGCCGGGTCGCGCCCTGCAGCGGCAGGCTCGAATAGATCGTGACCTTCTTCCCGCCTCCGCCGCCGCTACTGCTGCTGCTGCTGGAGCCACATGCGCTCACGCCAAGGGCGAGAGCGATCACGAAGCTCGAAAAAGCCAACCAACGTACTCGCAAGATGTCCCTCCTAAAGGAATTGCTGCTCCGACTGCGGCGCATCCTACGCGGATTCGGAGCGTGCGTGCAAAACCCAACAAACTCACAACGAAATGCGCCGCCGGGACGGAGGAACGAGCTCGGCCTCCAGGTCGGGCCTGTGGGACTGCACCCACGCCACGGCGGCCACGACCGCGACACCCCCCACCAGTTGCACGGCCGCGAGCGCCTGGTCGTGGAGGATCCAGGCGAACACGCCCGCCAGCACCGGCTCGAGCGTGGCCACCACCGCGGCGCGTGGAGCGGGCACGTGGCGGAGGGCTTCGACGATGCACATAAACGGCAGCAGCGTGCCGATCACGATCACGCCGAGCGACAGCAGGGCGTCGCGCGAGCTGCCGAACGCGGCCTCGAACGGGAACGACCACCACGGCGCGACGACCGCCCACATCAGGCTGGCGAAGCCGAAGGCGTAGAACAGCGTGGTCACCGGCTCCAGCGTGCGCCCGGCCCGCTCGGAGCCGACGATGTAGATCACGAACGTGACGGCCGCTCCGAACGCGGCCAGCACCCCGAGGCCGTCCAGCGCGCCCGCGTCGTAGGCCCGCACCACCAGGAAGCAGCCCGCGGCGGACAGCGCCACCGCCCCCCACAGGCTCCGCGCGACGCGGCGCCCGTGGGCCAGCCGCAGCCAGATCAACAGCAGCATCGGGGCCGTGTACTGGATCGTCACGGCCACGCCGATCGGGAGCCGCTCGATGGCGAGGAAGTAGGTGGCATGCACGCCGGCGAGGCCGACCACCCCGAGCAGCGCCAGCCCCGGCAGCTCGCGGCGGTCTACCCGCAGCAGGTCGCGACGCAGCAGGCCGAGGGCCAGCAGCAGGATGAGCCAGGAGCCGAGCGAGCGCAGCTGCGACAGGCGCACCGCGCCCACGCCGCCCTCGGGCGGCAGCAGGTAGGCGGCGATGCTGCCGTTCAGCGCGAACATCGCCGCGCCGGCGGCCGCGAGCGCATACCCCCTGAGCGGGTGTCTTTCTCGCATCAGCCGCCGATTCTGACGGGGTACGCGGGGGCAGCGCGCACGGCCGAGCCGGCCGCTCGCCGAACGGCGCGAGTATGTTCAGCGCGTGCGGATCGGAGTGCTCACCGGAGGCGGCGACTGCCCTGGACTGAACGCGGTCATCCGGGCGATCGTGCGCAAGGGCATCGACCACCACGGGCACGAGATCATCGGCTTTCGCGACGGCTGGCGGGGGCCGCTCGAGAAGGAGTACGACGAGCTGAACGTGGAGTCCACGCGCGGCATCCTGCCGCGCGGCGGCACCATCCTCGGCACCTCGCGGACCAACCCCTTCAAGCGCGACGACGGCCCCGGCACGATCCGCGACAACCTGCAGGAGCTCCGCCTCGACGGGCTGATCGCCATCGGCGGCGAGGACACGCTGGGCGCCGCGGCGCGGCTGCACTCAGAGCACGACTTGCCGGTGCTGGGCGTGCCGAAGACGATCGACAACGACATCGGCGGCACCGACATGACCTTCGGCTTCGACACGGCGCTGCAGGTGGCCTGCGAGGCGATCGACCGGCTGCACACCACCGCCGAGTCGCACAACCGAGTGATGGTGGTGGAGGTGATGGGCCGCCACGCCGGCTGGATCGCGCTGCACTCTGGCATCGCCGGCGGCGCCGACGTGATCCTCATCCCTGAGCGGCCGTTCGACATCGACCAGGTCTGCGACCTGATCCGCCACCGCCACGCGCGCGGGCGCTCTTTCTCGATCGTGGTGGTCGCCGAGGGCGCCACCCCCAAGAAGGGCACGCTCGAGACCGCCACGGGCTTCGTCGACGAGTTCGGCCACGAGCGGCTGGGCGGCATCGGGCAGCTGCTCGAGAGTGAGATCGAGGAGCGCACCGGCTACGAGACGCGCGCCACGGTGCTGGGCCACACCCAGCGCGGCGGCACCCCGACGGCGTTCGACCGCGTGCTGGCCACGCGCCTCGGCGTCGCGGCCATCGCGGCCGCCGGCGACGAGCGCTGGGGCATGATGCCCGCGCTCAAGGGCAACCGCATCGTGCTGGTGGAGCTGCAGGAGGCAGTGGCGGAGCTGCGCACCGTGCCTCCCGACGAGTTCGCAGTGGCCGAGACCTTCTTCGGCTAGAACTGCGAGCGCTCGGGCAGCGGCTCCTGCTCGCGCCCCAGCAGCTTCTTGACGAACGGCGTGATCATGTGCGCGGCCTGGGCCGACATCACGAGGAAGACGGTCACCAGGATCGCGTCGAAGGCCTTCATGCCGAACGCCCAGGCGCTGATCCAGAACACGAGCCCCACCATGAGGGCCACCAGCACGCCCATCGCTAGCGGCCCCGGCGCTCGTCGATGGCCCGGCGGACCTTGGTGACGGTGTTGAAGGCGCCCTTCATCGCGCGCTCGGCGCCCGAGTCGAGCGGCGGCAGCATCCCGATTTGGCGCGCGAAGGACATGCCGTCGTAGTAGACGGTGGTGGAGGCGATCAGGCCCTCCTCCAGCGTGAAGAGCTCGAAGCCGCGGATCTCGACGCGCTTGCCGGTTGGCTCGATGCCCTGGAAGGCGACGCCGTCGAAGGTGCCCTGCATGCGCCACTCGACCGCGGCCTCCTTCTCGCCCGCGACGATGCTGATGACCGTCGTCTCGATGTCGGGCACGGCGGCGAACATGTCGCCCAGGTTGCGGATGATCGCCTGGCGGCCGCGAAGAATGCCGACCGGGACGAGCTCCTCGACGCCGTCCTCGCGCCAGCCCGCCGACACTCCCTGGAGGTCGTGGTTGGCGATCGCCTCGAAGTGGGTGCGCACATGGGTCTCGACGGCCTTGCGCTTGGTGATGCGCCGGCGCGCCGGGGCCTTGGTGGCCTCCGCCGCCTTGGCGTCCCCCGCGCGTGTCTCTGTCTCCGCCACCGCAGGCGGCAATCTACCACCGTTATGCGAGCGCACGCGCCAAATCCGCCACGACGCGACCAACCTCGGCGGGGCCGCCGTCACCCGCGGCGCGCACGATTCGGCTGCCCACGATGACCCCGTCGGCCAGCTCGGCCACCGAGCGGGCCTGCTCGCTCGTGGAGATGCCGAAGCCGACGGCCACCGGCAGCTCGGTCGCCGAGCGGATTCCGTCCACCGTGGCGGCCAGGCCCGGCGCGAGGGCGTCGCGCTCGCCGGTGGTGCCGGCGAGCGACACCGCGTACACGAAGCCGCGCGCCGCCGCGCCGATCTCTGCGATTCGCTCGGGCCGGGTGGTTGGCGCTACCAGCGGCACCAGCGCCAGCCCCTCGGCGTCGCACGCCCCCCGCAGCTCCTCGCTCTCGTCGTAGGGCAGGTCGGGCACGATCAGGCCCGCCGCGCCGCCGGCGGCTGCGCGCAGCGCGAACGCCTCCGCCCCGTTGGCCAGCACCATGTTCGCGTAGACCATCAGCACCACAGGCACGCGCTTCGACAGCCGCTCGCAGACCTGCAGCACGCCGTGCGGGGTCGCGCCAGCGCGCAGCGCCTCGGTGCCGGCGGCGTGGATCACGGGGCCGTCGGCGAGCGGGTCCGAGAACGGCACGCCCAGCTCGATCAGGTCGGCGCCGGCGTCCGCGGCCGCCTCACCGGCCAGCGCCGAGCCCTCGAGGCCGGGGTAGCCGCCCATCAGGTAGGGCATCAGCGCCGCGCGCTTGCCGTGGCCCTCGAACGCGGCGGCGATGCGCTCGACGCCCGTCGTCGCCACGCTCAACGTTCGAGCACCTCGGCCAGGTCCTTGTCGCCGCGCCCCGACAGCGTGAGCAGGTCCACGCCGCCCGGTGCCGGGTTCGCCATCAGCCAGGCCAGCGCGTGCGAGGGCTCGAGCGCCGGGATGATGCCCTCGAGCTCGCAGGTGCGCCGGAACGCGGCCACGGCGTCCTCGTCGGACACCGCCACGTAGCGCGCGCGGCCGCTGTCGCGCAGCTGGGCGTGCTCGGGGCCCGAGCCCGGGTAGTCGAGGCCGGCCGAGACGGAGTGGGCCTCGAGGATCTGGCCCTCCTCGTCCTGGAGCACCGCCGACAGCGCGCCGTGAAGGATCCCGCGCGCGCCCGTGGTGAGGGGCGCCGAGTGGCGGCGCGTGGAGAGGCCCTCGCCGGCGGCCTCGACGCCGATCAGCTCCACGTCGGCATCGTCGACGAACGGGACGAAGGTGCCGATCGCGTTGGAGCCGCCTCCCACGCAGGCGATCACGCGGTTCGGCAGGCCACCCGTGACCTCCACGATCTGGGCGCGCGCCTCGTCGCCGATCACTCGCTGCAGGTCTCGCACAAGCGCCGGGTAGGGCGCGGGGCCGACCGCGGAGCCGATCACGTAGTGCGTCGTGTCCGAGTTCGCCACCCAGTCCCGGATGGCCTCGCTGACCGCCTCCTTGAGAGTGCGCGCGCCGGCGTCTACCGGCGCCACCTCGGCGCCCAGCAGCCCCATGCGGTCCACGTTCGGGCGCTGGCGGCGCATGTCCTCGGTTCCCATGTAGACCACGCACTCGAGGTCGAGCAGGGCACAGGCGGTGGCCGCGGCGACGCCGTGCTGGCCGGCGCCGGTCTCGGCGATCACGCGCGTCTTGCCCATGCGCTTGGCCAGCAGCGCCTGGCCGACGGCGTTGTTGATCTTGTGCGCGCCGGTGTGCACCAGGTCCTCGCGCTTCAGGTAGACCTCGGCGCCGGTCAGGTCCGAGAGCCTCCCCGCGCGGTACAGCGGGCTGGGCCGGCCCACGAAGTCGCGAAGCAGGGCGGCCAGCTCGTCCTGGAAGGCGGGATCAGAGCGCGCCTCGAGCCACTCGCGCTCGAGCTCGTCGAGCGCGGGTATCAGGGTCTCGGGCACGTAGCGGCCGCCGTAGGGGCCGAAGCGCCGCTCGATCGGGGGCGTGCTCATGCGCTCATCGGGGCCAGGCGCTCGTCCGCTGCGGCGACCGCCCGGAAGAACGCGGTGAGCTTGGCGGGGTCCTTGCGTCCGGGCTCGGCCTCGGTGCCGCTGGCGCTGTCCACGGCGAACGGCGCGGCCACCTCGATGGCATGCGCGACGTTGTCCGGCGTCAGGCCGCCGGAGAGCACCACGGGCGCCGGACCGCGGTGGCGGCGGGCGAGATCCCAGTTGAAGCTCTCACCCGTGCCTCCGGGGTGCCCCGGCACGTAGGCGTCGAGGAGGTGGAAGTCGGTGCCGAAGGCCCGCAGCGCGGTGATGTCGGCCGGCCCCCGCACGCGCGCCGCCTTCATCACACGGCAGCCCGTGCGGCGGGCCGCCTCGCGGCAGTAGGCCGGGCCCTCGTCGCCGTGCAGCTGAAGGATCGTGAGGGCGGCGCGCTCGGCGGTCTCGGTCACGTGGTCGAGCGAGGCGTTCACGAACACGCCGGTCAGCTCCAGCTCGCGCTTGAGCTCGGCGCCGATCGCCTCGGCCTCCTCGACCTCGCAGCGCCGCGGGCTCTGCGGCCAGAAGATCATCCCCAGCGCCCAGGCGCCGTGCTCGGCCGCCAGCCGGGCGTCGTCGGCGTTCGCGATGCCGCAGATCTTCACGCTGGTCATGGCCTGCAATGGTCGCAGGCCCGGACGGGTGCTTGCCGCTACGGCAGCGGGATCAGGCCGTTGCCGCCGCCGCCCGAGGAGCCGCCGTTCTGCAGCTTGGCGGGGCGCTTCCCGAGGGTGACGGTGGCGGTCTTCTTGTCATTGCCGCGGTAGTACTCCACCGTGACCCTGTCGCCGGGCCTCTTGCCGGCGATGGCGTTGGCCACGTCGTCGGGGCTCTTCACGTTGTGCCCGTCCACCTTCACGATCAGGTCGCCGCCGGCGGCGATCCCGCCGGTGGAGCCGCTGCCGCCGCGCAGGCCGGCCTTCTTGGCGGGGCCGTTGGCCACCACGGACTGGACCAGCGCGCCCTGCTTGACCGGGAGGTTCAGCTCCTTTGCGATCTGGGCGGTGACCGGGGCCATCTCGACGCCGAGGTATGCGCGCTGGATCTGGCCGCCCTTCTCGAGGCGCGGCAGCAGCTGCTTGGCGGTGTTGATGGGGATAGCGAAGGCGATGCCCACCGAGCCCTGGCCCCCGCCGGTCGCGATCTGCGAGTTGATGCCGATCACCCGGCCGTTCGCGTCCATCAGCGGGCCGCCGGAGTTGCCGGGGTTGATCGAGGCGTCGGTCTGCAGCACGTTGCGGATCGGGAAGCCGTTGGGCGCCGTGATCTGGCGCGCCTTGGCGGACACGATTCCGGTGGTCACGGTGCGCGCGAAGCCGAAGGGGTTGCCGATCGCGACCACCGGGTCGCCGACCTGGGCCGAGTTCGAGTTGCCGAGCGGGACGGGGGTCACGTTGCTCACGTCGCTGGGCTTCACCTTCAGCACGGCGAGGTCGGAGGAGGGATCGCGTCCCTTCACGGTCGCGCTGATCTGCGGGCCGCTGTCGCTGAGCCGCACGGTCACGTTGCTGGAGCCCTCGACGACGTGGGCGTTGGTCAGGATCGTGCCGCTCTTGTCCACGAGGAAGCCTGAGCCGGTGGCGTCTCCCTGCTGGCCGCTGCCGAAGATCGAGTTCTCGGTCACGCCGCGGGCCTCGACGAACACCACGCCGCGCCCCTCGCGCTTGTAGATCTCCGAGACGGTGCGGCTGCCCGAGCCCGAGCCCGAGCCGGAGCTGGCGTCGGTTGCACCGGTGTTCGCGATCGCCGGCTGCCGGATGACCTGGCGCTCGGTCTTGCCGGTGTCGATCACGCCCGTTGCGATCAGGATGCCGCCCAGGATGGCGACGATCAGGCCGCCGAGCGCTCCCGCGATCAGGTTGCCGGTGGAGCTGCTCGTGCGGGGCTCTGTGCTGGGGCTCATTAGACAGGTTGTAGGCCCGCAACATTAGAGGCCGGTAAATAGTTCCTGAGAGGTACCTGGGCGGCTAGCGGGCCTTCGGGCCCCAGGGCGGAATGGCGAGCAGGGCGCGAAGCCGCGCGCGCGTGCCGCCCGCCGAGCCGAGCTCGCGCCGCAGGGCGCGGCGCTCGGAGTTGCCGGGCGGCTCCGGCGATCCCGTGTCGTAGCGGTTGGCGCCCAGCCCGGCGGCGTAGCCACCCGCCGCGGGGCCGGCCGCGCGGCGAAGCCGCCGCTCGAGCGCCAGCAGCGTGGTGCCCGCGGGAAGCGTCCAGCCAAGCCGCGTGAGCGCGCTGCGCAGCTCGCGGAGCTGGAGCTCGGCGCGGCGGGCGGGCGGCTGGCGGCGGCGAACGCGGGCGGTGCGCAGCGCGAGCAGCGCCGCTGCGGCCGTGGCGGCCAGCAGGACCAGGCCCGACACCAGCAGCCAGCCGGGCAGTCCGCCCGAGGCGCCACCGCCGGACTTCGCCTTGGCCGCCTGGGTGGCGGCGGCTCCGCCGTTGCGCGCGTCCTTGCCTGGCGCCTGGAACGAGCTGGTGCCCGCGTTGTCGAGCCCGCTGGTCTGACCCACCGCCGGCGTGGTGGGCGGGGTCGGGTCGAACGCGACCCAGCCGATGCCGGTGAAGTTCACCTCGACCCACGAGTGCGCGTCGAGGTCGCGTATCCGGTACTCGCGCGTATCCCTGTTGTACGAGCCGCGCGTGAAACCCGTGGCCACGCGCGCGGGAATGCCCGACATGCGCAGCATCAGCGCCATGGCTCCGGAGAACTGCTGGCAGTAGCCGATCTTGTCGTGGAACAGGAACGAGGCCAACGGATAGGCGCGGACCGGCGGGCGCTCGTTGTAGCGGTAGTTGCGCTTCAGGTAGGTCTCCACCGACTTCACCGCGTCATAGACCGTCGGCTGGCCTTCGGTCAGGCGCCTGCCCAGGCGGTAGACGCGGCCGTAGGGCGAGCGGAGCATCTGCCGGCGCGCGCCCGGCGTACTGGACGTCTGGCCGCCGCGCAGCGGCGCGAACACCGCGCCCGGCGGCGGCGTGCCGGCGCGCCCACGCTCGAAGCGCGACGAGCCGCCCGGGAGCGTGCCGTCGCCGGGCCGCGGCACGAAGACGGTCGTATAGCTGTTCATCGCGCGGTTGTAGTGCTGCGGCGCCCCGCGCATCTGAGCCGCGTTGGGGGTCGGCACGTAGGACTGGACCGTGTAGCTGTCGCCCTTCTCGAGCGGGGCGGTCAGCTTCACGGCGGTGCCGTCGGAGGCGATCTCGGTGGTGCCCGCGCCGATGATGCGATAGGTAGTGCCGGCGCCGATGATCAGGTCACTGCGCAGCGCGCGCACGTTCACCTGGAAGCTCGTGTCCCAGGCCGGGTTGTACTCGAAGTAGTTCCAGGTCTTCCCCTTCGGCTGGTTGGTCGCGGGCAGCTCGCCGTACGCTCGCCGCGCCGCCTCCACGCTCGAGCGCCCGCCGGAGCGCTCCCAGCGGAAGCCGTCGAACATGTCGAGCGTCTCCGCCTTCCAGTAGTACGGCTTCGCGGAGCGCACGTTCAGCAGCGTCGTGCCGTTGCGAGGCCAGTCGAGCGGGCCGTAGGTGTGGGTCCAGTCGAAGCTGACCACCTTGCCGGCGGAGAACCAGTTGAACTCGCGGTAGTTCCACCACGGCTGGCTCCCGTCGAGCTTCACCGAGAAGGGAATGGCGAGCACCCCCACGGCCAGCACCGCGCCCGCGCCGGCGAGCGCCTCGCGCGGCTGCAGCCGCGGCAGCCACAGCCAGGCGGCGACGAGCACCAGCAGCACGAAGCCGCGCAGCATCGGCTTGCCGGCGTCGTGCTCCGTGGCGGCGGTCCCGTAGAGCAGCAGGAGCAGCACGAGCGCAGAGGCGCGCAGCCCCGTCCCCCTGCCCTTCACCGGCCAGAAGGCCAGCCCGGCGGCGATGCCCAGGAACAGCGGCGCGCCCAGCAGGATCGTCAGCCGCACCCACGGCTCGTCGCCGCTGTAGGGCCAGTCCACGGTGCGAATGCCGCCGAGGCCGCGATTGACGCCGTCGACGAGGTCGTCCAGCCGGTGCGGCGCCAGCATCCGCAGCTCGAGCCCCGCCGCCAGGAAGCCGGCCGCCAGCGTGACCGCCACCACCAGGGCTGCCAGCGGGAAGCGCAGCCGGCCCGGCAGCTCGCGCAGCCGCGCCAGCACCGCGCCTGAGGCCGTGGCCAGCGCCACCACCAGCAGCAGCCGGCCCGTGGAGGGGTTCGCGACCAGTCCTAACCAGTGCCCGGCGCCGAACAGCGCGAGCGCCGCGAACGCAGCCAGGCGCAGCGGCACCGAGTCGCGCACCGGCGCGGCGGCTTGAGTGGCGGCGGTCGCGGGCGGCTCGCCGGCCGAAGCGCCGTTCGAGACGTAAGCCGCGGTGTTGCCCTCGCGCGGCCGGGTGAGCAGGCCGCTCATGCCGCCACCCGCCTCTGCCTCGTGCGGACACGGTCGAGCGCCTGGCCGGTGCAGCCGGCCACGCTGAAGGCGACCCGGCGGCCGGGCAGCGGCGTGGGGCTGACCACGAACCGCGCCGCGGCCGTCAACCGCTCGAGCGTGCGCGGGGTGCGGCCGAGGTCGCTCGCGGTCACCCAGAGCACGGCGCCGCCGCGCGGGGCGCGCGCCGTGGCGGGCGGCTCCGCGCCGGCTTCGACGAGCGCGAGACGGGAGTGCAGCGCGTGCCAGCCGGCCAGCTCGGGGCCCAGCTCGGAAGCGCGCCTGTCGCCGGGCAGCAGCAGAGCGCAGCCCGACTCGCGCGCCAGCCAGACTGTGAGCGAGGCCGCCGCGCGAACGGCCATGTCGAGCGCCTCGTCGCTGGCCGGAGTCGCGGCGTCCAGCACCACGAGCGGCGCGCCGTCGAGCTCGCTGATCGTGCGCCGTTCGAGCATCTCGCCAGTGCGCGCCACCGAGGGCCAGTGGATTCGCGAGGCCGGGGCGCCCTGGCGGTACGGGCGCAGGCCGTCGATCTCGAGCTCGGCCGCCGTGGTGTCGAGCCGGCGGCCGATCACGCCGGCCTGGGCGCCCGAGAGCGAGTCCTCGCCGCTGCCGCCGCCGCTGCCGCTGGGCGCAACCACCCGCTCGATGCGCGGCAGCACCAGCACGTCCGCCCCGCGCTCGCCGGGCACCTCGCGCACGCACAGCCCAAGCGGGTCGCGGATCACGAGCAGGCCGGGGTCGAGCCTTCGCCGGCCGCGGCGCTCGAAGCGCACGTTGATCCGCACGCGCCGCAGCCGGCGCCCGCCGACCGGGACGGGCCAGCCGAGCAGCGGGTCGAGCAGCTCGCCGCCGGGCGGCGGTACGCTGCCCGACTGCAGCTCGATGCGCAGCGGGTAGGGCTGGTCCTCCACCACCGTCGGGGGCCCGGGGCGCCGCGTCAGGCGGGCGCCGCGCGCCGCAAGCAGCACCCAGGCCGTGGACACGACCGCCAGCGCCGTCAGGGCGAGGCCGGGAACGTAGAGGGAGGGGCTGTCGAAGGTCGCGGCTGCAAGGCAGAGCGCCACGCCCAGGCCGGCTGTGGCGACCGCTCTCCTCACGCGCGCGCTCGCCTCACCAGGCCGGCACGCGCTCGAGCGCGTCGCGGACGATCGCCGCGCGGTCCTCGCCCGGAGCGTCCGGGGCGAGCAACAGGCGGTGGGTGAGCACGGCTGGAGCCAGCGCCTGGACGTCGTCGGGCAGCGCGTGGTCGCGGCCGTCGAGCGCCGCGAGCGCCTTGGCCGCCCTGAACAGCATCAGGCCGGCGCGCGGGCTGGCGCCGAGCTCAACGCGCGCGTCGGCGCGCGTGGCGTCGAGCACGTTGACCACATAGCGCCGCAGCGCCTCGCTGCCGTGCACGCCGGCGGCCGCCTGCTGGGCGGCCAGCACCTCGCCTACCTCGGTGACCGGAGCCAGGTCGAGCACCCGGTCGCTCTGGGCGTGGGCCGCCAGCATGTCCGCCTCGGCCTCGACGGTCGGGTAGCCGAGCGACACGCGCACCATGAAGCGGTCGAGCTGGGCCTCCGGCAGCGGGTAGGTGCCCTCGTATTCGACCGGGTTCTGAGTGGCCAGCACGATGAAGGGGCGGGCGATCTCGTGGGTGTGCTTGTCCACCGTCACGTGGCGCTCCTGCATGCACTCGAGCAGACCCGACTGCGTCTTCGGCGAAGCGCGGTTCACCTCGTCCACCAGGACGACGTTCGCGAACACAGGGCCGGGGCGGAACTCGAAGCGGTTCTCGCGCTGATTGAACACGTTGGTGCCCACCACGTCGGCGGGCAGCAGGTCCGCGGTGCACTGCACGCGGGCGTACTCGGCGTCCACCGAGCGGGCGAGCGCGCGCGCCAGCGCGGTCTTGCCGACGCCCGGGTAGTCCTCGATCAGCACGTGGCCCTCGGCGATCAGCGCGACCATCAAGTCGCGCAGCACGTGGTCCGGCGCCTTGACCGCCCGCGCCACGTTCTCACGCAGGCGGGCACCCAGCTCAGCGACTGCCGGTGGATCCAGCTCCGGGACCGTAGCCATGCCGTTCCATGGTAGGGGTCGCGACAAGGCGCCCGGGCACTTGGCGCGTCAGGCCTGTGTCGGCTCTTCGCTGCGCGTCAGCTCGCGCACCGCGGCCTCCGGATCCTCGGCGCGCATGAGCGTCTCGCCCACGAGCACCGCATCCACACCGCCCTCCTCCAGCTCCTCGATCTGCTCGCGGTCGCGGATGCCGGACTCCGACACCACGGTCTTGCCGGCCGGCACGTCGGCGAGCAGGTCGTAGGTGCGCTGGAGGTCCACACTGAAGTCGGCCAGGTCACGGTTGTTCACGCCGATCACGTCGGCGTCCAGCTCGAGGGCGCGCTCGAGCTCCTCTGGCAGCGAGACCTCCACGACCGCGTCGAGGTCCAGGTCGCCGGCGAGCGCGTGCAGCTCGGCCAGGTCGCGCTCGTCGAGCGAGGCGACCACGAGCAGCACCGCGTCGGCGCCCTCCGCCTTTGCCTCGTAGAGCTGGTAGGGGTCGACCGTGAAGTCCTTGCGCAGCAGCGGCAGGTCGCAGGCGCGGCGAGCCTCGCGCAGGTCGGCGAGCGAGCCGCCGAAGTGCTCCTCCTCGGTGAGCACCGAGATCGCGGCGGCGCCGCCGCGCTCGTAGGCGAGCACGATGTCGCTCACGCTCGCGCCCTCGCGGATCGTCCCGGCGGACGGCGAGCGGCGCTTGTACTCCGCGATCAGCGAGGTACCGGGCCGCGACAGCGCCTCGGCGAACGGCCGCCCCTCGCGCGGCGCGCCGATCTCGCGCTCGAGCTCCTCGAGGGAGCGCTCGCCCTTGCGGCGCTCGACCGCCCGGTAGGTGGCCTGCACCAGCTGTTCCAGGCGCGGCGGGCTCACTGCGCCTCCGCCAGCTCGCCGCTTCGCTCGATCAGCCGGTCGAGCAGCTCGCCGGCCGCGCCGGAGTCGAGCGCCCGCTCGGCCTGGCCGACGCCGTCGGAGATCGTGTCCGCTTGGCCGCCCACGTAGAGCGCCGCGCCGGCGTTCAGCACCGCCATCGAGCGCTCCGGGCCGGCCGCGCCGGCGAAGATGCGGCGCACGAGCTCCGCGTTCTGGTCCGGCGTCCCGGCGCCCACGGCGCCGTTCTCCACCGGCCTTAGCCCCGCCTGCTCCGGGGTGAGCTCGTAGCTGTCGATCTTCCCGCCCTTCAGCTCCACCACCCGCGTCGAACCCGACGCGCTCAACTCGTCGAGGCCATCGGCGCTCGACACTACCAGCGCCCTCTCGGTGCCCAGCTCCGCCAGGGCGGCGGCGATCGTCTCCAGGTAGCGCGGGTCGGACACGCCGATCACCTGCCGCGTGGCGCCGGCCGGGTTGGTGAGCGGACCGAGGAAGTTGAAGATCGTGCGCACGGCCAGCTCCTTGCGCACCGGCACGACGTAACGCATGGCCAGGTGGAAGTGCGGCGCGAACATGAAGCCGAAGCCGAGCTCGCGGATGCAGGTGGCCACCGCCTCGGGGCCGAGCTCGATCCGCACCCCGAGCGCCTCGAGCACGTCGGCCGAGCCGCACTGGCTGGTGGCCGAGCGGTTGCCGTGCTTGGCCAGCTTCGCCCCCGCGGCCGCCGCGATCAGCGCCGCGGTCGTGGACACGTTGAAGGTGGGCGCCCCGCCGCCGGTGCCCGCGGTGTCCACCAGCCCGCCGCCTGCGTCGACCCGTACGGCCAGCTCGCGCATCGTGCGCGCCAGGCCCGCGATCTCCGCCACGGTCTCGCCCTTCGTGCGCAGGGCGATCATGAACGCGCCCGCCTGCGCCTCGGAGGCGCGGCCCTCCATCACCTCGTGCAGCACCTGCGAGGCCTCGGCCGCCGACAGGTCTGCACCGCCGGCCACCCGGTCGATCGCCCTTGTGAGCACGTCGTTAGGCATCGGACGCGAGGAAGTTCGCGAGCAGCGCCTTGCCCTCGCCCGTGAGCACGGACTCGGGGTGGAACTGCACGCCCTCCGCGGGCAGCTCCGAATGGCGCAGGCCCATGATCACGTCGCCCGAGCGCGCCGAGACCTCCAGCGCCTCGGGCAGGTCCGGGTCGACCACGAGCGAGTGGTAGCGACCGGCCACAAGCGGTGTTTCCAGGCCCCTGAAGATCGTCCTGCCGTCGTGCTCGACCTCCGCCGTCTTGCCGTGGACGGGCTGGCCGCGCACGACCTTGCCCCCGAACGCCGCCGCCAGCGCCTGGTGGCCAAGGCAGACGCCCAGAACCGGCACGCCGTTCTGGGCAAAGCCGCGGATCGCCTCGATCGAGACCCCGGCGTCCTCAGGGCCGCAGGGACCCGGCGACACGATCACGCGGTCCGGGCGGCGGCCGAGCAGGTCGCTTGTCACCGCGACGTCGTTGCGCACTACGTCGGGCTCGGCGCCAAGCTCGCCCAGGTACTGGACGAGGTTGTAGGTGAAGGAGTCGTAGTTGTCGATCAGCAGCACGGAGGCCCCCGCGGAAGCAGCCGGCTCGGCCGGCTGCGCACCGACCCGATTCACGACCAGTCCCCCTGCTCGCAGGCCAGCTTGATCGCCTCGAGCACAGCGCCGGCCTTGGCCTCGGTCTCGCGCGTCTCGTACTCGGCCTCCGAGTCGGCCACGATGCCGGCGCCAGCCTGCACGTGCACGCGGCCGTCCTTGACGAGCGCCGAGCGGATGTAGATGCAGGTGTCCAGCTCGCCCGTGTAGCTCAGGTAGCCCACCGCGCCCCCGTAAGGGCCGCGCTTGGCCTGCTCCAGCTCGTCGATGATCTGCATGGCGCGGATCTTGGGGGCGCCGGACAGCGTGCCGGCGGGCAGCGACGCCTGCAGCGCGTCCATCGGGCTCACGTCCTCGCGCAATTGGCCGGCCACGCGGGAGACGATGTGGATCACGTGCGAATAGGTCTCCACGGCCATCATCTCCTCGACCTCGACGCTGCCGAACTCGCACACCCGGCCGAGGTCGTTGCGGCCCAGGTCCACCAGCATCACGTGCTCGGCGCGCTCCTTCTCGTCGGCCAGCAGCTCCCGCGCCCGCTCGAGGTCGGCCTCGGGCGAGTCCGCGCGCGGGCGCGTGCCGGCGATCGGCCGCTGCTCCACGCGGCGGCCCGACACCTTCACCAGCGATTCGGGCGAGGCGCCGGCGATCTCGAAGTCCTCGAAGTCGAGGAAGTACATGTAGGGGCTCGGGTTCACGGTGCGCAGCCCGCGGTAGATCGAGAACGCCTCCACCGGGCAGTCGCCGCTCCAGCGCTGGCTCGGCACCACCTGGTAGATGTCGCCCGCGCGGATGTACTCCTTCGCGCGCTCCACCGCCGCGGCGTAGCCGTCCGAGCCGATGTCCGACTCGAGCCGCGGCGGCTCGCAGCGCGTGGCGCGCGAGCGCGGCACCGGGCCCGCCAGCCGCTCGCGCACGTCGGCGATCGCCGCCGCCGCCTCGCGGTAGGAGCGCTCCAGGTCGTCCTCGGTCGAGACGTTGGCCAGCACCGTGACCTCGTGGCGCAGGTGGTCGAAGGCCAGCATCAGGTCGGTCACCATCAGCGCCAGGTCCGGCACGCCGACGGGGTCGTCGTTCGGCTCGCCCACGGTGGGCTCGGCGCTGCGCACGAGGTCGTAGCCAAACAGGCCCACGGCGCCGCCCGCGAACGGCGGCAGGCCGTCGAGCCGGGCCACCTCGTGCCGGCCGAGCTCCTCGGCCACCGCGGCGTAAGGATTCGGGTGGTCGCCCAGGCTCATGCGGATTACCGCGCGCGGCCGGAAGCCGAGGAACGACCAGCGCCCAACGCGCTGGCCCTGCTCCGCCGACTCGAGCAGGAACGACGGGCCGTCCCCGCGCAGCTTCAGGTAGGCGGACACCGGCGTCTCGGTGTCGGCCACGAACGTGTGGCGCAGGGGCACCAGGCCGTGATCGCGCGCCAGCTCGCGAACCTCGTCGAGGCTGGGGGTGAGTTCCAACTCTGCCGGGTCAGCGGCGACGGGCATTGAGCACCTCGAAGGCGTCGCTCACGCTGAGCCCGCGCGAGGCCAGCAGCACGTCCAGGTGGTAGAGCACGTCGGCGGCCTCCTCGGCCACGCGCTCGTCGCTCTCGTCACCCGCCGCCCGTGCCACCTCCTCGGCCTCCTCGCGCACCTTGTCGCCGATCCGCGGCGGGTCCGCCAGCAGCTCCGCGGTGTAGCTGCCCGCGGGGGCGCCGTCGCGGCGTTCGGCCACCACGCGCTCGAGCGCGGGCAGCGCCTCGTGCGGGACGGCGCCGAGGTCGCCGTTGTGAAAGCAGCTGCGCTCGCCGGTGTGGCAGGCGGGGCCGGCCGGCTCGACCAGGGCCAGCAGCGCGTCGCCGTCGCAGTCGATCCGCAGCGCCTTCAGGCGCATCACGTTGCCCGAAGTCTCCCCCTTGTGCCACAGCTCGCCCCGCGAACGGCTCCAGAAGTGCAGCTCACCGGTCTCGCGCGTGCGCTCGAGTGCCTCCTCGTTCATGTAGGCGAGCGTGAGCACCTCCCCCGTGCGCGCGTCCTGCATCACGCACGGGACGAGGCCCTGGCTGTCGAAGGCGATCTCCATCTGGCCCGCGATTGTGGCAGTCAGCCGCTGGGCGCCCGGTTGCTGCGCCGCTGTCAGAAGAGCGACAGCTGCGGTGCGGTCGAGCGCGGCGGGACGAGGCAGCCGACCACGAGGACCGGCTCGCCGACGCGCGGGGCACCCGCGACTGCGAGCGCCAAGCCCCCCACGCGCAGCGTCGCTCCGATAGGCCGGGCCCTGATCGCCGGGCGGCGGGCGCGCCCGAATACCGCCGCGACGGAGAGCCCGACCCCCAGCGTGTACCGGAGGCCGAGCGACCATGCCCCCAACGGCGAGAGCCGACGCGCCGCGTGGGCGGACGCGGCGGCCACGCCCAGGAAGGCAAGGTCGGCCATGGTGTCGAGGTCCCTGCCGAGGCGGGTCCGCCCCGCGCGGCGGGCGAGGACTCCGTCGAGCCAGTCGGTCAGACCACCCGCGAGGATCAGCGCGGGGAGACCTCGGTGAGATCGCCGCAGCGCGGGGAGCAGCGGCACGAGCCAGAAGCGTGCGAGCGTGAGCGCATCCGCCTGGGAGAGACGCTCCCGGGCGACCCCGTCGCCCCCCTCCGCCATGCCCAGGTGCCAGTCGAGCATCCGCCACACCGAGAGCCACCAGAGGAGGCCCGGCCCGCGCGGGACCGAGACCTCGGTCCGGCTGTCTGCCAGGCGACCGGCCGCGAGCCAGGCGGCGGCCCCGGTCACCCCCCAGCGGCGAGCCTGCAGGGCCAGCTCGGGGCGCGCACGGCGAGACTCTTCCGAGCGCTGGAGCGAAGCGCGGACGAAGCGCCGCCACGCCCGAGGGCTATAGCGGCGCCGCCGCAGATCGAGCAGCGCGTCGGCCGTCCAGCGCTCCCCCTCGGTCAGAGGGCGCGGCGAGTAGACCTCGCTCTGGGATCTCGGCGCCACGACGCGATTGTCGCGGTCAGCCCCCGCCCGGCGCCGCGTAGGATGCGGACGTGGCCGGGCCCTCGCGACTCGCGATCGCCGCAGCCGTGGCAGGCGGTGGCTACGTGCTGACCGTTCGAGGCGCCCTGACCCTTGACCTGGAGCTGGGGCGACACGTGCGCCCGCTCGGTCCGATCAGAGTGCCGATCGCCGCGCCCCCGGAGACGGTCTTCGACGTCGTGGCCGCGCCCTATCTGGGCAAGACGCCGCGCGCCCTACAGTCGAAGCTGCGGGTCCTGGAACGGGGGTCGGACATGGTGCTCGCCGCCCACTACACCTCGGTCGGCCGGCTGACCGCGACGACGGTGGAGACCGTCCGCTTCGAACGGCCCACGCGCATCCACTTCCGCCTGCTCCGCGGCCCGGTCCCGCACGTGGTCGAGCGCTACGAGCTGCATCCGACCGGCGGCACGACCGAGCTCGAATACGTGGGGGAGCTCGGCGCCGACCTCTGGCGGCTCGGGGAGTGGTGGGCGGATCGCGTCGCGCGCCCGTGGGAGGCGGCCGTCGCGCACTCGCTCGAGGAGATCCGCTCGGAAGCGGAGCGAAGGGCCGCGCCGCGAGGCGCCTGATCGCTCCCTCAGTCGATGCCGAGGCGGTCCAGCAGCCCTTCGTCGCGGCGCCAGCCCTTTCGCACGCGCACGCTCAGGTCCAGGTGCACGCGGCGGCCGAGCAAGGCCTCGATCTGCGGGCGGGCCGCGCTCCCGATCGCCTTGATCATCTTCCCGCCGGAGCCGATCAGGATGCCCTTCTGGGACTCGCTCTCGGCCCAGACGCGAGCGACCAGGACGAGCATGCCGTCTTCGTTCTCCTCGAGCTCGTCCAGCTCCACTTCGACCGCGTGGGGCACCTCCTCGCGCGTCCGCAGCAGCACCTGCTCGCGCACCAGCTCGGCCAGCTGCACGCGCTGGGGCAGGTCGCTCTTGTCCTCGGGCGGGTAGAGAAAGGCGCCCTCCGGCACGAGCCCGGCGAGGTGGTCGGTGAGCTCCTCGACGCCGGTGCCCTTTCGGGCGCTGATCGGGAACACCTCGTCGCCCACGTTGAGCGCCGCGGCCGCGGTCAAAGCGTCGAGCGTGCGGGCGCGGCTGAGGCGGTCGATCTTGTTCACGGCGGTGACCGCCGGGACGCTCGAGCTGCGCAGAGTGTGGGCGATGAAGCGGTCCCCGGCGCCGATCTCCTGCTCGCCGTTCAGCATGAACAGCGCGGCGTCGGCGTCGCCGAGCGCGCGCAGCACGCCGCGCTGCATGCGCTCGGTCATCGTGTCGCGCGGGCGCTGCATGCCCGGCAGGTCCACCAGCACCAGCTGCCAGTCCTCGCGAGTGGCGATTCCGCGGATCTCTCGCCTCGTGGTCTGCGGCTTGTCGGACACGATCGCGACCTTGTCGCCCACCATCGCGTTCACGAGCGTGGACTTGCCGGCGTTCGGGCGGCCGGCCAGCGCGACGAAGCCCGAGCGGGTGCTCACAGCCGCTCCATGACCTGGTCCTGCAACGCCAGCATCTCGCCGTTGTCGGACTCGTGGTCGTAGCCGCACAGGTGGAGCACGCCGTGCACCACGGCCTCGTTCATGTCCTCCGTGTGCTCCGGGCAGATCACCACGTCGCCGAGCTCGCGCGGGCCGCTCGCCGGCGCGGCCTCGTCGACCGGGAACGAGAGCACGTCGGTGGCCGAGTCGATGTCGCGGTGCTCGCGGTTCAGCTCCCGGATGCGCTCCTCGCCCACGAGCGCCAGCGCGAGGTGGCCGTCCTCGATCCCTGCGGCAGCCAGCGCCTCAAGCGCCGGGCGCCGCAGCCCCTCCGGTGCGTCGATGAGGTCGAACTCGATCAGCGCTGGCCGCGGCGCGCGGCGCGATCGCGGAGGTCGGGCGCCTGCTTCTCCGCGTACTCGTTGTAGGCGGCCACGATCCGCTGCACGAGCTTGTGGCGCACCACGTCCTCGCCGCCGAAGCGCACGAACTCGATGCCCTCGACGCCGCCCAGCACGTCGCTGATCACCATCAGGCCCGAGCGCTGGTCTGACGGCAGGTCGACCTGGGTCACGTCGCCGGTCACCACCATCTTGGAGTTGAAGCCCAGCCGGGTCATGAACATCTTCATCTGCTCGGGGCTCGTGTTCTGGGCCTCGTCGAGGATGATGAACGAGTCGTTCAACGTGCGGCCCCGCATGAACGCCAGCGGCGCAACCTCGATCACTCCGCGCTCCAGGTGCTGGTTCACGCGCTCGGGCTCGAGCATGTCGTAGAGGGCGTCGAAGAGCGGGCGCAGGTAGGGGTCGACCTTTGCCATCACGTCGCCCGGCAGGAAGCCCAGCCGCTCGCCGGCCTCGACGGCGGGGCGCGTGAGCACGATGCGGTTGACCTCGCGGCGCGACAGCGCGGCGACCGCCATCGCCACGGCCAGGAAGGACTTGCCGGTGCCGGCGGGGCCGAT
>JBBQRG010000013.1:0-45325 GCA_038215095.1 Solirubrobacterales bacterium | reverse complement strand
TTCGTGTCGACATCGAAGTTGAACAGAACGCTCGGCTCGTAGAAGACGATATGACGCGACTCGACCGCACGGATCGCGTCGATCATCCGGGTCGAGAACGGCGCGAGCTTCTGGTTGTCGAAGAGCGGGCACCCCTCCGTGCTGGCACAGGTCGGGAAATCGGTTCCCGGCCACGGTTCGTTGAGGAGGTCGTAGCCGAGGACGCCGTCATCGCGCTTGAACGCCTTGGCAACGTGCGCCCAAGCGGCTGCATAGCGGTCCTGGAGGCCGATGCCGCCCGGGTCCGGCGCGTTGGCCCAGAAGTTGTCAAAGGCTCGGTTGAGACCTGGGCTGGACAGGTAGGTGACCGGGAAGCCGGGCTTGGGATCCGCGGGCAGACCGTCGTCCAGCGTCGCCCACTCCGGCCACCCCTCCCCATCGAAGCGCTCGTTGTAGAGGTCCTGGTGGAAGTCGAGCAGCGTGAAGATGCCCTGCTTGGAGAGCTCGTTGACACTCTTGGCGATCTGGGCCAGGTAGGCGTCGTCGTAGCTGCCGGGCGAGGGCTCCACGCCCTTGTAGATCACCCCCAGCCGCACGGTGTTGAAGCCCTCGCGGCGCAGGAAGCGGGCGTCCGCGGCGTCGAAGCCCGCCGTGGCCGGGGCGTAGGGCGGGCGCTTGAAGACCATGTTCACGCCATGCAGGACCACCACGCGGCCACGGGCGTCGGTCAGCCAGCGGCCGTGCTGGGCCAGGGGCGCCGTCGGCGCGGCGGCCGCGGCCGCGGGAACGAGCGCGAGCAGGCCGACAGCCACCCCCAGCGCTCTCCGGAACCCTCCCACGGCTGGCGTAGTCTGACCGATCGATGATCGGCGCGGTACTGGCAGGCGGCCGCGGGCGGCGGCTGGGCGGCTCCAAGCCCGCCGCGGAGCTGGCGGGACGGCCGCTCGCGTCCTACCCGGCGGCCGCGCTGGCGGGCGTCTGCGAGCGGGTGGCGGTGATCTGCAAGCCGGGCACGTGGCTCCCGGAGCTACCGGGCGTCGAGCGCTGGGACGAGCCGGAGGAGCCGTCGCACCCCCTCACCGGAATCGTGCACGCGCTGGAGCGGGCGGACGGGCCGGTGCTGGTGTGCGCGGCCGACATGCCATTCGTGACCGTGGACGCGCTGCGCACGCTGCTCCAGGGAGCCGGCGGCGCGTGGGCACCCGCGGTCGTGGCGGTGGCCGATGGCGTCCTGCAGCCGGTGCTCGGGCTCTACGCCCCGGCCGCGCTGGACAAGCTGCGCGAGGCGCCCGACGACGCGCCGCTCACCGAGACAATCGAGTCGCTGGATCCCGCCCGGGTGGCGCTGCCGCCCGCGCTCGTGCGCAGCATCGATACGCCCGAGGAGCTGGCCGAGGCCGAAGACCTGCTCCGCCGATAGCGTCGCAGCGCAGCCGGCCGAGCCGGCTGCTTTGCGCTTAAGCGACTTCGCTGAAGAGCTGCACGTCGTCGCGCAGCGCCTCGCGGATGCGGCGCTTGAGCTGGCCGTGGAGCTGTGACACGCGGCTCTCGGATACGCCGAGCACCTCGCCGATCTCACGCAGGGTCAGGTGCTGCACGTAGAGCAGGACCGCCACCTCGCGGTCTCGCTCGGGGAGGGCGTCGAAGGCGCGCCGGAAGCGCCGCCTCGCGTCCGATCGCGTGGCCATGTGCTCGGGGTCGCTCATCAGGTCTCCAGACTCGAGCGTGTCAACCAGCTCGATCGTGGTGTCGCCTTCGCTCATCACCAGCGAGCTCAATGACGTCAAATCGGAGTTCTCGATCTCGTGCTGCTTGTCCTGCAGCTCGTCGGTGGTCATCGAGAGCATGCCGGCGAGCTCGTCCTGTGTCGGCGTGCGGCCGTGGGCGCCCATGAAGGTCGTGCGAGCCCGCTTGAGCTCGCGCTCCAGCCGCCGCAGCGAGCGGGGCGCCCAGTCGCGGCGGCGCAGCTCGTCGAGCACGGCGCCGTGGATGCGCGTCCAGAGATAGGGCTCCAGCCCGGCGCCCTTGTCGGGGTCGTAGAGGTCGAGGGCGGCGATCAGGCTCTCGATTCCGCACGAGATCAGGTCCTCCGCCTCGCAGGAGGCCGGCAGCTCGCGGACCTTCTTGTAGACCACGTGCTTGACGAGCGGCACGTAGGTCAGCACCAGGCGGTTGCGGAGGGAGACGTCGCGGGTGGTGCGGAACTGCTTCCACAGGCGGAGGTTCTCCTCCGCGGTCGCGACCGGGCGCTCTCGAGCGTCCTCTGGGTTCTGCACGTACTGCCTCCCTGCCTGCCGGGTGTTCGTTAATTGTCGGCCGCACCCAAGGCCTTTTTCATCCCCCATTCGTGGTAAGTCGTCGAACTTGGCACCCGACGCTCAAGTTTGGAATCCTGCACCCGAATACCGGGACGTGCTCGCAGATCGCTATCCACCGCCCGGGGTCTGGCGCCAGGTCGATGAGGCCGCTCAGGTTGCCGAGGCCCTCTGGGCAGAGGGCCGCGAGGTCGACTTCGGCAAGGACGAGTCCGGCCGGCTGAAGATCTCGCTGGTCGAGCACGGCACGCCCTCGCGTGAGCTCTCGGTGCTCGAGACGCTCGCCGTGGCCGCCGGCACGCCGGTCTAGCTCCGCAGTAGAAGCCAGGCCAGCGCAGCGGCGAAGGCGAGCTGCCCGACGCCGAACGCCACGCCGAGGTTGACCGCGCCGAACAGCTCGGCCAGGCCCACGGCGATCCAGAACACGACCAGCAGCAGGCCGACCTGGGTGAGCGGCTTCAGCTCGCCCTCCCTGCCAGCGCGGCCACGAGCTCGCTGACGCCCCTGGCGCAGTCCTGCTCCGCGAGGAAGCGCTCCGCCTCGCGGCGGCCGCCCACGGCGCGGATGCCCGCGTCGCCGTGCTCCGCGGCGAATTCGCGCACGGCCGCCCGGCGGCGCGCACGCATGCGTTCCGCCGCGATGTCGAGCCCCTCGCGGTGTGCGTCGATCGCCGCGGCCAGCTCGGGGATCCCGCTCGGCGGCGGCACGGAGGAGACCGCCAGCACCGGGACGTTGCGCTTTCCGAGCGCCCGGAGCGCCTGCGACAGGTCGCGCTGCGAGCGCCTGGCGGCGTCGCCCAGGTCGGCCTTCGTGACCACCAGCACGTCGGGCACCTCCATGATCCCGGCCTTCAGGAACTGGAGCGTGTCGCCGGAGGCGGGCTGCACCACCACGGCCACCGTGTCGCAGACCTCCTCGACGTCGGTCTCCGACTGGCCGACGCCGACCGTCTCGATCACCACCAGGTCGTAGGCGGCCGCCAGCGCCTCGGCGGCCTCCCGGGTGGCGGCAGCGAGGCCGCCCAGGCGCCCGCCGGCGGCGGTGGAGCGGATCAGGACGCCGGTGTCGGCCGGGTCGTGGTCGATGCGTGCCCGGTCGCCCAGCAGGGAGCCGCCGGAGCGCTTCGAGGACGGGTCCACGGCCAGCACCGCCATGCTGCGCCCGAGCCCGCGCCACTCGGCCACGAGCGCCGACAGCAGCGACGACTTGCCCGCGCCGGGCGGCCCCGTCACGCCGACGAGATGGGCGGGCGCCTCGCCGCCGAGTGCGGCGGGCGACACCTCGGCAAGCAGCCTGGCCGCCTGCTCGCGCTGCGAGCGATCCTCAATGATGTTGAGCGCGGCAGGAGCCGCGGAGAGGTCGCCATCGCGCAGCCGAGCCCCAAGTGCCGCCGGCTCACTGCCCGCTGCCCGCTTCCCACTACCCACCGGGGCTCAGACGGCGCCGGCGGCGACCTTGTTGTGCTCGGCGACCAGCTCCACGATGTCGCCCATGATCCGCGAGACCTCGAAGTCCTTCGGCGTGTAGACCCGGGCCACGCCGGCGTCGAGCAGCGCCTGCTCGTCGGCGGGCGGGATGATGCCGCCCACCACCACGGGCACGTCGGCGCCCGCCTCGCGCAGCTCCGCGAGCACGATCGGGATCAGCTCCGCGTGGGAGCCGGAGAGGATCGAGAGGCCCACCACGTGCACGCCCTCGTCCACGGCCGTTCGGGCGATCCGCTGCGGCGTCAGGCGGATGCCCTCGTAGACAACGTCCATGCCTGCGTCCCGGGCGCGCACGGCGATCTGCTCGGCGCCGTTCGAGTGGCCGTCGAGGCCCGGCTTGCCCACGAGGATCTTGATGCGCCGGCCGAGCGCCTCCGAGACGCGCTCCACGCGGTCGCGCAGCGCGGTGAGCGAGGCGTCGTCGGGGGGCGGCGCGGCGTCGCCGACGCCGGTGGGCGCCCGGTACTCGCCGAACACCTCGCGCAGCGCGCCGGCCCACTCGCCCGTGGTCGCGCCGGCCCGGGCGGCGGCGAGGGTGGCCGGCATCACGTTCTCGTCGTCGCTGGCGGCAGCGGCTCGCAGCTGGTCGAGGGCGGTGTCGACGGCGGCCTGGTCGCGCTCGGAGCGCCAGCGCTCCACGGCCTCGATCGAGGCGCGCTCCACCTGGGGATCGACGCGCAGGATGCCGCCGTCCTCGCCCTCCTGCAGCGGCGAGCGCTCGTGCTCGGTGAACGAGTTCTGGCCCACTACCTTGAGCTCGCCGGTCTCGATGCGGCGCACGCGCTCGCGGTGGGACTCCACGAGCTGGGTCTTCATGTAGGGCACGGCCTCGACGGCGCCGCCGTGCTCGGCGACGATCGCCATCTCGGCGTCGGCGCCCTCCATCAGCTCGGCCACCAGGCCGTCCATGACCTTGGAGCCCTCGAAGATGTCGGGGTACTCGAGCAGGTCGGTCTCGAAGGCGAGGATCTGCTGGATGCGCAGCGACCACTGCTGGTCCCATGGCCGCGGCAGCCCGAGCGCCTCGTTCCAGGCCGGCAGCTGCAGCGCCCGGGCGCGGGCGTCGCGGCCCATCGTGACCGCCAGCGCCTCGAGCACGATGCGGATGATGTTGTTCTCGGGCTGGGCCTCGGTCAGCCCCAGCGAGTTCACCTGCACGCCGTAGCGCATGCGCAGGAAGCGCTCGTCCTCCACGCCGTAGCGCTCGCGGCCGATCTTCTCCCACAGCCGCGTCATCGCCCGCAGCTTCGCGTGCTCCTCGACGAAGCGGATGCCGGCGTTGACGAAGAACGAGATGCGGCCGAACACGCGAGGGAAGCTCTCCTCCGGCACGCGCACCCGCACCTGGTCGAGCACGGCCATGGCCGTCGAGAGCGCGTAGGCGATCTCCTGAACCGGGGTGGCCCCCGCCTCCTGCAGGTGGTAGGAGCAGATGTTCACCGGGTTCCACTTCGGCACCTCGTCGACGGTGAAGGCGATCATGTCGGCGATCAGCCGCATCGACGGCTCGGGCGGGAACGCGTAGGTGCCGCGCGATAGGAACTCCTTGATGATGTCGTTCTGGGTCGTGCCCTGGAGCTGGTCGCGGCCGACCCCGTTGTCCTCGGCCACGGTCATGTAGAGCGCCAGCAGCCAGGCGGCGGTGGCGTTGATCGTCATCGACGTGTTCATCTCGTCGAGCGGGATGGCGTCGAGCAGCGCGTGCATGTCGCCCTTGTGGGCGATCGAGACGCCGACCTTGCCCACCTCGCCGCGCGACAGCTCCTGGTCGGGGTCGTAGCCGGTCTGCGTGGGCAGGTCGAACGCCACCGACAGGCCGGTCTGCCCCTTGGCCAGGTTCTTGCGGTAGAGCTCGTTGGACTCGCGCGCGGTCGAATGGCCCGCGTAGGTGCGCATGACCCATGGCTGGTCGGGCTCGGGCAGCCGGTGCATGACCTGATTGTATGTTCGGAGTAGCCGTGTCACGAGCAATCGACGTCATGCACCTGGGCAACGACCGGGTGATCTGCGCCTACGAGGTGGACGGTCTCGTGATCGATCCCGGCCCCACGTCCTGCATCGACAGCCTGATCGAGGGCCTCGGCGACGTGGAGCCGCGCGCCCTGCTCCTGACCCACATACACCTCGATCACGCGGGCGCGGCGGGCACCCTCGCGAAGCGCTTCCCGGAGCTGGTGGTGTACGTGCACGAGATCGGCGCCCCGCACCTGAAGGACCCCGCCGGCCTGCTGAAGAGCGCCGCGCGTCTCTACGGCGACGACATGGACCGGCTCTGGGGCCCGATGGAGGCCGTGCCCGAGGAGAGGCTGAAGCCTCTCAGCGGCGGCGAGACGGTCGAAGGCTTCAAGGTGGCCTACACCCCGGGACACGCCTCGCATCACGTCAGCTACCTGCACGAGGACTCTGGCGACGCCTACGTGGGCGACGTGGCCGGCGTCCGCATCCCGCCGGCCGACCAGACGCTGGCGCCGACGCCCCCGCCGGACATCGACGTCGAGGCCTGGCTCGACTCGCTGCACGAGGTGACCACCTGGAACCCGAGCGCGCTCTGTTTGACCCACTTCGGCCGGGTGACCGACGTGGAGCACCAGCTGCACGCCGTTCGCACCAGCCTGCTGGGTAACGCCGACGCCGTACGTGGGGAGGGGGAGGAGGAGTTCACGCGCCGCGTGGATGGCGAGCTGAGCGAGGCCACCGACCAGGAGACCGCCCAGCGCTTCATCCAGGCTGCACCGCCCGACCAGCTCTACAAGGGCCTCGAGCGCTACTGGCGCAAGCGCTCCGAGCGCGAGGACACCCGCGCCGTATGACCGGCGAGACCGTCGAGCGGCCCAGGGTGGGGGACCCCGGAGGCGGCCTCGGCGGCGACTGGCGGGTGATCGTGCTGAACGACGACCACAACACCTTCGAGGGGGTCGCGCGCACCCTCGCCAACGTGATCCCCGGCCTGAGCTACGACGGCGGCATGTCGATGGCCAACAAGATCCACAACTCCGGCCAGGCGGTCGTGTGGTCGGGCCCCAAGGAGCCGGCCGAGCTCTACTGGGAGCAGCTGAAGGGCGCCGGGCTGACGATGGCGCCGCTAGAGCGGGGCTAGGCCGAGCAGCCCGCCGAGCGGGTGTAGAGCCGCCACGAGCGGTTGCCCGTGACCGCTTTGAACCCGGGAGGTGGCTTGGGCGCGGGCTTCGCGAAGACCCCGATTCGCTGCAGCTCCCTGGCGTCGGCGCTGACCGGCCTGATGTAGACGGAGGATGCCGAGACCGGCCTGCCGGGGCCACCGACGTCTTCCGTTTTGCGGTCGGCGTAGTAGGCGACGAAGGGCACCAGCATTCCCGTGGGAAGGCCAATCCCGCGACACCGCCGCAGCAGCGATGCCGACTCGCCTCCCCGCGTCAGCGACCGCAGGTCGCGCTCGGCTCGGGAGGGGCCGTCCCGCTGCGTCTGCAGGCTCCTGACGGCCTGGAAGTGAGGGCGGCCGGAGACGAGGACGGCCAGAATTCCCAACAGCCCGGCCAGGGCCCAGGCGGTCCGGAGCGGCCCGGGCCCCTGAAGCGTCCAGCCCATGACCGCGAAGCCGAACATCACCGCGAGCGCGGCCGCCGGGATGAACGTCCAGCGTGGCAGCAGGGCGAGGCCGGTGGCCTGCAGGATTCCGACTGCGACCGTGCTCAGCACGGCAAGGGCCGCCGGCAGCGCCGCCCGCGCGCGCTCGAACCAGAGCGCGAGGGCGAACCCGGCGATAGCGCCCGCGAGCACGGGGAGGCGCAGGACGTCGCGGAGCAGGACCGGGATCGACTTCCCGGGGTGCAGCGTGATCGCGTTCTGGCGAGTGGGCCCGAACGAATAAGTCGGGTCGCCTGTGACGATCAGGTCGCTGATGCCCCAGACCAGGGGCGCGGCGCCCGCGAGCAGCGCGAGCCACGACCGCGATCGCCACGACAGGCCCGGCGCCAGGTAGAGCCAGTAGGCGGCGCTCAGCAACCAGACCTCCGGTCGCTGAAGCCCGGCGACCGCGAGCAGTGCAAGCACCGGCGCCCCGCGCCTCGGAGAGCCGGCCTCGAACACCGCCGCCCCTATGACCAGAGCCACAACCGGCACGTCGAAGAAGCCGGAGGCGGTGTCGGAGACGAGCACGTAGCTGGTCACCAAGACGAATGCGGCGGCGACGCCCACCGGCCACGAGAAGGCCTCGTGGCCCAACCGGAACACGAGCCAGACCAGGGCCGCGAAGCCCACGTACACCGCGAGCAACATGACCGTGTACGCCCCGTCGGCGCCCAGGGGGGCGCCGAGGGTGGCCACAGCGATGTACAGCGGGTGGGGTGTCGGGGCGCCCACGGCCTGATAGGTCGGCAGGTGCCCATGAGCCAGCTCTCGTCCCCATACGAGCGCCCATCCGACGTCGTAGTCGATCAGCGTGCGCCCGAGCCAGATCTAGAGGAGGCCGACCACGACCGCCACGAACAGGATGCCGCCCACCCGCAAGGACAGACGGGAAGCGGTGCGGGTAGCCACGGCCATGGGCGCGAGAAGAACGGCGGCCGGTCTGGCCTTCTTTTGGCCTAGGCCGCGGCGGGCAGCAGCGCGGCGTCTGCCTTCGCAGGCCGGGCGAAGTAGAAGCCCTGCGCCATCTGGCAGCCCAGGCTGCGCAGGATCGCCGCCTGCTCGGCACGCTCGACGCCCTCGGCCACCACGCTCACGTCGAGCTTCGAGCCGAAGTCCACGACCGCGCGGGCGAACATGTCCTCCTTGGTGCTGCCGCCGACGCCGTCGATGAAGGTCTTCGGGATCTTGATCGTGTCGATCGGCAGGTTGCGCAGGTAGGCCAGCGAGGAGTAGCCGGTGCCGAAGTCGTCGATCGCGACGCGGTAGCCGCGCTCGCGCGCCGTCTCGAGCGTGGACATGGCCAGCGCCTCGTCGAACACCAGCACGTGCTCGGTGATCTCGATCGTCAGCTGCCAGGGCGAGAGGCCGTTCCCGATCACGAGCGTGTCGAGGCGGCCGAGGAAGCCCGGGTCGAGCAGCTCGATCGTGGACACGTTCACGTTCATCCCGAGCGGCTCGCCGTCGGGGCCCGGGCCGAGCATCGCCGCCTGGCGGCAGGCGTCCTCGAGCACGATCTCGCCGATCGGGACGATCAGCCCGCTCTGCTCGGCGAAGGGGATGAAGTCGCACGGGGAGATGCGCCCGCGCTCGGGGTGGTCCCAGCGCACCAGCGCCTCGACGGCGACCGAGCTGCCGGACTCGAGGTCGATGATCGGCTGGTAGTGCACGGAGAACTGGCGCCTCGCGATGGCGCGCTCCAGCTCGCGCTTGAGCCGGTGGCGCGCCTCGATGGCGCGCTGCATGCCGGGTTCGAACACCAGCAGCTGGTTCTTGCCGCGGTCCTTGGCCCGGTACATAGCCACGTCGGCGTTGCGCAGCAAGTCGCCCGCGGTGTCGGAGCCGCGGATGCCGCGCGCGACGCCGATGCTCAGCTCGATCGAGACCTCCTCGCCGGCCACCGACACCGGATTGTGGAACTCCGCGAGCGTGCGCTCGGCCACCGCGATTGCCTCGTCCTCGCCGGGACCGCCCTCCAGCAGCACGGCGAACTCGTCGCCGCCGAGGCGTGCCGCGGTGTCGCCGTCGCGGAGGCAGCGCATCAGCCGCTTTGCCACCTCGCTCAGCACGCCGTCGCCCGCCTGGTGACCCAGCGTGTCGTTGATGATCTTGAAGTCGTCGACGTCGATGAAGAGCACGTAGATGGCGTCGCTGCGCGTGCGCAGCGCCTTGTCCACGCGGTTGATGAACAGCGAGCGGTTCGCCAGGCCCGTGAGCGAGTCGTAGAAGGCCTCGTGCTCGAGCTCCGAGCGCAGCGTGGTGAGCTCGCGCACGGCGTGCTCGAGGTGGTCGTACTGGAGCGCGACGGTCACGTTGCCGGCCAGGGTCTCGACCAGCCGCAGCTCGTCGGCGCGGAAGCCGCGCTCCACGCCCACGCGGTCGCCCAGCACCAGCAGGCCCACCAGGCGGCTCTCGCCCTTCAGCGCCACCATCACGCCGTCGGTCAGGCCGCGCTCGGCCCACCAGTCGCGCACGTCGTCGGCATCCACCTCGGTCAGCGGGGTCACGCCGGTGCAGCCCTCGGCGAACGCGCGGAGGCGCTCGACGACGCTCTCGTCGAGCGTCTCGAGCATCCGCTTCCTGTCGCCGGGGCCGAGCGTCGAGCGCAGCGAGGGCCCGTACTCGGCGGAGAACAGCACCAGCTCGGCCACCTCGACCCGGAAGGCGCTGCGGGTGCGCTCGAGGAGGACCTCAAGCTCGGGGATGATCTCCGGCGAGCGGGAGAGGGCGCCCGTGGCCTCGTGCAAGAACTCCAGCTCGGTGTGGCGGCGGCGCTCGGACATGTAGGCCCGGTAGGCGAAGATCAGCATGCCGGCCGGGACGATGAGGAAAAGGGCCGCGGCCGGGGAGACGGCGTAGACCGTCGCCGCCGACAGCGCCAGGCAGCCGTTCACAGTGGCTACGCCCCAGTTGATGGCCAGCATCTCCAGGTGCTTGCGCATGCTCAGCCGGCCCTCGGAGAGCCAGATCGCGGCTCCGATCGTGATGTCGGCCACCAGAGCGGTGGAAAAGACGGCCGCCAATGCGGCGAACCAGACCCCGGTGGCCAGCGCGTCGCGCGTCGGAGCCACCAGCTCGAAGACGCCCAGCGCCACGAAGGTGCCGAGCGTGAACTGCAAGACGTTGAAGACGACCTTGACCGGCGGGATCTCGCGGTCGAGTAGGAGCGGCAGCGCGGAGCCCAGCACGCTCGCCAGGATCAGCTCGTGGGGCGACAGGAACAGGAGGCCGAACACCAGCGGCAGCTCGCCGAGCGAGAACGAGTGTGAGCTGCGGCGGAAGTGGAAGTGCACGACCCACGCCTCCGTTACCGCGAACGCGGCCGCCAGTGCCCACCAGGGCAGGTGCCGGGCGGCGTGCTCGTAAGGCAGGTCCTCGACCACGCCGAAGTAGAGGCCGGCGGTCACGCCGCCAACCAGCACGCTCAGCAGCCAGATCGGCCCGGGCATGCTCAGGCGCGCGCTCACACGCCGGTAGCGCTGCACGAGGCTCACGCGGCGACGGCCCAGACGCAGAGAGAACGCATCCACCGCATGCGGAACGCGAGAAAGGGGATGGCCATCTTCGGAAAGTCCTCCATGCGAGTCGAGAGCAACGCCGTGTGTAGTGGCGGTGCTGGCAACCGAGCCGTCTCGCACGAGACCTCCGGCTTTGCGTCCCCGCCTCACGACGGGTTTGCCTTTTTGCAGCCCCTGTGGGAGGGCCATCGGCCTCGCTTGGGGCACACTTGAGGGTCCCTGGACAAACGTAGGAGGGCCCAACGGCCCTTACTAGCTACGAACCGGTGCGGGCGATCTCGGTAGCGCCAGTTCCGAGAATTTCCCAGACGGTTGGGACCAGCGGGACCTGGTATTTCCCTGCGAGGCGGGTGCGGTATTCCGCGATTCGTTCGGAGTACCAGTAGAGCTCGAAGTCGGCCTTGCTGTCGAAGACGGCTTCCTGGACGAAGTCGAGGCGGCCGTCCTTGTTTCGGTAGAAGGCCCAGGAGTGGGCGCCGTAGTCGAGCACGGCTTCGGCGGCGGGGCGCCAGCCTTCGGCGAACACGTCGCCGCGGAAGGGGTTGGCCACCCAGCGGATCTCCACGCGGACGGCCATCAGCCGATCTCCGCGTAGATCGCGCCGGGGCCCTCGGCGGTCTTGCCCTGGCCCTCTTCGGTGGCGCCGACCAGGATCGCGATCTTGCCCAGGTGCTGGTTCTCGCGCATGATCTGGTGCGCCTCGCCGACGCCGTCGAAGCCCATCGTGCGCCACAGCACCGGCCGGATCTGGCCCGCCTCGATCAGCTCGTTGGCCTTCATGCACTCGTAGGCGTTCGCGAAGTGCGAGCCCAGGATCTCCTTCTGGCGCATCCACAGGTAGCGCACGTCGAAGTCGAGGTTGAAGCCCGTGGTGCCGGCGCAGATCACGACCTTGCCGAACGGCTTGACCACGAACACCGAGGTGGGGAAGGTGGCCTGGCCGACGTGCTCGAACACGATGTCGGGTGCGTCGCCGAGGATCTCCTTGACGCGCTTGCCGAACTGGCGGGACACGCCGAAGCGCTCCTTCTCCTGCTCGGGGCTCTCGTCGCCGGTGCGCATCATGCCCTTGAACTCGGCGCGGTCGATGTAGTCCACCGCCCCAAGCTGCTTGACCAGCTGGCCCTTCGCCTCCGAGGACACCACCCCGACCGCGTGTGCGCCGGCCATCGCGCAGAGCTGGACGGCGAACACGCCGAGGCCGCCGGCGGCGCCCCAGACCAGCACGCGCTGGCCCGCCTGCAGCTTGCAGCGGTCGATCAGCATGCGGTAGGCGGTGAAGTAGACGAGCCCGTACGAGGCGGCCTCCTCCCAGGTCAGCCCCTGCGGCTTGGGGAGCAGCTGCTGGGCCTGCACCTTGGTGAACTGGGCGAACGATCCCCAGGAGGTCTCGTAGCCCCAGATCTTCTGGCTGGGCGCGGCCATCGGGTCGAGGCCGTGCACCTCGGGGTCCTCGTAGGAGGCCTGGTTGCAGTGGATGACGACCTCGTCGCCGGGATTCCAGCGCGTCACGCCGGTGCCGACCTTCCAGACGATCCCCGACGCGTCGGAGCCGCCGATGTGGTGGTCCTCCTCGGGGTGGTAGCGGAACACCGACACGGGCTGTCCGAGCGCGGCCCAGACGTTGTTGTAGTTCACGCCCGCGGCCATCACTCGCACGACGACCTCGAAGGCGTCGGGCTGCGGCACCTCGATCTCCTCGAGCTGGAAGGCGTCGCGGGGCTCGCCCTCGCGGTCCTGGCGGATCACCCAGGCGGCCATCGTCTCCGGCAGGGTGCCGGGCTCGACGTCCAGCTCCGAGACCTTGCTCACGTCAACAGCCAAAGTTCTTCTCCTGGTCGGTGGCGGGCGGCATCCTATCGGCGTCTAGCATCGCGCTCGTGCGAAACACGTTGCTCGGCCTCCCCGCTTCGCACCCGTCGCTGGCCGCGGAGCTGATGCTGAGGCACAAGGGCATTTCCTTCGAGCGCATCGATCTGGTCGCGGGCGTGCACAGGCTGCTCCTCCGGGCGGCGGGTTTCCCCGGAGTGACGGTGCCAGCGCTGCTGCTCGACGGCCGGCACCTGCAGGGCTCTCGCACGATCTCGCGGGCGCTCGACGCAATGGTTCCCGAGCGGCCGCTGTTCCCGCGCGAGCCTGAGCGGCGCTCCGAGGTCGAGCGCGCGGAGCTGTGGGGCGACCTCGTGCTCCAGGACGCGGCCCGGCGCCTTGCCTGGGCTGGACTGAAGCGCGACCACTCCACCATCGGCAGCTTTCTCGAGGGCGCTCGCACCGGCCTCCCGCTGGGACTGGCCGTGCGGCTGGCTCCGCCGGTGATCTGGTTCGCGGCCTGGGCGAACGGCGCCAACGACCGCTCCATCCGTCGTGACCTCGCGGCCCTGCCGCAGATGCTCGACAGCGTGGACGCGCTCGTCGAGCGCGGGGTGGTCGGCGGTCCGGAGCGCAACGCGGCTGACTACCAGGTGGCTACGAGCCTGCGCCTGCTCATGACGCTCGACGACCTCCGCCCGCTGATCGAGCGGCGTCCCGCGGGCCGGCTGGCGCTCGATGTCGTTCCCGAGTTCGGAGGCCGGCTCGGGCGCGTTTTCCCGCCCGAGTGGCTTTCCGTCAGGTAGCGGCCGTAACGTGCGACTGCTCAGCCATGGAAGCCGCCACACCGCTCAGACATCCGAACGTCCGCACCGCCGGTGACCGGCTGGTCGTCGACGCCCTGGTAGTCGAGGACGAGTGCGCGGTCCGGCTTGTCCGCGAGCGCGAGCAGTCCGGCGAGGACGCCGCCAGGACGGTGGTCGACGCCATCGAGATCGGCGCCCGCGTGCTCGACCGCGAGCAGGCGGCCGCCAACACCGAGTTCGTGAAGACCGAGTTCGAGCGCACGTCCAAGCAGCTCGAGCGGGAGTTCACCGATCAGGCGCGCGCGGTCGCTGAGTTCTTCGGCAAGAAGGTCGACGAAGTCTTCGGCCCGGACGGCCAGCAGGCCAAGGAGCTCGAGAAGCTCTTCTCCGACGGGAGCTCGGCGTCGGTGCAGAACCGCGTGCGGGAGCTGGTGGCGGAGACCCTGGCCAAGTCGCGCGAGGACATGGTGCGCCAGTTCTCTTCGGAGGGCGACCGCAACCCGCTGGCCCAGTTCCAGGCCAGCACCGTGCGCGAGTTGCGAGCTGCGGGCGAGCGCCAGCAGCGCGCCGAGCATGCGTTGCTCGAGCGGCTGGCCCAGCTCGACAAGCAGCTCCAGGCGCTGCGCGACGAGAAGGAGAAGCTCGAGGCGGTCGACGCCGAGCGGGAGCGCGGCACCGCCAAGGGCCGGAGCTTCGAGCAGCTCGTGGCCGAGGCGCTCGACGCGCTCGCGCTCGGACAGGGCGACGACGCCGAGGCTGTCGGCGACGTGAAGGGCGCCGGCGGCAAGACCGGCGACGTGGTCGTCTCGATCGACGCTTGCAATGGCCCGGCCCGGGGCAGCATCGTCTTCGAGGCCAAGGACCGGCGGTTGTCGAAGCCCGGCGCGCTGGCCGAGCTCGAGCGCGCGCTGGAGCAGCGCTCTGCCGACTTCGCCGTGCTCGTGGTGCCCACCGAGGACGAGATCCCGGCCAAGCTCCAGGCGCTGCGCGAGTACAACGGCGACAAGATGGTCGTCGCGCTCGACCCGGACGATCCCGGCGGGCTGGCCCTCGAGGTCGGCTACCGCCTGGCCCGCGCACGCGTGCTCATGAAGCGCGGCGACGTCGAGGGCATCGACGCCGGCGCCGTGCGCGACTCGGCGGACCGCGCCCTTCAGGCGCTGGGCGAGGTGCGCAGGGTGAAGGCGCAGCTCACGGGCGCGAAGACGAGCATCGAGACCGCCTATGAGGTCATCGAGGCCATGGCGGCAAGGGTCCGCCAGCAGCTCGAGGAGATCGACGAGCTGGCCGGCGCCGGCGAGTCAGGCTCAGAAGACGACCAGCTCGAGCTCCAGTAGACGCACCGGTCCGGCGCAAGAGGCCCGTCGGCCAAGGAAGCAGGTCGAAGCCTTGCTGGGCAAGGCGAGACTCGATGACGCCGGCCGACGATGGCTCTTGCGCCGGAGCTAGGGCTGCAGTACGTCGTTCGAGGAGTTCGAACGTGCCTTGCCGATGGTGAGGCGCGCGGGCTTGATCTCGCGCGCGACGGCCGCTGTCGAGCCGGCCTTCACGGTGTAGCTGCCCGGCTGGAGCGTCTTCTGGATCGTGGCCGTGTCGAGCGGGTTCACCGGCCCGACGCGCTCGCGGATCGACTGGCCCTCGAGCGTGATCGTGTGGGCCTGCTGCGTCTGGTTGGAGATCGTGATCTCCACGGCGCCGGCGCCGACCTTGGCGGGCGAGATCGTGACCTTGTTGCTCTGGATCACGCCGCTCAGGTCGATCGTTGTGGGCGGCCGCGGACGGTTGGCGAAGTCCTTTCCGCCGCATCCCGTGGCCGCGCTCAGCGCCACCGCCAAGAGGAACATGGCGGCGCGGCGAGTCACGCGCGTCTTCCTTGAGACCCTCATCCCCCTGACGCCACCCTAACCGAACCAGACCGATTTTCGCGAGGAGAGCAGCGAGTCGAGCTCGCGCTGGATGCGCGCGCGGATGTCCTCGGCGAGGGTCTGAACGAGGGAGACGTCGCCGGCGTCCTCGGGCCCGTAGGCGCTCAGGTCGACCGGCTCGAGGAAGTGGATCTTGAACTTGGCAGGCAGGTACATGGCGCCCGCGGCGAGGCCGAAATGCGGGAAGGCGTGGTTGATCGGGAAGTAGATCAGCCCGGTCAGGCGCTGGAGCAGCGGCACGTGCGCGAAGATCGGCATGGCCTCCTCGGCGCCGATCACGGCGATCGGCACGATCGGAACGCCGGCGCGCATCGCGGTGCGCACGAAGCCGCCGCGGCCGAAGCGGCGCAGCCGGTAGCGCTGCCAGTAGAGCTTGCGCGAGCCCTTCTGCCCTTCAGGGAACACGAGTGCCAGGCGCTGCTCGTCGCGCAGCAGGCGCTGGGCGTTGGCGGGGTGCGCGGGCACCAGCCCGATCTTGTTCGCCATGAGGCCGACGCCGGGGTAGCCCTTGAACCAGTGCTCGCCGAGCATGTAGACGGGCCGCGGCTGCTCGTGCTCGTGGCGGATCGCCTGCATGATCATCGGCGCGTCGGGCGGCAGCGCGCCGGAGTGGTTGCTCACGAGCAGGGCGCCGCCCTCGGCCGGCACGTTCTCGATGCCCTCTATCTCGGCGCGGAACCAGTAGCGGTAGTAGAAGTCGAGCAGCGGCGAGACCAGGTCGAACACGCGCTGCGAGCGGCCCCAGTCGTCGACCTCGCGGCCGGGGTCGGGCGCGCCGATCAAACGCCGCAGCTCGCGCGGGTCGGGCTCGGCGGGCCTGGCGGGCTGGCGCGGCAGGTCGAGCTCGCCGCCGCGCGGATCGAACTCCGGCAGCGCGGAGCGTGGCTCCTCCGCTCCCGCCTCCGTGGTCAGCGGTCCGCCGAGCAGGGGGCTGTCCCCGCTGAGGCTCCCGCGGGCGGGAGCGCGTCGCCGGCGCTGCCTCCCCGTATCCGCCCGCGTGGCCACGGGGCGATGCTATCCGGCGAAGGGGAGGTCCACGACCTCTGCAGGCGATTGCTCGCCGTCCCGTTCACCCACGCTGACGGTGTCGCCGGGCGCGGCCTCGCGGCGCACGAGCGCAAGCGCGATCGGGCCGAAGCTGGGGGAGACGCAGGCTGAGCCGACGCGGCCGACCACCTTCTCGCCGAGGCTGACCTCGGCGCCGCGCTCGGCGGGCTCGGACAGCTTCAGCCCGCGCAGGTGGCGGTTCGGCTTGCCCTTGTAGTGCAGCCGCGCGACGGTCTCTTGGCCCACGTAGCAGCCCTTGGTGAAGCTCACGGCGCGCTCGTTCACGCCGGCCTCCTGCGGGATCGTGTCGCCGTCCATGTCGTAGCCGAGCCGCGGGCGCCCGGACTCGATGCGAAGGCACTCGGCCGCCTCCTCGGGCACGGCTTCGACTCCAAGCGCCTGACGCACGCCCTCCGCGTCGGCGGCGGCGCAGATCACGTCGACGCCCAGGTCGGTGGCCACGTATAAGCCGTGCTCGCCCTCCACGAAGGCGTGCTCCTCCTCGGGTGGCGCCACGTCGAGCTGGTCGCGTGCGGCGGGGCCCAGCAGCGAGAGGATCGTGCGCGTGTCGCTGACGTCCTCCCAGCTCACGTCACGCCCCAGGCTGTAGGTCTCAACCGTGTACGCCAGCGGCCGGTGGCCGACCGGCTCGGTGTCGAGCCAGACGAAGTCCTCGCCGCGCAGCAGCCTCATGTCGGAGCGGAACTTGCCCTTGTGGTTGAGCAGCGCCGCGTAGCAGCCCTGCCCGGGGGCGAGCGACTCGACGTCGTTCGTGACCTGGCCCTGGAGGAAGTCCACCGCCTCGCCGCCGCGCAGCACGAGCTTGCCGCGGCCGTCGCGCTCGACCAGGCCGGCGGAGCCGGTGAGCAGCTCGTATTCGGCGCTTGCGATCACGCGATCGATTGTACGTGCGGCTCGCGCGGTCTCTTCGCCGTCACACAATAGATTTTTAGCCTCGATTGAATTGTGGTTCAATGGGGGCGTGATCAGTGAGGTCTCTGTTGCGGTGCAGGACTACGCGAAGGCGATCTACTCGATCGGCGGCGAGGCCTCGAACTCCGCGATCGCGGAGCGCCTGGGCGTGTCGCCGGCGTCGGCTTCGGCGATGGTCAAGCGGCTCGAGTCGCTCGGGCTCGTCGTTCACCGCCCCTACCGCGAGGTCACGCTGACCGACGCGGGCGAGCGCGTGGCGCTCGAGGTCATCCGCCACCACCGGCTGATCGAGCTCTACCTGGCGCAGGCGCTAGGCATGCCGTGGGACCGGGTGCACGAGGAGGCCGAGGTGCTCGAGCACGCCATCTCGCCGCAGCTGTCCGAGTTGATCGCGACAGCGCTCGGCAACCCCAAGCGCGACCCGCACGGTGACCCGATCCCCACGCCCGAGGGCCAGATCGAGGAGCGCCCCACGCGCTCGCTGGCCGAGCTCGAGCCGGGCGACGTCGGGACATTGGTGCGCGTCTCCGACTCGGATCCGGCCATGCTCCGCTACCTCTCCCAGCGCGGCATCACGCCCGGCGACCGCTTCGAGGTCACCGACAGGCAGCCCTTCGACGGCCCGCTGTCGGTGCGCTTCGGCGACGAGGAGCACGTGTTCGGCGGAGCGCTGGCAGGCGCGATGAGGACGGAGACCGGAGCGTGAGCGAGGGCATGGCCGACGCGGCCACGATCCCCGATCCCCGCCCCGGTGCGCCGGCCGCGGGACTCGGTCCGAGTCAGCTTCAGCAGCTGCGCGCCCTCGGCGGCTGGCGTTCCACGCTCGCCCTGCTGGGGCCGGCGTTCGTGGCCGCCGTGGCCTACGTGGACCCTGGCAACTTCGCCACCAACATCGCCGGCGGTGCCAAGTACGGCTACCTGCTGCTCTGGGTGATCCTCGGGGCCAACCTGATGGCGATGCTAATCCAGTACCTGTCGGCGAAGGTCGGCATCGCCACCGGCCGCAACCTGCCCGAGCTCTGCCGCGAGCGCTTCCCGCGCCCGGTGTCGGCGGGGCTCTGGGTTCAGGCCGAGCTGATCGCGATGGCCACCGACCTCGCCGAGTTCGTGGGAGCTGCGATCGCACTGAACATCCTCTTCGGCGTGCCGCTCTTCGCCGCCGGCCTGATCACGGCCGTGGTGGCGTTCGCCATCCTCGCACTCCAGGCGAAGGGCTACCGGCGCTTCGAGACCACGATCGCCGGCCTGCTCGGCGTGATCCTGCTGGGCTTCATCTACGAAATGCTGAACGCGGGCGCCGACCCCGGCGCGATCGCCGGCGGCTTCGTGCCCGGGTTCCAGGGCTCGGGGAGCGTGCTGATCGCCACCGGCATCCTCGGCGCCACCGTGATGCCGCACGTGATCTACCTGCACTCGGCGCTCACCCAGCACCGGGTGCGAGCGCGCGACGACGGCGAGCGGCAGGAGCTGCTGCGCTTCCAGCGGCTCGACGTGCTGATCGCGATGGGCGTGGCCGGGCTCGTGAACATGTCGATGCTGATCGTCGCCGCGAAGCTCTTCCACGGGCAGCTCCATGTGGAGACGATCGAGGAGGCGCACAAGGGCTTCGAGCTGAAGCTCGGCAGCGGGGCCGCGGTGGCCTTCGGGCTGGCGCTGCTGGCATCGGGCCTGTCCAGCTCGAGCGTGGGTACCTACGCCGGCCAGGTGGTCATGCAGGGCTTCATCCGGCGCTCGATCCCGCTGATGGTGCGGCGGCTCGTGACGATGATCCCGGCGCTCGTGGTGCTGGCGATCGGCACGAACCCCACCAAGGCGCTGGTCGCTAGCCAGGTGGTGCTCTCGTTCGGCATCCCGTTCGCCCTGATCCCGCTGGTAATGCTCACCCGCACGCGCGAGCTGATGGGGGCGCTCGTGAACCGCGCGCAGACCACGGCGGCGGCGGTGGGCGTGGCGGGGCTGATCATCGCCCTCAACGTGTTCCTGATCTACCGCACCTTCGTCGGATAAATAAGCTGCGGGCCGTGGCGCTCGCGGAGGACTTCCAGGCGGTGGTCGAGACCCTGCCGCCCGACTGGTCGGGCATCGAGCTCGATTTGCGCATCGCTGACGAGCTGCGCTACATCGAGGCGGCCACCCTGCTGACGCAGATCAACGCGATGCCGTACTCCAAGCACGACTGGCACTGGCGCCTGCGCGTGGCGCACGACTTCGGCCACGCGGCCTCGGCGCCCACCGTGCGCGGCACGCTGGCCCTGCTCGACGACCAGGGCATCGAGGGCGAGCTCGTCCCGCGCGAGGTGCGCTCCGGCCGCGTCGAGGTCACGCAGATGTGGGGCCGGCCCGAGTCGGTGCGCCAGGAGTTCCGCAAACGGCGCGTGCAGTGAGGATGCGGCGGTGGCGAGGGTCGCGCTGCTCTGTCCGGACCTGCTCTTCGGCTCAAAGGTCGAAGGGTCGCTGCGGGCCGCCGGCCACGACGTGCGGGTCGTACCTGAACCGGCGGCCGCGGCGGACGCGGAGCTGCTGGTGATCGACCTGACGAGCGAGCACGAGCGGCGCCTCGAGGGCCTGCCCGACGGCGTGCCGACGCTCGCCTTCTACTCGCATGTCGAGCAGGACGTGCGCGAGGCGGCCGAGGCGGCCGGAGTCACCAGGGTGGTGCCGCGCTCGCGCATGGCGCGCGAGGGCGCCCAGCTCGTGGACTCGATGCTCGCGTGAGCGACGGCGCCGGAAAGCTGGCGGTCGTCACCGGCGCCTCGTCGGGCATTGGCGAGGCCACGGCTCGCCGCCTCGACCAGGACGGCTGGAAGCTGCTGCTGGTGGCGCGCCGCGCCGACCGGCTCGAGCAGCTGGCCGGCGAGCTCCGCGACGCGGAGCCGCTGGCCCTCGACCTCACCGAGCCCGATGCTCCCGCGCGGGTGCGCGAGCGCGCGGAGCAGGAGGGGGCGCTGCACCTGCTCGTGAACAACGCCGGCGCCTCGTGGCGCGCCTCCTTCGGCGACGAGGACGGCGGCTTCGAGAACGTGCGGCGCACGATGGAGATCAACTTCGACGCCGTGCTGCGCCTGACCGAGGCGCTGCTGCCGCTGCTGCGCGCCTCCGCGCCGAGCGCGATCGTAAACGTGTCCTCGACGGCCGGGCGGGTCGGGCGCCCCGGGGTGGGGGCCTACTCGGCGTCGAAGTTCGCGCTGGCGGGCTGGAGCGACGCGCTCTACCTGGAGGAGAAGCCGAACGGCGTGCACGTCGGGAACGTGCTGCCGGGCTTCATTTCCACCGAGGGCTTTCCGCAGAAGCAGCTCACCGGGCTCTGGCTCACCCGCTGGATCGTGTCCAAGCCCGAGAAGGCGGCCCAGGCCATCGTGGACGCGGGCCCTGGCGGCAAGGCCGAGCGCTACGTGCCGCGCGTGTACGGGGTCGTGCCGGCGCTGCGACACACCTTCCCGCGCATCGTGCGCAGGACGCTCGGCGGCTAGCGCAGATCGAAGGCACGGCCCACGTCGGGCCGGCGCTTCAGGATCCCGAAGCGCGCGTCCCAGCGCGCCCACGCATCGAGGGCGGGCCGCCGCAGCACGAGCGGCGGGCTGAAAGCCGGCGCCACCGCACGCAGCTGCGCCCGCACCAGAGCGGGGTCGGCGCTCCCGGCGCGGGCGATCTCGCGGACCGCCGCCTCAGGGTGACGCAGCACGTCCTCGGTGCCGCGCTTGACCGCGCTCACCACCGCGTCCACGTACTTGCGCCGCTGCTCCAGGCTCTTCCTGGTGGCGATCAGGACCACCTCGGGGTAGCGCGGGGCGCCGTAGCCGTCCACGCGGAACTCGCGGACCGGGACGCCGCGCTGCTTCAGCACGACGCCCTCCGCGTTCCAGAAGGCCGGCACCGCGTCCACACGCTTGTCGATCAGGCTGGGCACGGCGGAGAAGCCGATCGTGACCTGGCGGACCCTGCGGTAATCGCCCCCGTCGTCGGACATCACGGCGCGCAGAACGGCGGGGTCCGACGGCAGGCCGGACACGCCCACGCGGTGCCCCTCGAGGTCGCGCGGACGCCTGATCCCGGCGCGGGCGATGATCGCGGCGAGCGGGCGCTGCACCAGCGCGCCGACGCCCACGAAGTCGCGTCCACGCTCGCGGGCCAGGCCCAGGTCGTGGATGTCGAGCACGGCGACGTCCACCTTTCCGGCCGCCAGCAGCTTCAGCGAATCGGGCGCGGAGCCGGGCGGGCGTATGCGTATCCGCACCCCCGCGTCGCGGTCGTAGCCCTTGCGCACGGCGGCGTAGATCGGCGCGTGCACGGCGTTCGGCGTGAAGTCGAGCGCCACCGTCATCGGCTGCGGTCCGTCGCCTGCGCCGCTGCCACCGCAGCCCGCCGCGAGGGCGGCCAGGGTCAGGGCCGCTCCCGCTCTGAACGCCGCCATCGCGAGAAGCCTATGGACGCGACGTACACTGCGCGGGGTGCGGCGCGTCACCTTCTCGCGGAACTTCACGCTGTCGCTGTCGCGCACCTGCCGCTGCTTCTGCAAGTACTGCGCCTTCGCCACCCACCAGGCGCACCTGTACTCGCCCGACGAGGTGGAGCGGCTGCTCGACGACGCGTCGAAGCGCGGCGCGAAGGAGCTGCTGGTGCTGACCGGCGAGAAGCCCGAGGTGAACCCCCGGGTGGCCGAGCGGCTGGCCGAGTACGGCCACGCCGACTTCACCTCCTACGCCGCCTGGGCCTGCGAGCGGGCGCTCGAGCGAGGCATGCTGCCGCACACCAACCTCGGCACGCTCGACCGCGAGGAGCTGGGGCGCCTGCGCGAGGTCACCGCCTCGCAGGGCCTGATGCTCGAATCGGTGAACCCGGACCTGGTGGTGCACCAGGGCTCGCCGACCAAGCACCCCAAGCTGCGCCTCGACACCATCCGCGCCGCCGGCGAGCTGAAGATTCCCTTCACGAGCGGAATTCTGGTGGGCATCGGCGAGTCGCCCGAGGAGCGCGTTGCGGCGCTCGAGGCGCTCGCGGAGCTGCACGCGGAATACGGCCACCTGCAGGAGGTCATCCTCCAGAACTTCGTGCCGCACCCGCGCTACTACGGGGCGGAGCCGGCGCAGATCGCCGACGAGTCGCAGCGCTCCGGCGATCACGGGCAGCCGGCCGCGATGCCGGCCTGGGCCACCCCGATCACGCTCGACGACATGCGGCTGCTGGTGCGGGAGAGCAAGCGGCTGATGCCCGATGTCGGGGTGCAGATCCCGCCGAACCTGTCGGACTGGTGGCTGCCGCTCGTGGACGATGGCGCCACCGACCTCGGCGGGCTGTCGGCCAACGGCGACCACATCTCCCCGGAGCACCCGTTCCCCTCGCCGCACCGCATGCGCAAGCTGCTGCGCCCGCGCGGCTACGCGCTCACCGAGCGGCTGTGCGTGTACCCGCAATACATGGACGCGGAGTGGCTCGAGCAGGGGGTGCTCGACGCGATCAAGCTGCGCTACTGGAGCTTCATCCCGCGGCGCGGCTCCGGTCGGCGCGAGGAGCGGACGATCCGCCGCGAGCTGGTGCCCGGCGCAATTGCGAGTGCTCGAGAAGGAAAGCCACTCGCCGAGGACGAGCTGACCAGCCTTTTTTCCGAATCAAGACCCGAAGCGATCGAGGACATGCGCCAGGCCGCCGACGAGCTGCGTGCCGAGCTGGCGGGGGAGACCGTGACGTTCGTGGTGAACCGCAACATCAACGTCTCCAACATCTGCACGGTCGGCTGCGCGTTCTGCGGGTTCGGCCAGGGCCGCCGCTCGCCCGACGCCTACGAGCACTCGCGCGAGGAGTTCGTGCGCCGCGTGAACGACGCCGTGGCCTTCGGCGCCAGCGAGATCTGCATCCAGTCGGGCATCCACCCCGACTGGACGATCGTGGACTACGAGGGCTGGCTGCGCCTGGCGAAGGAGACGGCGCCGGAGATCCACCTGCACGCCTACTCGCCGATGGAGATCGACCACCTGGCCGCGGAGCTGCCGCTCGACGAGGTGTTCGCACGGCTGCGCGAGGCGGGCCTCGACTCCACGCCGGGCACGGCCGCCGAGGTGCTGCACGACGGCGTCCGCCAGCGCATCTCGCCGAACAAGCTGCCGGCCGCCCGTTGGGTGGAGATCATCGAGGCCTCGCACGCCGCCGGCCTGCGCTCCACGGTCACGGTCATGTTCGGCCACATCGAGGAGCCCTGGGAGCTGGCCGAGCACATGCGCGTGGTGCGCGAGCTGCAGGAGCGCACCGGCGGCTTCACAGAGTTCGTGCCGCTCTCGTTCATCCCGTTCCACACGCTGCTCGGCCGCACGCACGGCATCGAGGAGATCTCCCGGGAGGAGAACCTGAAGCACACCGCGGTCTTCCGGCTTGCGCTTGGGCGCCTGATCCCGAGCTTGCAGGCGAGCTGGGTGAAGATGGGCCTCGATACCGCCACCGAGGCGCTGCGCTGGGGTGTGAACGATCTGGGCGGCACGCTCATGGAGGAGTCCATCTCGCGAATGGCCGGCTCCGAGCACGGCGTGAAGCTGGATCCCGAGGACCTGATCGCCGCGGCCCACCGCGCTGGCCGCCCCGCCGCGGAGCGCAGCACGCTCTACGACATCCGCCGCCGCTACGAGCTGCCGCTCGCGGCGTAGTCGGGCAAGCAGCCGGCTCGGCCGGCTGCGCGCGTTACTGGCCTAGACGCCGACCCAGCGCACGCGGGCGCCGGCCAGGCTGGGCGTGCCGGCCTCGCGGCGGCGCTGCGGCTCCGCGCTCGCCTGCTCCTGCTGCTCCGCGGCGGGGAGCTCCTGGAGCCGGCGCAGCAGCTCGGCGCGCTCGGCGTCCAGCTGGTGCAGCCGGCCCATCAGCTCGTCGCGCACGTCGCGCAGCTGGTTGGCCGTGAGCAGCGCCCCGGCCGGCGCGCTGGCGGGTTCGGCGCCGGTGGGAGGCGGGGGCCTGCGCGCCAGCTCCAGCTCGAGCGCGGCGATCTGGTCGCGCAGCGCTCGGCGCTCGCCGGCGTCGCCCGCGGCCCGGGCGGGCTGCGCCACGAACGTGCCGCTTCCGTGCACGCTGCGCAGGAGCCCCTCGCGCTCCAGTCGCCCGTAGACAGTCCGAACCGTGTTCACGTTCACCCCGGCGGCGGCGGCCGCGTCGCGGACGCTGGGAAGCCGGTCGCCGGGTTTGAGCCCGCCCGAATCGACGTGCGAGCGGATCCGGCGGCCCAGCTGGACGCCGAGGGGAAGCTCGCTCGCTCGGTCGATTCGCAGGTCCATGCCGCCCATACTACAGCGCTGTGTTGCTGTAACAGCACAGAGTGTGCTATTACACCGGAGCAATGACCCTGTCGCCACGCCAGCGGATGGCCGGATACGTGCTCGCCGGGGCGATCGTGCTCGGATCGGGGCTGCTCTGGATCGCCATCCCGATCGCCACGTTCTGGCTGGCGAGCCGGGTGACCAGCGACTCCGTGCGCGGCGTCCTGTTCGCGCTCCTGGCGGTACCCGCGGCGATGGGCATCGGGGCCTGGGCGCTGTACCGGGTCAACGCGCGCTACGAATCGCTGCGCGGCGACGGCGGCGCCCCGGCCTCGCCGCCGTCGTGGCGCGGGAGCCTGGGCGAAGAGCGCAAGGGCTGGCAGGCGCGCCGCCGGCCGGTGCGGCTGATCGACCTCGCGATGACGCTCTCGGCGCTGATCGCCCTGATCCTCTTCCTGATCTGGTACTTCGCCTCCCCCGACCTGCGGCTGGCGCCGCTGTCGTGACCTGGCTCGACGTACCGCGCGACCTGATCGCGTCGCTCGGGGAGATCGCCCGCTTCGGGGCGCGAGTCGCCTGGGACGTCTTCAACGGCAGGGTGCTCCGCTTCTACGGCGAGGCGCTGCGGCAGGCCGGCATCCTCATCCTCGGCTCAGGCCTCGTGATCATGGGCCTGGCCTTCATCCTCGGGCTGACCTGCGGAATCGAGGGCGCCTACTTCAGCCGCTCCGTGGGAGCCCCCTCCAACGCCGGCACGTTCGCGGCCTGGTGCGACCTGCGCGAGGTCATGCCCTATGCGTTCGGCTACATGATGTCGGCGAAGGTCGGGACGGGGCTCGTGGCAGAGATCGGCGCGATGAGGATCTCGGACGAGATCGACGCGCTCGAGGTGATGGGCATCGACTCGATCGTCTTCCTCTGCGCCACGCGGCTCCTGGCGGCCTGGTCGGTGCTGCCGCTGCTGTACGTGGCGGGCGTCGGCGCGGGCTTCCTCGCCTCGTACATCGCGGTCGTCAAGCAGATCGCCGAGGTCTCCTCGGGCGGCTACTTCCTCGTCTTCTGGATGTTCCAGAACCCGCCCGACCTGCTCTTCAGCTGCATCAAGGGGATGGCCATGGCAACCGTGATCGTGCTCGTCGGCTGCTTCTACGGCTACAACGCGCGCGGCGGCCCGGTCGGCGTGGGCACGGCGACCGCCAAGTCGATGGTGATGAACATCGTGCTCGTGCACCTGATCGGCATGGTCGGCACGCAGATCTTCTGGGGCTCCAACCCACGGGCCCCCATCGGCGGCTAGGGCTGGCGAACTACGGCCAGCGCGTCGTGACGACCTTCTTCTCCGTGTAGAACTCCACGCCGTCGCGGCCGGTGGCGTGCAGGTCGCCGTAGAAGCTGCCCTTCCAGCCGGAGAAGGGGAAGTAGGCGACCGGCGCCGGAACCGACACGTTCACGCCCACCATGCCGGCCTCCACCTCGCGCACGAACTGGCGGGCCGCGCCGCCGTCGCGGGTGAAGATCGCCGCCGCGTTGCCGAACTCCGACGCGTTGATCGCGGCGATCGCCTGGTCGAGGTCGTCCATGCGCTCCAGCGCCAGCACCGGGCCGAAGATCTCGTCGCGGGCGATAGTCATGTCGGGCGTGACCCCATCGAACAGCGTGGGGCCGAGAAAGAAGCCCTCGCTGTCCTGTCCGCGGCCGTCCACGATCAGCTCGGCGCCCTCCGACTCGCCCAGCTCGATGTACCCGGAGATGCGCTCCAGCGCGTCGCGCGAGGTGACCGGCGTGACGGCCGTGTCGGCCTTGGTGCCGGGCTCGTCGCCGGCGGCGGTGCGCGCGTCGCGGGCCATCCGCGCCAGCCCGTCGAGCACGCCGTCTGCGATGCCGCCCACGCCCACCGCCACCGACCCGGCCAGGCAGCGCTGGCCCGCGTTGGAGAACGCCGAGGCGAAGACGGCCGGCAGGGCGCTGTCGAGCTCGGCGTCGGGCATCACCACGAGGTGGTTCTTGGCGCCGGCCAGCGCCTGCACTCGCTTGCCGCGCAGCGCGGCGCGCTCGTAGACCTTGCGCGCCACCGGCGCGGAGCCCACGAACGAGATCGCGCGCACCAGCTCGTGGTCGATCAGCGACTCGACGGTCTCCTGCGCGCCGTGCACCACGTTGAAGACGCCGTCCGGGAAGCCCGCCTCGGCGAACAGCTCGGCGATGCGGTTGGCCGTCAGCGGGGTGCGCTGCGAGGGCTTCAGCACGAAGGCGTTGCCGGCGGCGATCGCCAGCGGCGCGAACCAGAGCGGGATCATGCCCGGGAAGTTGAACGGCGTGATCGCGCCCACCACGCCGAGCGGGAAGCGGTGCATCGACACGTCCACGCCGGCCGCCACCTGGTCGAGCGTCTCGCCCTTCATCAGCGTGGTCATGCCCGCGGCCAGCTCCACGACCTCGATGCCGCGCCGCAGCTCGCCGACCGACTCGTCGAGGTGCTTGCCGTTCTCGCGGGTCACGAGCAGCGCGAGCTCGTCGAGGTGATCCTCGAGCAGCACCTGGAGGCGGAACATCCGCCGGGCGCGGCGGGTCACGGGCTCCTCGCGCCACGACTCGAAGGCCTCGGCGGCGGCCTGGACCGCGGCGTCCACCTCGGCCTTTCCCGACAGCGGCACGCGCGTCAGCAGCTCGCCGCTGGCCGGATCGAGCACGTCCAGGCGCTCGCCTCCGTTCCCGGTCGCGGGCTTTCCGGCTACGAAGTTCTCGATGTCTGCTTGCGCCATGCGATAAGAACTACCCGATGCACGACCGTGTTGCTCTCATCACCGGCGCCAGCCGCGGAATCGGCGCCGTCACCGCCCGCCTGCTGGCGGGGGAGGGGGCCAAGCTGGGGCTCGCGTCGCGCAGTGGCGACGACCTCGGCCTGGACGGCGCCATCGGCATCGAGTGCGACGTGACCGACGCGGCGCAGGTCGACGCCGCGGTGGCGCGAACGGTCGAGGAGCACGGGCGGCTGGACGTTCTCGTGAACAACGCCGGGGTGGGCGCCTACGGCCCCTATCTCGAGCTGCCGCCGGAGCAGCTCGAGGAGATGGTCGACGTGAACCTGAAGGGCACGCTCTACGCGGTGCGGGCCGCGCTGCCCCACCTGCTGGAGAGCGACGCGGCAGACATCGTCACCGTGGCTTCGGTGGCCGGCCTGCGAGGGCTGCCGAAGGAGGCCGTCTACTGCGCCTCCAAGTTCGGCCAGCTGGGCTTCATGCGCGCGCTCGACCACGAGCTGCACGAGCAGGGCGTGCGCTGCACCAGCGTCTGCCCGGGCGGCGTGGCCACGGACTTCGCGATGGGCCGCGGCCGAACGCCCGACATGCCCGAGCTCGAGGGAATGATGAGCGGCGACGACGTCGCCGAGACAGTGCTCTTCGTGCTGACTCGCCCTCGCCACGTCCGGATGCTGACCGTCAGCTACCGGCCCATGTCGGAACCAGCTGCCGGATAGCTCAGCCGCGGAGTTCTAGGACATAACGGCGGGGGCGCTCTTCGAAGCCCAGCCGCTCGTAGAACTCGTGCGCTTCGGCGCGGTGCTCGGCGGTCGTGACCTCCAGCTGCACGGCGCCGCGGCCGCGCGCCTCGCGCTCCAGGCGGGCCATCAGCGCGGTTCCCACGCCGTGGCCGCGGGCCTCGGCGGCCACCACCAGTGCGGTGACGCGGCAAATCGGGTCGTCGCGCTCGAGCATGTGCGTCGAGTGGATCGCGGCCACGCCGCACAGCTCGTCGCCGGCCTCGGCCACGAACACGCGCGTCGCCCGCTCGCCGGCCAGCACCTGGAGGCGCCGGCCAAGCCGCTCGGGCGAGACGGGGTAGCCGAGCTCGGTGAGCAGCTGGGCGATGCCGGCGGCATCGGAGGGCCGCGCATCGCGCACCGGATGAGCGAGCGTGCCGGGCATGCGAAGCGCACGCTACCGCCGAAACAGGTCGTCCTCGCGCGGCCGCCGCAGCGCGGCGGCGCCCGGCCCGTCCTCGGCGGTCACGTGACGCGCGAGGCCACGGATCAGCACCGCAGGCTGGCGCGAGTCCTTCGCGCGCGCCAGGTCGGCGGCGCCGGCCGCGGCGTCGGCGATGGCGATCGCGGTCACGCGCAGCTCGCGCCCGAAGCCGTCCCGGCGGCCCTGCCAGTCCTCGAGCGGCCGTAAGCCGGCGGCGCCGATGGCCACGTCGGTCTGGCCCATTCGCCAGGCGCGGCCGAACGAGTCGGTCACGAGCACGGCCGGGCGCGCGCCGGTCAGCGCGCCGATCCGCTCGCGCAGCTCGCGCGCCGAGCGGTCGGGGTCCTCGGGCAGCAGGACCAGCTCGCCCTCATCGGAGGCGTTCGACTGGTCCACGCCCGCGTTGGCGCACACCAGGCCGTGGCGGGTCACGCAGATCAGCACGCCGCCCTCGGCTCGCAGCAGCTCGGCGGACTCGTCGAGAACCGCCTGCACGAGGCGAGGATCCTTGCCGCCCTGCTCGGCCGCCAGGGCGCTCGCCCGCTCGCCCGGCTCGATCTCCGCCAGCCGGCGCACGCGGCCCTCGGCTTTCGACACGGCCTTGTGCGCCACCGCGATCAGGTCGTCGTCGCGGAGGTCCCGCGGCGCGGCCGCCGCAAGCTGCTCGCCGAGGTCATCCCCGGGGCGCAGCTCGCCGAGCGGCGCCAGCGCCGTGACGGTCAGGCTCAGGCCGATACCCGGGCGTGCATGCGGTCCAGCTGCATCAGCGCGCCGCGCGTCCTCGATGCCAGCCCGTGGGTCTGGCCCAGGCGCGCGCCGAGCGCGATCAGGTCCTCGGGCGTGTCCACGTCGAGCACGAGGGACGGGAGCGGCTCCACCAAGCAGCTGACCCCGGCTTCGCCCGCCGCGCTCACGTGACGCTCGCGGCTGTCCGGGCCGAAGCTCGGCTCGATCGCGTCCGGCGGGTGCAGCAGCAGGGCGTTCGTGCCCGTGCCGTGGCGGTCGGGCACCACCACCAGGCCGAGCTGCTCCCGCTCCGCGCGGGCCAGAAGCTCGGTGAGCTCGGCGGGATCGAGCAGCGGGGTGTCGCCCGGCACGAGCAGCACGCGGTCGAAGCCGGCGGCCAGGGCGTGCTGCACCCCGATCGCGGCCGCGGCGGACTGGCCGCTCTCCTCGTGGTCGGGCAACACCAGCGCGCTCGAGGCCAGCGCCGCCGACTCGGCGGTGCCGTCGGCGGTGACCACGGCGGTCGCCTCGATGGCCTCCACGTGGCGGAGCGAGGTGAGGACGTCAGAGAACATCGCCTGCGCGAGCGCCTGGCGGGCGCCCCCGGCGAGCGCCGCCGACAGACGCTGCTTGGCGGCGCCGAAGCTCTTCACGGGAAGGATTGCGATCGTGCGCATGGCGTGCCCGGTCAGGGCTTCTCGACTGTACCGGCCCCGAGCGAGCGCGCGAAATCGAGCACCTCGTCCGCGACGCGGCGCCGCGCCTCCGCATCGTCCATGCGGGTGTCGGTGACGAGCATGGGGAGCCCGTCGGCCGGCTCGTCGGCCACGATCCCGTCGAGCAGGCCCTCGTACGCATGCGCGATGCCGGTCGCGCTGGTCTCGATGCCCGCGAACGAGCAGAACAGCTCCGTGGGGCCCTTGAGCGCGCGGCCGCCCACCAGCGGGCTGACCGCCACGACCGGGGCGGGCGCGCCGGCTATCGCCTCGCGCATCCCGGGCAGCGCGAGGATCGGGCCGATCGAGATCACCGGGTTCGACGGACCGATCACGATTGCCTCGGCCTCCGCGAGCGTTGCCAGCACCTCCGGCGTGGGGCGGGCCGAGGCGATCCCGTCGAGCTCCACCGCCTCGAGCGGGCCCTCGGCGCGCTCGACGATCATGAACTCCTGGAACGCCAGCTCGCGGCCGCGCGCGCGGATGCGAGTGGAGACCGCCTCGTCGCACATCGGCAGCACGCGCGCGCTCACGCCCATCGCCTCCACCACGGCCGCGTGCGCCTCGGTCACGCGACGGCCCGCGCGCATCAGCTCCGTGCGCACCAGGCACATCGCCAGGTCGCGGTCGCCCAGCCGGAACCAGGCCGGGCGCCCGGCGGCCTCCAGCGCGTCCATCACCTCCCAGCTGTCGCCCCTGATCCCGTAGCCGCGCTCGTCGATCGCGTCGGCGAGCCAGTAGGTGATCAGGTCGGGATCCGGCGACACATGAACGCCGTAGACCTCGGCGTCGTCGGCGGTGTTGGCGATCACGGCCAGGTCGGCCGCCGCGTCCGCGAGGCCGCGGGCGAGCTTCGCGCCACCCGTGCCGCCGGAGAGGAGGGCCACGCGCAAGCAGCCGGCTCGGCCGGCTGCGCCGCGACTCACTACCAGCGCGTCTCCGGCAGGCCGGTGAGCTTGACCCCGGCGTGCGTCTTGTTGCGGATGTTCACGGAGATCAGCAGCGGCGTCAGGGCCTCGATGAAGCGCGCGGTCTCGAGCGCGCCCGCGTTCACGGTCCGCAACCCGGGGATGCGCTCGATCAGCTCGGCCACGCGGCGCTTGGGCTCCTTCTTGTCGCCGGCGATCAGCACGTCCTCGTCCAGCTCGTGGTCGGGGTCGCTGAGCAGCGGCGCGCTCACCGTGTGCAGCGCGCTCACCACGATCACGCCCTCGGGCACCATCTCCTGCGCCTGCTGCGCCGCGGAGCCCTGCGGGACGCCGAGCAGGCGCGTGGCCTTGCCCGACACGGCTGCGGCCAGCGGCACGGTGGCGTCCACGAGGATCTGGCCTTCGCTGAGCGCGTTCTTCAGGTTGGTGAGGTTCTCCGACTGCGCCCTGAACGGCACGGTGAGCAGCACGATCGGCCCGCGCGTGGCCGCCTCGGCGTTCTCGAGGCCCTCGACGCCGTCGCCGGCCTTCGCCGCCGCCTCCTGGGCCCTCCCCGCGTCGCGTGAGCCGATCGCCACGGGCACGCCAGCGCGCGCGAAGCGCTGCGCCAGCCCGAAGCCGAGCGCCCCGGTGCCGCCGATGATTGGCACGGTGTCCAAGAGCGCGCACGGTATAGCCTCGCCCACCATGAGACTCGAGGGCAAGATCGCGCTCGTGACCGGCGGGGCCAGCGGCATCGGCGCCGCGACCTGCCGTCGGCTGGCGGCCGAGGGCGCCCGGGTGGCCGTGACCGACCTGAACCTGGAGCCGGCCAAGGAGGTCGCGGGCGAGATCGACGGCGAGGCGTTCGAGCTCGACGTGCGCTCCACCGCCTCGATCGCCTCGGCGGTCAAGGCCGCCGAGCAGGAGCTCGGGCCGCTCGACGTGCTGGTGAACAACGCGGGCTACGACGAGTTCGGCTGGTTCGGCCAGACCGAGGAGGCGATGTGGGACCGCGTGCTCGCCGTGAACCTGCGCGGCGTGCTGGCCGTGACCCACGAGGTGCTCGGCGGCATGCAGCAGCGCGGCGGCGGCCGGATCGTGAACCTGGCGTCCGAGGCGGGCCGCGCCGGCTCGGCGGGCTCGGCGGTCTACTCGGCCGCCAAGGCCGGCGTGATCGGCTTCACCAAGGCGCTGGCTCAGGAGAACGGCCGCTTCAACATCACCGTGAACGCCATCGCCCCGGGGCCGATCGAGACCCCGCTCCTGATGGGAGCGCGCCAGCTCGGCGAGATCGGCGACCGCGTGATCGACGGCATGGTCGGCAAGACCGTGCTGCGCCGCCTGGGCCAGCCGGAGGAGGTTGCCGCCGCGGTGGCCTTCCTCGCCTCGGATGACGCGAGCTACGTGACGGGCCAGTCGCTGGGCGTCTCCGGCGGCCTTGCGATGCTCTAGCCATGGTGCAGGTGCGCGAGGTAGGGCCACGGGACGGCTTTCAGAACGAGCCCGAGGTGATCCCCACCGACGCGAAGGTCGCGCTGGTCGAGCAGCTCGCCCGCACCGGGCTGAAGCGGCTCGAGGTCACGAGCTTCGTCCGCGCCGACGTGATCCCGCAACTGGCCGACGGCGCCGAGGTGCTGCAAAGGGCGGACATCCCCTCCGACGTGGCGGTGTCGGTGCTGATCCCGAATGAGCGCGGGCTCGACAACGCGCTCGCGCTGCGCGAGCACTTCCAGGAGGTGAACCTGTTCCTGTCCGCCTCCGAGACGCACAACCAGAAGAACGTGAACCGCTCGGTGGAGGAGTCGCTCAGCGGCCTCGAGAAGGTGATCGCCCGCGCGCGCGGGGAGGGCCTGCGCTGCGAGGGCGTGATCTCGGTGGCCTTCGGCTGCCCCTACGAGGGCGAGGTGCCGCAGGAGCGCGTGATGGCGATCGCGCGGCGCCTGGTCGAGGCCGGCTGCCAGGAGGTGGCCTTCGGCGACACCACCGGCATGGCGAACCCGGGCCAGGTGCGCCGCTTCTTCGAACAGGCGGAGCTGGGCGCCGAGCTGACCGCGCACTTCCACAACACCCGCGGCCAGGGCCTCGCCAACGTGCTGGCCGCGTTGGAGGCCGGCGTCCGCTCGTTCGAGTCCTCGTTCGGCGAGCTGGGCGGCTGCCCGGTGCCGAAGGGCGCGACCGGCAACATCGCCAGCGAGGACCTGGTCTCGATGCTGCACGAGATGGGCTACGAGACGGGCATCGACCTCGAGGCGCTGCTCGCGTGCGCGCGCCAGGCGCAGCAACTGCTCGGCAGGCCGCTGGGCAGCCACCTGCTCACCGCCGGCCCGGTGGACTGGCACGGCGGGCGGCCCTAGACCCGGCATGAGCCCGGGCGTCCGAGCGACGGCGCTCGGCGTGGCCGTCGGGGCGGCCACGGTCCTGCCCGGCTTCCTCGTGGGCGCGCTGTCGCTGCAGATCCGTGAGGCGCTGCACGCCAGCCTTGGCGCGGTGGCCGCCGGCGTGACGGTGTTCTTCTCCGCCGGGGCGCTCAGCGCCGGGCCGCTCGGCCGCGTGTCGGAGCGGGTGGGGCCGCTCACCACGATGCGCGCGTCGGCCGTCGTGACCGCCGTCTGCATGTTCGCGATCGCGGCCTTCGCGGGCTCGCTGGCGATCCTGTTCGCGCTGCTGGCGGTAGCCGGCCTGGCGAATGGAGCCAACCAGCCGGCCATCAACCTCTACATGGCCGAGGAGGTGCACACCAAGCGCCAGGGGCTGGCCTTCGGCATCAAGCAGTCGGCGATCCCCGCCGCCATCACCCTCAGCGGTCTGGCTCTGCCTGTGCTCGCACTGCCGCTGGGCTGGCGGGAGACCACGGCGGTCTGCGGCGGCCTCGTGCTGGTGGTGGCCGCGGTCACCGCAAACCGCAGCCGTGGGGTGGCCGTAGCGCGCGCGGCCGCGGCCAAGGTGCCCACGACGCCGGTGTCGGGCTCGCGGCTCACGAAGCCGCTGTTCCTGCTGGCGGTCGGCGCCGCTCTCGCGGCCTTCGGGCCGAGCGCGCTCAGCGCCGGCCTGGTTGCCACCGCCGTGCACGCGGGCGTGTCCGAGGGCTCGGCGGGGCTCGCCCTCGCGATCGGCAGCGCCGCGAGCCTCGTGATGCGCGTGGCGCTCGGCGCGCGCGCGGATCGCCGCGCCGACTACGGCTTCAGGGTCGTGGCGGTGCTTCTAGCCCTAGGCGCCGTGGGCTTCGCGCTGCTCGCCAGCGGCGGCGAGGCGCCGATCCTGAGCGGCGCCTTCCTCGCCTTCACGCTCGGGTGGGGCTGGCCTGGGCTCTACAACCTCGCCGTCGTGCAGCGCTACAGGTCGGCGCCGGCCGCCGCCACCGGCGTCACCCAGAGCGGCATCTACGTGGGCGCCGCCACCGGGCCGGTCGCCTTTGGCCTGCTCGTAGCGGGTTTCGGCTACTCGTACGCCTGGTTGGCCATAGCCGTGGTGGCCCTGTTGGCCGCAGTGGCCATTGCAATAGCCCAATCGAGGTTTGAATCATCTGATCTGGGTACAAATCGGTCTAGCGCCGGGGCCGGTATTCGGCTATAAGGGTTCCCCCGACCCAGCCCCGGCACAGTTCACCTCGGGCCCGGAAGACGGCATCCGGGCCCGTTGTGCGTCCTGGGGAGAACGAACCGCGTTCTCGAGGTCGGCTCCCAGGCAAGCCGCGTCCACCGCGTTGCCCCGCGCCCCCAAGGCCAACGGGTGGTGGGCTCCGTCTATTTTCCGGCGAACTCCGGCGTGCGCTTCTCGAAGAACGCCTTTGCGCCTTCCGCGAAGTCCTCGGTCGCCGCGAGCGTCTCCTGGGCCGCGACCTCCTGCTCCAGCGTCAGCGCCAACGCGGGCTTCGCCGCGGCGTCCATCACGCGCTTTGCCAGGCCGACCGCTCTTGGGGCGCATGCCAGCAGCTCGTTGGCCAGCGCTTCGGTGGCGGCGTCCAGCTCGGCGGCGGGGGCGATTCGGTTCGCGAAGCCGATTCGGTGCGCTTCGCGGCCGTCGATCACCTTGCCGGTCATGATCAGCTCCTTCGCGTTGCCCAGGCCGACGATCGCCGGCAGGCGCGAGCAGCCGCCCACGTCGGGCAGCAGGCCCACGCGCACCTCCATGATCCCGGCCACGGCGTCCTCGGCCATCGTGCGGAAGTCGCAGGCCAGCGCCAGCTCGAAGGCGCCGCCCAGCGCGGCGCCGTGGATCTGGCAGATCGTGGGCTTCGGCATCTCCTCGAGCAGGTTCCAGGCGGCCAGGATCGGGCGGCGGAACTCGCGCAGGCGCTCCGGGTGCTCGGAGAGGTTGCGCAGGTCGTTCAGGTCCATGCCCGACGAGAACATCGCGCCCTCGCCGCGGATCAGGACCACCCGCACGTCGTGGTCGGCGGCCGCGGCCTCGACCGCGGTGGCCAGCTCCCCGATCAGCTCGCCGTTCATGGCGTTTCGCTTCTCGGCCCGCTGCAGCACCAGGTGGCGCACTCCGCCGCGGTCCTCGATACCGACCAGTGACATATAGGCTCCCGGCGCTCGACGACTGGAAAGTGGAGGCAGGCTAGTGGAGATAAGCAAGCTCGGCGTGGTGGGCTGTGGCCTGATGGGCCACGGCATCGCGCAGGTCGCGGCGCAGGCCGGATACGACGTCGTGGTCCGCGAGGTCGACCAGGACAAGCTCGACAAGGGCATCGGCCGTATCGAGAAGCAGCTCGCCCGTGCCGTCGAGAAGGGACGCATGGAGCAGGCCGACGCGGACGCCGTCCGCGGCCGCATCGAGGGCACGCTCGACTACGCCGACCTCGCGGACGCGGACCTCGTGATCGAGGCGATCACCGAGGACGCCCCCGCGAAGCTCGAGATGTGGAAGAAGCTCGACGGCATCATCAAGCCTGACGCGGTGTTCGCCACGAACACCTCCTCGCTTGCCGTGATCGACCAGGCGGCCGCCACGAAGCGCCCCGACCAGTTCCTCGGGCTGCACTTCTTCAACCCCCCGCAGGTGATGAAGCTGCTCGAGGTGGTGCGCTGCGTGACCACGGGCGACGATGCGTACGCGACGGGCCTCCAGTTCGGCGAGCGCCTCGGCAAGACCACGGTCCAGACGAAGGACAAGGCCGGCTTCATCGTGAACCGGCTGCTCGTGCCGTACATGCTCGACGCGATTCGCGCCTACGAGGAGGGCGTCGGCACGATCGAGGAGATCGACCAGGCGATGATGGCCGGCGCCGCCCACCCGATGGGGCCGCTGACGCTGGCCGACTTCGTGGGCCTGGACACCCTCGGCGCGATCTGCGACGTGATGTGGGACGAGTTCCGCGAGCGCCGCTTCGCGAAGCCGCCGACGCTGCGCAAGATGCTGGCGGCCGGCTGGTTCGGCCAGAAGTCCGGCATGGGCTTCTACGACTACTCGGGCGAGAAGCCCAAGCCGAACGCGCAGGTGTGACGGACCTCGCGAGAGCCCTCGAGCAGGCCCGCTCCGGCGGGCCCGAGCGCCATCGCGAGAAGTCACGTGAGCAGGGCAAGCTGCCGGTGCGCGAGCGGGTGGCCCTGCTCGTGGACGAGGGCTCCTTCTCCGAGGACGCGCTGCTGGCCAACTGGGAGCAGGAAGGCTTCGGCGCGGACGGCGTGGTGACCGGCAGCGCCACCATCGAGGGCCGCCCTGTCTGCCTGATGGCCAATGACCCCACGGTGAAGGCGGGCTCGTGGGGGCCGAAGACCGTCGAGAAGATCATCCGCGTCCAGGAGCAGGCGCTCAAGCACCGGCTGCCGATGATCTACCTGGTGGACTCCGCGGGGGCGCGGATCACCGAGCAGGTGCAGATGTTCCCCGGCCGCCGCGGCGCCGGGCGCATCTTCTTCACCGAGATCAAGCTCTCAGGCGTGGTGCCGCAGGTGTGCGTGCTGTTCGGGCCGAGCGCCGCGGGCGGCGCCTACATCCCTGCCTTCTGCGATGTGGTGATCATGCGCGACGGCAACGCCTCGATGTACCTCGGCTCGCCGCGCATGGCCGAGATGGTGATCGGCGAGAAGGTGTCGCTCGAGGAGATGGGCGGCGCGCGCATGCACACCGGGGTCTCCGGCGTCGGCCACTTCCTGGTGGAGTCCGACGAGGAGGGCATCGAGCTGGCCCGGACCTATCTCTCCTACTTCCCGCGCCACTGGGAGGAGGAGCCGCCGCTCGCGCCGGCGCGCGAGCCGGCCGGCGGCAGCCTCGACATCCCCGAGGACGAGAACCGGCCGTTCGACATGCAGGAGCTGATCGCCGCGATCGTCGACGAGGGCTCGTTCCTCGAGGTGCAGAAGCGCTGGGCCAAGGAGCTGGTGGTGGGCTACGCGCGCTTCGAGGGACGGGTGGTGGGGATCGTCGCCAACCAGCCCAAGCAGAAAGGCGGCGTGCTCTTCGTGGACTCCGCCGACAAGGCCGCCCGCTTCATCTGGACCTGCAACGCCTTCAACGTGCCGCTGCTGTTCCTGGCCGACGTGCCCGGCTTCATGATCGGCACGGCGGTCGAGCGCCAGGGCATCATCCGCGCGGGCGCGAAGATGATCTCGGCGGTAGCCGAGGCGACGGTGCCGAAGATCGCCGTGATCGTGCGCAAGGCCTACGGCGCCGGCCTCTACGCGATGGCCGGCCCCGCCTATGAGCCCGACGCCACGCTGGCGCTGCCGGGCGCGAAGATCGCGGTGATGGGGCCGCAGGCGGCGATCAACGCGGTCTTCTTCAACCAGCTGAACGCGATCGAGGACGACGACGAGCGTGCCAAGCGCACTGAGGAGCTGCGCGCCGAGTACAAGCAGGAGATCGACATCCTCCACCTGAGCTCGGAGCTCGTGGTGGATGCCGTCGTGGCCCCCGAGGAGCTGCGCGCGGACCTGGTGCGGCGCTACTCCGCCTACGCCGGGCGCACGCGCGACTGGCCGGCGAAGCGGAATCCGGTCACGCCCGTCTGACGGCGCTACCCTCCCCGTTTGGGGGAGAGGGGAAGCAGAGTGAGCTTCAAGCACGAAGCAATGCCGTACGACGGTCGTGAGCAGTTCGTCGCAGGCACCGCGTCATTCATTCGGGAAGGGCTGGCCGCCGGCGAGCCCACGCTCGTGATGGTGAAGGCCGACAAGATCGGCTGGCTGCGCGACGAGCTGCAGGGCCAGGCCGACTCCGTGCAGTTCGCCGACATGGGCCAGATCGGGCGCAACCCGGCGCGCATCATCCCCGCGTGGCGGGAGTTCGCCCACGCCAACTCGAGGGAGGGCCGCGGGACGCGCGGGATCGGCGAGCCGATCTGGGCAGGCCGCAGCTCGACCGAGCTGGTCGAGTGCCAGCACCATGAGTCACTCCTGAACAAGGCATTCGCCGGCACCGCCGGCTTCCGGCTGATCTGCCCGTACGATGCCTCGAACCTCCCACCGGCGGTCATCGACGAGGCGCGGCGCAGCCATCCGGCGGTGCGGGTGGGCGGCGAGGTAGCACCGAGCGGCCTCTACCGCGGCGACGACGACGCGGCCTACGCGTTCGGCGACCCGCTGCCCGAGCCGAAGGCGCCGCGCCACGTGCTTCCTTTCGGTGTGGGCACGCTCCAAGCCGTTCGCAAGTTCGCCGCGCGTCACGCGGCCCTCGCCGGCATGTCCGAGCCGAAGAAGGACGACGTCCTGTTCGTCGTCAACGAGGTCGCCACCAACAGCGTGCGCCACGCGAACGGTCAGGGGCAGCTGCGCGCCTGGCGCGAGCGCGACGAGCTCGTGTTCGAGGTCCGCGACGACGGACGGATCGACGAGCCGCTCGTCGGGCGCACAAGACCCGCGCTCGGCCAGACCGACGGGATGGGGCTTTGGCTCGTGAATCAGCTCTGTGAGCTGGTGCAGGTGCGCTCGTCCGCAGCCGGGACCGTCGTGCGGATGCACATCGCGCTCAGCTAGCGCGCGGTCCAGCCCAGGTCGATCGGCACCGGCGCTCCGCTGAAGCCCGCTCCGCCGGGGCCTGCCAAGAACGCCACCAGCTCGGCCACCTCGGAGGGCTCGAGCAAACGCTTCACGGCGTGCGGCTCGAGCACCACCTGCTCGAGCGCCTCGTCCTCGGAGATGCCGCGGTCCTCGGCCAGGTCGGTCACCTGCTTCTCGACAAGCGGGGTGCGCACAAAGCCGGGGCAGACCGCGCTGGCGCAGATGCCCTGGTCGGCGCCCTCGAGCGCGATCGTCTTCACCAGGCCCACCACGCCGTGCTTCGCGGCCACGTAGGCGGACTTGAAGGGTGACGCCACCAGGCCGTGGGCCGACGCGATCGCGAGGAAGCGCGCCGAATCGCTGGCGGCGAGCGAGGGCCACGCGTACTTCGCGAGCAGGAAGGGGCTGGTCAGGAGCAGGGCGATCAGGCTGTCCCACTTGTCCTCGGGGAAGTCGACTACAGGGTCCACGTGCTGAATTCCCGCGTTCGCGACCACCACATCGAGCCCACCGAAGCGCTCCACCGCGGCCTCGACGGCTCCCCGGTTGCCGTCGCGCGTGGTCAGGTCCGCCGCGAACGGCTGGGCCGGCCCGTCGTCCTCCGGCTCGAGGTCCACCGAGAGCACGTCGAAGCCGTCCGACTCGAGCTTGGTGGCGGTGGCCTGCCCGATGCCGCTGGCGGCTCCGGTGACTAGGGCGCTCGGCATGGACGGCACGATAGAGACGCCGGCACACGAGCAACCTAGAATCCCCGCCGCTGTGACCGAATCCGGACGCCTGCTCTGGGAGCCGCCGCGCGAGCTGCGCGAGGAGTCCGCCATGTACGCCTTCATGCGCGAGCGCGGCTTCGACGACTACGACGCGCTGTGGAAGTGGTCGGTGGAGGAGCCCGACGAGCTCTGGGGCGCGCTCTGGGAGCTGTTCGAGATCAAGACTTCGAAGCCCTACGACCAGGTTCTCGGCAAGCGCGAGATGCCGGGCGCCGAGTGGTTCCCCGGCGCCGAGCTGAACTACGCCGAGCACGTGTTCCGCATGGCCACGGCGGGAGAGGCGGCGCTTGTGCACGCGTCGGAGTCGGCGGAGCTGGGGGAGACGAGCTGGGACGAGCTGCGCGACCAGGTCGCGCGCTGCGCTGCGGGGCTCAGGCGCCTGGGCGTGGAGAAGGGCGACCGCGTGGTGGCCTACATGCCGAACATTCCGGAGACCGTGGTCGCGTTCCTCGCGACGGCCAGCATCGGCGCTATCTGGTCGAGCGCGGCGCCCGAGTTCGGCACGCCGACGGTGGTGGACCGCTTCAAGCAGATCGAGCCGAAGGTGCTGCTGGCGATCGAGGAGTACCGCTACGGCGGCAAGGACTTCGACAAGCGCGACGCGATCGCGAAGCTCGAGGAGGAGATCCCGTCGCTCGAGCACACGGTGCTCGTGCCGAGCGGCTGGGACGAGCTGCTGGGGGACGAGGAGGGGGCCGAGCTCGAGTTCGAGCAGGTCCCGTTCGACCACCCGCTCTGGGTGCTCTACTCGTCCGGCACAACCGGCCTGCCGAAGGCGATCGTGCAGGGCCAGGGCGGCATCCTGATGGAGCACATGAAGAAGTCGCGCCTGCACAGCGACCTGTCGCCCGGCGACCGCTTCTTCTGGTTCACCACCACCGGCTGGATGATGTGGAATTTCCTGGTGGGCGGCCTACTCTCCGGCGCGGCGATCGTGCTCTACGACGGGCAGCCGGACCCGGAGGGAACGTGGGCCTTCGTCGAGGACGCCGGCGTCACGTGCTTCGGCACCAGCGCGGGCTTCCTCGGCGCCTGCATGAAGGCGGACGCGGAACCCGGGCGCGACCACGACCTGAGCCGGCTCAAGAGCCTCGGCTCGACCGGCTCGCCGCTGCCGGTGGAGGGCTTCGAGTGGGTCTACGAGCACGTGAAGGAGGACATCTGGCTGTTCTCCACGAGCGGCGGCACCGACCTCTGCACCGCAATGGTGGGCGCCTGCCCGCTGAAGCCCGTCTACGCCGGGGAGCTGCAGGCGCGGGCACTGGGCGCGTCGGTGGAGGCCTGGGACGAGGACGGCAATTCGGTGGAGGGCGAGGTGGGGGAGCTGGTGATCACCAAGCCGATGCCGTCGATGCCGCTCTTCCTATGGGGCGACGACGACGGCGAGCGCTACCGCGAGAGCTACTTCGACACCTACCCCGGCATCTGGCGCCACGGCGACTGGATCGAGATCACCGAGCACGGCGGGGCGATCATCACCGGGCGCTCCGACTCGACCATCAACCGCGGCGGCGTGCGCATGGGCACCAGCGAGATCTACAGCGCTGTGGAGGGCGTCTCGCAGGTGCAGGACAGCCTGGTGGTGGACGTGGATGAGGAGATGTCGCTGTTCGTGGTGCTGGGCGACGACACCGAGCTGGACGACGACCTCGAGGGCGAGATCAAGAAGCGCATCCGCGAGCACTGCTCGCCCCGCCACGTGCCAGACCGCATCCTCGAGGTCGCCGAGGTGCCGCGCACGCTGAGCGGCAAGAAGCTCGAGGTGCCGGTCAAGAAGATCCTTCAGGGCACGCCGGCCGAGGAGGCGGCCGACCGGGACTCGCTCGAGAACCCGGAGGCGCTCGACCGCTTCGTGGATCTGGCCGGCTAGCTCTCTTCCTTGAGGAGCGTCTCGTCCTCGGGCGAGTCGAGGTCCGGCCCCACCGTCTGGTCCACTCGCTCGATCAGCTCGGACGTGAAGTCGAAGGCCCGCTGGAGCGCCTCGTCGTCGATCCGGTCCGCCTGGTCGCTGCGCTGGTGGTGGCCTGGCGTGTAGTCGAGCCGCCCCTTGCAGGTGATCGTGATCGCCGGCAGGCCCGCCGAGCGCGCCGCGTAGCCGTCGCTCGTGGTGCGCGCGACCATGCCCCTGATCTCGGGCTGGTCGTCGTCATCGCCGTCGTCGTCGGAGTCGTCGCCGACGTCCTGGTCGTCCTCGGCCTCGTCCTCGTCCGGCTCCCGGTCCTCCACGATCTCCTCGCACAGGCTCACGAGCTGCTCGTGCGACTCGATCGGCAGCAGGAGGCCCTCCTTGGTCGTGAAGCGCACGGTGCCGCGCCCCACCTCGTCAAGGTTCAGGAACACGCTGCGCGCGACGTCGATCTCGCCCTTGCGCTTCTTGAGGAAGCTGCGCATGCCAAGCGAGAGCGCCTCCTGGGAGCCGGTGAACAGCAGGTGCACGTCGAAGTACTCGAGCTGACCGCCGAAGCGCTCGCCCAGCGCCAGCACGGTGGCCACGCCCGAGGCGTTGTCATTGGCTCCCGGCACGGTCTTGGCGAGCATGGTGTCGAGCAGCATCGGCAGCGCGACGATCAGCACCACCGTGAACACGAACTGGATGACGGTGAGGATCGTGGGTCCGACGCCCGGCAGCCGGATGAGCACGCAGATGAGCAGCCCGACCATCGACAGGAACACCGGTTGCAGCGGGCCGATGTTGCGCTTGATCCGCGCGCTCAGCGCGGCGCGCCGCTCCTGGAGAGTGGCGTTGAAGACCAGCCCGCCGCGGCCCGCGTCGTAGTGCGCAACGAGATAGAGGTCGCCCGCTTTGTCGCCGTCCTCGCGGGAGATCACGTTCTGCGACGAGCGCCTGCCGAGCAGGCGCCGCGTCGTGATGGCCATCCCGATCGCGTCGAGGAAGGTCAGGATCACGGCGATCAGCACGAGCAGCGCGCCGATCACCGGAATGGTCACCGAGATGACGCTGCCGGCAATTGCGAGCGTCAGGTGGATCGCGTAGGCGAGCGGCCAGCGCGGCCACACCTCGATGCTCTCCACCTCGACCTCGCGGCCCATCTCCTCGAGGCGGTCGGACAGGTGCCCGGCGGCGCGCCGCTCGGCGTCGCTCCCCGGGCCGCGCCCCTCGAACGCGGCGAGCCCCTCGATCTCCTCCCGTACGTTCATCGCATCTCCCTCGTGTGCCCTAATGCCCGGGGTGGGATTCGAACCCACACGCCCTTTCGGACAGGGCCTTTTGAGGGCCCAGCGTCTGCCGTTCCGCCACCCGGGCGACGCACGCCAATGCTAAGCGCGCGGCGTCAGGCCGTCTGCGGATCGGCTTCGTAGTCGCCGCGGCGGTAGCGGTCGGCGTCCTCGCGCGGAACCTCGACCTCGGTGTTCCACTTCTGCTGCAGGCCCCTCAGCGCGAACACGATCAGCGTGATCTGCACGGGAATCAGGATCAGCGTGAGCAGCCCGAGCAGCGACGCGTTCAGCAGCCCCGGATCCGCGAAGCCGGTCTTGTCGTCGGCCAGCCACGCCGGCCCGGCAACCAGCGCCACGACGGCGAACATGATCGCCATTCCCGCCGCCACCGGCAGCACGCCGCGATTCCACTTCGCGGCCACCAGGTAGGCCATCAGGAGGTACAGGCCGATGTACACGATCGCGACGATCTGCATGCCCGCCTGCGACGACCAGCCGCCGACAAGGACGATCAGGATCAGCGCCGCGCTCACCACCAGCAGCAGCGCCACGGCCGCCTTCGTCGCCTTGGACTCGGCCCGCTCCCGGCTGGGATGAACAACCACCGTGTCGGCCATGGCCGCGGAGTCTAACCCCGGGGCGCGGCGCGCGCGAAGCTTCCCTCCACACCTACAATCGCGCTGCCCGCGGGCGTGCTGGAATTGGCAGACAGGCCGGGTTTAGGTCCCGGTGCTCGCAAGAGCGTGTGGGTTCGAGTCCCTCCGCCCGCATTGCGCGCGTCTACGATGTTGCGCTCTCGGGGCAGTGGCCAAATTGGCTAAGGCACCGGTCTCCAAAACCGGCGATTCCAGGTTCGAGTCCTGGCTGCCCCGCTTCATCGACTTCGCCACGCGCCGCCCGAAAGTGGTAGGAAACGCGGCGTGGGTGTCATCGCCTATGTGTTGTTCTTCCTCGCCGGGCTCGGCTTCGGGTTCGCGGCCGTCGGCAAGTGGAAGTGGCTGCCGCTCGTGTTCCCGGTGGCGCTGTGGATCGGCGCTGTGCTCGTGAACGGGATCGACTCGACGGCTGTGATCCGGCTGATCGTCGCGCTCGTGGTGACGGTGGCGGGCATCCTCGTCGGGATGGTGCTCGACTCGCGCGAGCAGCGCGGGACCGCCGCCCAGACGGGCTGATGGCCAGCGTCCAGACGGTCGCCGGGCCGCTCGAGCTCGAGGAGCTCGGCCGCACGCTCGTGCACGAGCACCTGCTCATGCACTCGGAGCCGGTCCCGGACCAGTTCCCGCACCTCTATGACGAGGAGGACGGGTTCCGGCGAGCGGTCGAGTCGGCCGCCGCCATCGTCGAGCAGGGCGTGAAGACGATCTGCGACCCGAGCTGTCTCAACCACGGGCGCGACATCCGCTTCATGAAGCGGGTGGCCGACGAGACGGGCCTGCAGGTCGTGCCCTGCACGGGCATCTACACCTACAACGAGCTGCCGCACGCCTTCCAGAGCCGCGGCGAGGACTACATCGCCGACGCCTTCGTGCACGACATCGAGGAGGGCATCCAGGGGACGGACATCAAGGCCGCCTTCCTCAAGTGCGCCGTCGACGAGCCTGGGATCACGGACGACGTGGGCAAGGTGCTGCGTGCCTGCGCGCGTGCGTCGAAGCGAACCGGCACGCCGCTGATGGTGCACTCCCATCCGGCCACCCGGCGCGGGCTGGAGATCATGGACGTGCTCGACGAGGAGGGCGTGGACCCGGGCACGGTCCAGATCGCCCACACCGGCGACACCGACGACCTCGTCTATATCGAGGAGCTGCTCGAGCGCGGCCCGTTCATCGGCATGGACCGCTATGGGACGGTGGTCTACCTGGACGACGAGAAGCGCAACGCTACCGTGATCGCGCTGCTCGAGCGCGGCCACGCCGGCCGCATGTTCCTCTCGACCGACGCCTGCCCAGAGTTCGACTGGTTCCCGCGCGAGCTGATCGACCAGATGGCGCCCAACTGGAAGTCCAGCTACATCCTCGACACGATCGTGCCCCAGCTGCGCGAGGCGGGAATGACCGACGAGCAACTCGATGAGATGCTGGTCGAGAACCCGAAGCGCTGGCTAGGCTCTTAGCGCACGCGGGCGTGGTGTAAAGGCTGCACAAGAGACTTCCAATCTCTTAGTACGAGTTCGATTCTCGTCGCCCGCTTCGGCCCGGCTAGAGGCCGGGGATCTTCCCGCCGCCGAACTTTCCGAGCAGCTCGCTCGGGTCGATGCCGAACTTGGCCAACAGGTCGGAGTGCTTCTCGGGGTCGACCTGGTCGGGAAGCTCCTGGTCAGCCTGGTCCGCCTTGTCGTGGTCGCCTCGGCTGCGCAGCAGCTCGAGGATCTGGTCCTTGGGGATCTCCATCAGACCGAGTCGCTCTTGCGGATGCGGGAGAACTCGCCCTCGTCGCGGTGGGTGCGTACTTCGCCTCCGC
>JBBQRG010000012.1:0-49094 GCA_038215095.1 Solirubrobacterales bacterium | reverse complement strand
ACCTGGGGGGGCGCGGGCCGCGCCGCCGGCCAGCGCCCCAGCAGGGCATGCAGCAGCGCGGCCAGGTAGCACAGGGCCGCGAGCAGGGTCGTGACCGTGAAGCCGGCGGTGATGGCCACGGCCACCGCCAGCACGGAGCCGAGCACGGACATGATGCCGTTGATGCCCCAGGCCCACGGCACCGCTCCGGGGTGGAGGGCCTCCAGGCGCTTCAGCCCGATCGGCATCGCCATGCCCATGCTCACGCCGTAGGGCGCGAGGATCACCACCGTGAGCGCAACGCGCGCGGCGAAGGGCAGCTCGATCAGCCCACGCAACAGCGGCTGGAGCGCGAACGCCCCGACCGCGATCAGCGCGGTCGCGGCGGACAGCGCGATGATGAGCGCGCGGCGCGGGTCGGCGACCCTGGTGGTCACCAGGGAGCCGACCCCGGTGAACAGCAGCAGCGCGAAGAGCACCACCGACAGGGCGTAGGTCGGGAAGCCGAGGAACAGCACGAAGCGCTGGATCAGGGCCACCTCGAGCAGCAGGAAGCCGAGCCCGATCGCGGCGAACAGCCCCAGCGAAGCGACGGTCGGCCGACGCCGCCGGCGCGCGAGCACGAGCGGCAGCACGAACGCCAGCGCCGCCAGGCCCAGCAGGATGCCGAGCGTGAGCAGCAGGATGCGGAACGGGTCGATCGAGTAGATGTAGCCCGGCGGGGGCGCCGAGCCGAGGTCCCCCAGCCGCTTCATGTTGAAGAAGAAGGGCTTGTCGTCGGTTGGCGCGCACACGTTCAGCCGATAGCCGCTGCAGAACGCCTGCGGGCTCGGGGCGCGCGCGAGCTGAGCCCACTCGCGGTAGTACGGCCCGCCCGGCGCATAGCCCACGCGGACGCCCGCGCCGGCCGCCAGCCGCCTGACCTTTCGCAGCTCAGCCGCGGTCCACGCCCGCGGGCGCATCAGGACGGTGCCGAACAGCTCGTGGAGGATGTCGTGGCTCATCAACATGACCACGTTGCGCTCGGGGTGACGCACGCCGCGGCGCTTCAGGGCGTCCAGGGCGAGGACGGTCGTGCGGAGCGCCTCGTCGCCCACGAGCCGGTAAAGCCGGGACACGCTGAGCAGGCCGTTCGGCCGCAGGTGGTCGAGGTACTCGTCGAATGCCTCGACCGTGTAGAGGTTGGCCTCGGTCAGGGCGAAGGCGGTGGCCGAGTTGGCGCTGAGGGTGTCGGTGAAGCCGATGTGGATCTCGTCGTAGTGGGCGCTGCGGCGGGCCAGCACCGAGCGGCCGTCGCCGACGCTCGTGTGCACGCGCGGGAGGCTGTAGGGCGAGCCCGACCAGCGCCCCATGTCGTCGTCGACCATGTCGACGATGCCCCGGTTCAACTCGATCACGTCGACGCGCCGCTTGCCGGCCTCGAGGGCGTTGTAGATGTCGCGCCCACCTCCGCCGCCGATCACCAGCACCCGCCCGGGCGCGGTGAGCTGGTGCCCGATCGCCTGCGGCAGCAGCGACAGCTTGCGAGCGGATGGCAGCGGCGTTCCGCGCGGGCGCAGCGGCACCGGCGCATAGACGCGGTCGTAGAAGAGCAAGCCGTTGGGAGAGCCGGCCTTGGGCGGGTAGCCGATCACGCGGCTGAGCGGCGTCCAGCGCTCGTAGGCCGGCTTTAAGTGGGTGAACGGCTTGAGGTAGTAGAGCGACGTCGCGGCGGCCGCCACGGCCATCAGCCCGGCAGCGGCCGCCACCGCCGCGCCCACCCGCCGCTCCGTGCCCCCCGGCGGCGCGAAGAGCACAGCGGCGACCCCGGTCACCAGGCCGAGGCCGACGATCAGGGTCGCCGGATCGAGCAGCCGCAGCGCGGGCACCACCGCGAGGGCGCCGACGCCGGCGCCCGCGAGGTCCGCCGCGTACACGCGCCCGGCCCAGCTCGTCCAGTCGCGGATCGCCAGCGCGATGACCACGCCGGCGGCGGTGAACGGCAGCGCCGCGAGCAGGCAGGCCACGGCGAGCGTGACCGCGAAGTGGACGGTGAGCGCGCCCGCGAAGTCGTAGTTGAGCCGCACCAGCACGAACGGCACGACCACGAGCAGCGCGGCCACGAGGGCCGACAAGCGAGCCAGCATGCTGAGCGACGATGCTCGCGCGAACCAGCCCGGCTTCAGGTACACGGCGATCGCCCCCGCCCCGGCACCCAGGAGGGCCAGCGAGATCGAGAGGAAGCCGAAGTGGTAGAAGAGGATCGCGGAGAGCAGCCGCGTCAGGAGCACCTGGAAAGCCAGCACCGAGCCGGCCACGAGGCCGACCGCGACCAGGGCTCGAGCGGGCGGTCCCTCCGGCACGGCGGCAACACTAGCCAAGCTCAGTGAGCCGGCCGGCTAGCTGCCCTGGCCCCAGGACTGGAGGTAATCCACCTGGTCCGGGGTCAGCGTGTCGATGCCCACGCGCAGCGACTCCAGCTTCAGCCGCGCGACCTCGTCGTCCAGCTCGCGCGGCACGGCGAGCACGCGCGGCTCGAGCTCGGAGCGCCGGTCCACGAGGTGCTCCACACCCAGCGCCAGGCTCGCGAAGCTCATGTCCATCATGGCGGCGGGGTGCCCCTCGCCGGCGGCCAGGTTCACCACGCGCCCCTGAGCCAGGAGGTTCAGGGCCCTGCCGCCGCCGACCTCGTAGCGCTGCACCAGCGGCAGCACCTCGCGCGGCTCTCCCCCGGCCAGCTCGGCCAGGTCGTCGAGGTCGATCTCAACGTCGAAGTGGCCGGCGTTCGCCAGCACGGCGCCGTCCTTCATGCGCTCGAAGTGCTCGCGCCGCAGCACGCCGCGCGAGCCCGTCACGGTCACGAACAGGTCGCCCCGCTCGGCGGCCTCGAGCGAGGTCATCACCTCGAAGCCGTCCATGCGCGCCTCCAGGGCGGGCACGGGGTCGACCTCGCAGACCACCACGACGGCCCCGGCGCCGCGGGCGCGCTGGGCGATCCCCTTGCCCGTGTAGCCGTAGCCGAGCAGCACCAGCGTCTGGCCCGCCAGGAGCAGGTTGGTGGCGCGCAGGATGCCGTCGAGTGCCGACTGCCCGGTGCCGTAGCGGTCGTTGAAGGTGCGCTCGGTGCGCGACTCGTTCACGGCCAGCACGGGACAGCGCAGGCCGCCGTCGGCCTCCAGGCGGCGCAGGCGCAGCAGCCCGGTCGTGGTCTCCTCCGCTCCGCCGATCAGGCCCTCGGTGAGCTCGCGGCCGTGCATCAGCATCAGCAGGTCGGCGCCGTCGTCGAGCGTGACCTGCGGCCCCCACTCCGCCAGCGCCACCACGTGCCGCGCGTAGCTGTCCGCGTCCTCGCCCCGCGCGGCCAGCACGGGAACACCGTCGCCCGCCAGCGCCGCGGCCACCTCGTCCTGGGTCGACAACGGATTCGCCGAGCACAGCGCCGCCTCGGCACCACCGGCCTTGAGCGCCGCCATCAAGTTCGCCGTCTCCGCGGTCACGTGAAGGCAAGCGGCCACCCTCACGCCATCAAGGGGCCGCTCAGAAGCAAAGCGCTCGCGAATGGAGCGCAAGACGGGCATCTGGCCTTCGGCCCAGCTGATGCGGGCGAGCCCAGCGGGCGCGAGGCCCGGATCGGCAACTTCCGCTCGCAGGTCGGTCATGAAGCCCGCGCGCAGTGGGCAGTGCGCCGGCTACGCCGGCTGCAGTGGGCAGCGCTCGGGCCCGGAGCCGTCACTGCCCACTGTCCGCTGCCCACTGCCCACCCGCCTAGTAGCGGTAGTGGTCAGACTTGTAGGGGCCTTCCACGGGAATGCCGAGATACGCGGCCTGGTCGTCGCTCAACTTCGTCAGCCGCACGTCGAGCGCGCCCAGGTGCAGGCGGGCGACCTTCTCGTCGAGGTGCTTCGGCAGGACGTAGACCTTCTTCTCGTACTCGTCGTTCTTGCCGAACAGCTCCATCTGAGCCATCACCTGGTTGGTGAACGAGTTCGACATCACGAAGCTCGGGTGGCCGGTGGCGTTACCGAGGTTCAGCAGGCGGCCCTCCGAGAGCACGATCACCGTGTGGCCGTCGGAGAACTTCCACTCGTCGACCTGCGGCTTGATGTTGATCCGCTCGATGCCCTCGGTGCGCTGAAGGCCGGCCATGTCGATCTCGTTGTCGAAGTGGCCGATGTTGCCGACGATCGCCTGGTGCTTCATGCGGGCCATGTGGTCGGCGGTGATGATGTCCTTGTTGCCGGTGGCGGTGATGAAGATGTCCGCCGTGTCGACGACCTCGTCGAGCGTCTTGACCTCGTAGCCGTGCATGGCGGCCTGGAGGGCGCAGATCGGGTCGATCTCGGTGACGATCACGCGGGCGCCCTGGCCGCGCAGCGACTCCGCGCAGCCCTTGCCCACGTCGCCGTAGCCGCAGATCACGGCGACCTTGCCGCCGATCATTACGTCGGTGCCGCGGTTGATCCCGTCGATCAGCGAGTGGCGACAGCCGTAGAGGTTGTCGAACTTCGACTTCGTGACCGAGTCGTTCACGTTGATGGCCGGGAACAGCAGCTCGCCGCTCTCGGTCATCTGGTAGAGCCGGTTCACGCCGGTGGTGGTCTCCTCGGTGACGCCCTTGATGTCGGCGGCCACGCGGGTCCACTTCTCCGGGTCCTCGGAGAGCGTGCGCTGGAGGGTCTTCAGGATGACCTGGAACTCCTCGTTGTCGGTGCTCTCGGGGTCGGGCACCGCGCCCGCCTTCTCGTACTCGACGCCCTTGTGCACGAGCAGGGTGGCGTCGCCGCCGTCGTCGAGGATCATGTTGGGGCCGCTTGATCCCGTCCCGCCCGCCTCCCCCCACGCGAGGGCCTGCTCGGTGCACCACCAGTACTCCTCCAGCGTCTCGCCCTTCCAGGCGAACACGGGCACGCCGGCCTTGGCGATGGCCGCGGCGGCGTGGTCCTGGGTCGAGAAGATGTTGCAGCTGGCCCAGCGCACCTCGGCGCCGAGCGCCGTGAGGGTTTCGATGAGCACCGCGGTCTGGACCGTCATGTGCAGCGAGCCGGTGACGCGCGCGCCCTTCAGCGGCTGGCTCTCGGCGAACTCCTCGCGGGTGGACATCAGGCCGGGCATCTCGTGCTCGGCGAGCCGGATCTCCTTCCGGCCGTACTCCGCAAGCTCGATGTCGGCAACCTTGTAGTCGGTCTCTGTGGCGGTGGTCATTCGCTCTCCAATTCGGTGGGTGTCGGGTCAGCCGGTGGCCGCGAGCAGGCGCTCGTGCTTTTCCTGCTCGAACCGCAGCCAGTCGGCCGGGGGGATGCCCTCCGGCTTGCTGGGCCGCTCCTGGAACCAGCGCTCGAGCGCTTGCTCTAGCTCTGACTCCGAGCGCAGGCGCTCAGCGAAGGCGACGTCCCCGAGACCGCAGTCGAACCGGGCGAGCAGCTCGCGCAGGGTGCGCAGTCGCTGCAGCTCGCCCGGTCCGAAGACGCGGTAGCCCGAGGCCGTGCGTGCGGGCTCGATCAGGCCTGCGCTCTCGATGTAGCGCAGCATTCGCGACGACCATCCGGTGATCTCCGCGGCCTGGTTGATGGTGAGGCCCTCCTTCGGCACCCGCCAACCTTACCACGATCGTGTCAAGGTTTGTCCAGGTCGCCCTTGAGGCGGTCGATCGCCTCCATGGGCGTGGGATCCACCCCGTCCAGCACCGCCAGGTACACGCTCACGAGGTCGCCGAGCAGCAGCAGCGAGAGGACGCGCTCCAGGCGCGTCTCGCCCTCGGACTCGATCACGATCGTCTTCCCGCCGGCGCGCTCGACCTCGCGGCAGGTCAGGCGGATGCGCTCGCGCAGGCGCGGGTGCTGGTCGGAGTCGGCCAGGAACACCGCCGCGAAGGGCGCCACCCCCGCGCCCCGCTGCCAGCCCGAGATCTCGTTGTGGTCGGCCTCGGGCAGCTCCGACCAGAAGGCCGGCAGCTCCGGGTTCTCGTTCAGCTGGGCCTTCCAGCGCCGCGCGAGCGGCGCCGTGAGGCCCGAGCCCGTGATCACCGGCAGCGTGCCCTGCAGGTCCAGCGCCAACTGCTTCGCCGGGGAGTCCTCGGGGGCGTCCGGGCCCCAGCGCTCCACCAGCCGCTCGAGCAGCGAGGTGGCCGCGTCGAGCTCGGTGTGGAGCTGGGGAGCGGCGCCGCAGAGCGCGGCGCACTCCAGCGCGGCCACCGTCGGGAACAGCACCGCGGCGCGCGGCTTCATGCCGGCGGGCACGCCGATCACCGGCACACCCTCGGCTCGGGCGGTCTCGGCCAGCTGCCCGCCCGTGGTCACCACGGCGCGCGGCGCCCCGACGATGCCGGCGGCCTCGAAGCAGGCCAGCGTCTCCTCGGTGTCGCCCGAGTAGCTCGAGCACAGCACCAGCGTGTTCTCGCCGGCCCACGGCTCGATCGCGTAGTCGCGCACGGTGCGCAGCGGGCGCGTGGCGCGGTCGCCGATGATCGCCAGGGCGAGGTCGCCGCCGATGGCCGAGCCGCCCATCCCGCACACGAGCAGGCCGCCGGGCAGGTCGCGCTTGGGCAAGCCGGCCGACTGGACGCGCCACAGGGAGTCCCCCAGCTGCAGCACCTGGGCGAGCACGTCGTCCAGCATGCCCTTGCTGTCCACGGCCTCGATGCGCTCGCGGGTGAGCGGGTCGCTCATGAGGTCTCCTCCCCGGGCTCCACGCGCGAGCCGGCCGCCACGACCGCTCCCGCGCCGATGCGCGCCCCGCTGCCGACCAGGGAGCCCGGCTCGATCCGGGCGCCCTCGCCCACGCGGACGCCCTCGGCAAGCACGCTCTCGCGGATGTTGCAGTCGGGCCCCACCAGCACGCCGTCGTGCAGCACGCTGCGCTCCACCGTCGAGTCGGTGCCCACCGAGCAGTGGCGGCCGAGCACGGTCTGCGGCCCGATGTGCGCGCCCGCGATGAGGCTGCCGTCGTAAACCAGCGAGCCGGTCTCGTCGCGCGGCGGCAGGTCCGACTCCACGCGGCCCGCCAGCAGGTCGTAGGTGGCCTCGAGGTAGCGGTCCGCGGTGCCGATGTCCATCCAGTAGGCGCCGTCGGAGAGCCAGCCGTAGAGGCCGCCGCCCACCAGCTCCTGGAAGGTCTCGCGCTCGAACGAGACGGCGCGGCCGGGCGGGATCAGCTCCGCCACGTCGCGCTCGAGCACGTAGGCGCCGGCGTTCACGCGGTTCGTGGGCACATCTCCGTCGGTCTTCTCGAGGAAGGCCTCCACGCGGCCCTCGGCGTCCGTGTCGACCACGCCGTAGCTCGAGGTGTCGTCGACGGCCACCAGCGCGAGGGTCACCCGGGCGCCGCTGCGCTCGTGCTGCTCGAGCTCCGCGGCCAGGTCCATGTCGGTGAGCAGGTCGCCGTTCAGGATCAGGAGGCGCTCTTCCAGCAGGCCCTCGTCATAGGCCAGGCGCACCGGGCCGGCGGTGCCGAGCGGCTCCTCCTCGACCACGTAGCGCAGCCGCACGCCCTTGTAGATGTCGCCGAGCACGGCCCTGACGCCGTCCGAGAGGAAGCCGCAGGAGAGGATCACGTCGTCCACTCCGTGACGGCGCAGCCAGTCGAGCATGAACGACAGGAAGGGCCGCCCCGCGAGGGGCAGCACGGGCTTGGGCGTGGTGCGGGTAAGCGGCCTCAGCCGGGTCCCCTCGCCCCCGGCGAGCACGAGTGCCTGCATATCGCGGGGCAGGCTACAGGCTGCTTCAGCGAGGCTGCCCTGGCATGCGGCGGGCCCGCCGAAGCGCCGCCAGCCGTGCCCGCTACACCGAGCGGTCTCGCCCCAGCAGCGCCCGTGCGGCCGAGCCCGTCGCGAAGGTCAGCCCCTCCGAGGCGTCGTCCAGCGCGAGCGCGCGCGCGGGCCGAGCCGGGGCCCCCACGGTCTCCCCCCGCCGGCGGGCCAGCAGCTCGTAGGGCTCGTCGCCGTGAGCCCGCTGCGTGGAGTGGCCGCCCGTGTGGCGCAGGCGAACGTCGCGGTGCAGCTCCGTGGGCACACCCTCCGCGTCCGCCCGGACGACCCGGCCGCCGCGGCGACGGCGATGCTGAGGCTGGAGCGCGAGCCGGAGCTGGGCCGGCGCCTGGTCGCCGCCGCGAGCGACCCGCTGGAGAAACTGTCCTGCGAGCGAGATGCGAGCGAAGTTCGCGGCTGCCGCAGCGCCCTCGTCCGTAGAACGCCGAGCCCTAGCCCGAGGCGTGGGGGCGCGGGGCAACGCGGTGGACGCGGCTTGCCTCAGGCAGCCGCCGAGAGCGCGATCGATTTCACCTTCCGATCCCCTCGTAGGTGAAGCCGGCCTCGCGCAGCCCCTCGCGGTCGAGGAAGTTGCGGCCGTCCACGACCAGCGGGGTGCGCATGAGCCCCTTCACCTCGCCGGCCCAGTCGAGCTCGGCGAACTCCGGCCACTCGGTGACGAGCACCGCGGCGTCCGCTCCGTCGAGGGCCTCCAGCGCGGACTCGCAGATTCGGGCGCCGCCGAGCAGGCCGTCGGCGCCGCTGTTGGCCACCGGGTCGTAGGCGCGCACGTTGGCGCCCTCCCCCTGAAGGCGGCCCGAAAGCACCAGGCTGGTGGCCTCGCGCACGTCGTCGGTGTCGGGCTTGAAGGCCACGCCCAGCAGCGCGATCTCCTTGCCGACCAGCGAGCCGAGGTGCTTCTGAAGCTTGCTGATCGTGCGCCGCTTCTGCAGCTCGTTCACCTCGATCACCGAGGTCAGCAGCTGGAAGTGGTAGCCGGTGTTGCCGGCGAGCTGCTTGAGCGCTTGCACGTCCTTCGGGAAGCAGCTGCCGCCGTAGCCCACGCCCGCGCGCAGGAACTTCGGCCCGATGCGGTCGTCGAGGCCCATGCCGCGCGCCACCTCGTTCACGTCGGCGCCCACCTCCTCGGACACGTTCGCGATCTCGTTGATGAACGAGATCTTGGTGGCGAGGAAGGCGTTCGATGCCAGCTTGATCATCTCCGCGCTGGCTACGTCGGTGTGCACGATCGGGGCGCCGAGCGGCTCGTACACCGCGGCCACGCGCTCGCCGAAGCGCGCGCTGTCCTCGTGGGCGCCCACGACGACGCGGTCGGGCTTCAGGAAGTCCTTGACGGCCGTGCCCTCCTTGAGGAACTCCGGGTTCGACACGTAGCCGATGCCCTCGCGGCGGCGCTGGATCGAGCGCCCCGTGCCCACCGGCACGGTGCTCTTCATCACCAGCGCGTGGCGGTCGGTCTGGCCCAACTCCTCCACCACTGACTCGACGCGCGAGAGGTCGGCGTCACCCGAGTATGTGGGCGGCGTGTCGACGCAGCAGAAGAGCAGCTCCGCGTGCTCGGCCACCTCGGCCATGTCGGTGGTGAAGTGGAGGCGCTCCGCGTTCTTCTGGACGAGCTCCGGCAGGCCGGGCTCGTGGATGGGCACCTCGCCCCTGCTGAGCGAGCGCACCTTCTCCTCCACGATGTCGCGCGCGTAGACCTCGTGGCCGAGCTCGGCGAGGCAGGCCGAGGTCACGAGGCCGACCCAGCCCACGCCAACAACCCCTATGGGCTCCCTTGCGGCCATCAGAGTCGGGAGAGGCTATCTATGTGCAACGCGCGAACCGCGGATCGTCCAGCCTGAACACCGAGAGGCGGAGGCCGGGGATGCCCATGACCCGCTTCGCACCCTCGATCGAGCGCGTCCAGCGCGCCTCCGGCGGCTCGCGCCGCGGGCCGCGGCGGCGGCTCCCCAGGGCCACCCTGCCCTCCTCCACCGCGACCACGTAGCGGTAGCGGCCGGCGATGACCGCTCGTGTGAAGGGGCCGCAGCCGCGAAAGCGGTGGAAGGCGCCGTGGGGGCCGTGCTCGCCGAGCATGTCCACCCGGTTGGTCAGCCGCTTGCCGTAGAGCGGGTACTGGAGCAGGTAGCCGACCACGCCGACGCGACTGTGCTCCAGGTGGCGCGCCGCCCACACCGAGACGCTCGGGACGGTGGGGCCGCCCGTGGCGTAGCGGGCCTCGAAGTAGCCGCGCTGCAGCGGCCAGCCCGCGGCTGCGGCGACGAGCGCGGTCAGCCCGATCGCGAGCACGAGGCGGCGGCCGTGGGGCGGCGCCAGCAGCAGGGCGAGGGCAGCGGTCGCAACTACGAGGACGAGCAGCCCCGCCCAGGCGTGCCCCAGCGGCCATAGCCCCTCGCCGAGGAGCGTGAGCAGCCCCAGGCCGAGCAGCGCCGGCGCGGCCAGCCGCCGGCCTCGGCCCAGGGCGGCCGGCCCGAGCGCCAGGCCGAGCGCGAGGGCGGGCGTGACGAAGCGCAGGTTGAGCGCGAACAGCGAAGCCTCCCCCTCCGGCCCCCCGGCGCTCGCCGGGGTGACGAGGAACGCGAGCAGGCAGGCCAGCGCCGCCGCCCCGAGCGCGCGCTGGCCTCGCGAGCGGCCGGCCACGAGGGCGAGCAGCGCGCCGCCCGCAGCGGCCAGGGCGAGCAGCTCCCAGACCGGCCCGAGGCTGGCGTGGAGGCCCGGTGCGAACACCCGCCGCCAGATCCCGGTGTCCGCCAGGTAGTGGGCGACGCTGAAGCTGTTGGCGTCGGTGATCGGGTGGGGCGGCGCCGGCAGGGAGAGAGGGCCGAGGTGCACGGCGAACCAGGGCAGTGGATTTCCCACCCGGACCAGATTGCGGACGAACCAGAAGCCCCCACCGGCGGCGAGCCCCGCCAGCCAGATGGCGGCGACGCGCCGGCGTTCGCCCTTCGAGCACGCCACCAGCGCCGCGGCGCCCAGTGCGAACGCCACGGCCATCACCGACAGCTTGGTGCCGAGTGCCAGGCCCGCGGCCAGAGCGGCGAGCACCAGCGCGCCCTGTCGCATCGCCCCACCGTGCGCGGCGCCGCGGGCGTTCAGGAACAGCGCCGCAGCGGCGAGGGAGAACGCCAGCGCCGCGGCGTCGTTGTAGGCCTCGCCCGGCTGGGTCTGGAGCATGATCGGCGTCAGCAGCACGGCCGCCACGCCGGTCATGGCCGCCGGCGCCGCCCCGAAAGGGCGCCCCACGCACCAGCCCGCCAGCAGGCAGCCGCCGGCGAGCGCGAGGTTCACGAGCGGCGACAGCAGGTCGAAGCCGCCCATGAGCGACATCCCGATGCCGTGCAGGAGCTCGGCGTTGGCCGGATGGAAGGTCGTGATCGGCTCGCTCTCGGTGAACTGCAGGCGGGTGGTCCAGCCGTCCTGCGCGAAGCGCGCCGCGTGCGGAAGGTGGTACCAGAGCGAGTCGGGGTCGGCCATGCCGAATCGAAACGCCGCAGCGCTGCGGCTGCCCCACTGCACGAGCACGAGCGCGCCGGCGGCGGCGGCGCTGGCGAGCTCGAGGCGGCCAGAACGCCTCGCGACGGGGGCGGGCTCGGGGGCGGCCGGCGCCGGGAGGCGCAGCGAGGCGAGCGAGGCGGCGACGCACACCGCCACGAGGTAGCCGGCTCTAAGAGCGCCGACGCAGCCCAGCAGCTCGGCCGCCGCGAGCAGGACCGCGGTGGCGACCACCAGCTCGGCGAGCCGCGCCGGCGCGCCCTCCCAGCCCGGCACGATCCACCTGCGGACCCTTACCGCGGCGAGCGTGAGCGAAGCCAAGGTCACCGCGACCAGGCTCACGCCAAGCAGGTACTGCCCCGCGGTCATGCCGGGCTAGAGCAGCCGCGCCGTACGCGCGATCGCGAGCATCTGGCGCTTGTCCAAGGTGAGCAGCAGGGTGTTCGAGACCCAGTAGACGGCCTTGCGTGTGCGCCAGGCCACCAGGCGTAGCCGGTCCCCGTCGTAATGCAGCTCGTAGGTTCGCTTGCCCATGCGCCGCTTGTCGGACGCTCCCTCGAGGATCGGCGGGTGCTTCCAGGTGGTTCCCTGGAGGCCGTAGTACTCGCCCACCAGCGGGCGCTTGATGACCATCCGGTAGGCGCCATGCAGGTGGCCGTCGAGGTCGCGGATCTTGTACACCCGCGGCGGCCCGGCGAAGATGGACGCCCTGGTGCGCTCGGTGGGGTAGAAGACCGGCAGGCTGCGGCCGGCGCCCTGCTGGACCGCCTGCACGGCCTGGTCCTTGCCGAGCGCGTCGGCGCGCTCGATGTTCGCGCCCTTGGTGGTGATGGGCTTGCGCTTGCCCTTCGGCTTCAGCACTCCGCGCGGCCCCCGGGTCTTCTCCACCCCGAGGAACTCCTGCGCGAGCTTCTGCACCCGCGCGGAGCTGGCCGTTACGTAGGAGGGGCCGATCTGGCCCTCGAAGTGGACCTCCCGGATCGGCTGGTCCACCGAGAAGACCGCCAGCTTCAACAGGCGCAGCACGGCGGAGCGCGATCGGATGTCCGAGTTCGTGTAGCGGCCGAAGATCCTCACGAGCTTGTCGCGGTCGTTGATCAGCTTGCCCACGCCCACCTGCTGCTTGGCCTGCCGGATGAAGTCCTGCTGGCGGGCGGAGCGGACCAGGTCGTTGTCCTCGTGGCGGAAGCGCACGTACTGGAGCGCCTTGCTGCCGCACATCTTCTGGTAGCCGGGCGCCACGTTGATGTAGGCGAAGCCGGGCGTGTTGTTGAAGTAGCGCCGGTCGATGTCGGCGTACACGCAGCCGATCGCGTCGGTGGCGGCGTAGAAGCCGCGGAAGTCCACGTTGATCACGTGGTTGATTCGCAGGCCGGTGAGGGCCTTCACGGTCTTCAGCGTGAGCTTCGGGCCGCCCTTCTCGTAGGCCGCGTTGATCTTGTCGGTGCCGTAGCCGGGGATCTGCACCTTCAGGTCGCGCGGCAGCGACATCATCGACGTGGCCTGCTTGTTCGGGTCCAGGCGGATCAGGATGATCGTGTCCGAGCGCGCGCCCGGGAGCGCGCCCTCCTTGTTTTGCGCCGGCCGCCGGTCGGAGCCCAGCAGCATCACCGTCTGGGGCTTGCCCGGATCGGTCTGGGCGAGCTCGGTGCCCAGCTTCAGCTCGGGCCGCACGTGCAGGGCGTTCACCACGCGGTCGACCTCGCGGAAGGCCGCGACCGCGGTGGCGCCGGCCGACGCGAACACCACCAGTGCGGCTCCGATCAGGAGCCGCTTCCAGAGGCCGGGGCGGGTTTGGTCCTCGAGCATTGGCTAGGCGATTCTCAGGTGGCGGCCCTCGTCCTCCAGGGCTTCGGGCAGCAGGCGAACGAACTCCACGAGCGCCTCCCGATACTGCCTGAGGGAGCGGATCGACACCCACTCGTCGGGCCCATGGTGGCCGGCGCCCTCGGGGCCGAACTCCACGGCGGGCACGCCCGCGTCGATGAACGAGATCGCGTCGGAGGCGCCGTCGCGGCCCACGGAGATGCCCCTGGCGCGGGGGGCGATGCTCTCGATCGCGCTGCCCAGCACCTGCACGAAGGGGTTCTCGCGCTGGACGATGGCCGGCGAGCGGCGGAAGGTCTTGACCACGGAGGTGTCCGGCAGCGCGTTCACGGCGTCGAGGATCGCCTGCGAGTCCTGCCCCGGGAGGAAGCGCACGTCGACGTCGATCGTGCAGATGTCGGGCACCTTGTTCACGGCGTCGCCGCCGAGGATGCGGCCGAGGTTGATCGAGGGCCGGTCGAACAGGTCCGAGGACTCGCGCGCGAACGGGAGCGACTCGATCTGGCGGAACACGTCAACGGCCTTCAGCACCGCGTTGTCGCCCTCCCACGGCGTCGAGCCGTGGGCGGCCGTGCCGAGCACCTCGATGCGCATGGCCAGCACACCCTTTGCCTCCACCCCCACGTGCAGGTCGGTGGGCTCGCCGGTGATGGCGAAGTCGCCGAGATAGCCCTGCTCGACGAGGTAGTCGGAGCCGCGCTGGTCCTCCTCGTCGGACTCCTCGTCGCAGACGCACAGGAAGTGCACGCGCACGTCCTGCTGCTGCGACAGCTCCTGTACGGCCAGCATCATCGAGGCCAGGCCGCCCTTCATGTCGTAGGCGCCGCGGCCGATCAGGCGGTCGCCCTGTATGCGGGGCACGAACTGCTCGGGCCTGCCCGGAACCACGTCGAGGTGTCCGTGGAGAATGATCGTGGGCCCCGTCTTGGGCCCCACGGTCGCGGCCAGCACGGGGCGGCCGTTGTGCATCGTGCCCGTCACCTCGACGTCGCGCGCCTCGAGCCAGCCCTTCACGAAGCCGGCCGCGCTCTGCATCCCTTCCAGAGAGGCGGTGTCGTAGGTGATCAGGCGCTCGGTTAGAGCGCGCTCATCCATCCTCGCCGGAGGATAGTGCGGTCACGACGGGGTCGCCGCCGTTCTGCTTCGCGACCGCTACCTCGACCCTGTCGCGGCCGTTGCCCTTCGCGCTGTAGAGCGCGCGGTCGGCCGCGCGCAGGAGCTGCTCGGGCTCGAGTGCGTCGACGGGCATGACCGCCACGCCGAAGCTCGCGGTGACCTTGCGCGACACGCCCGGCACGTCCATCTGTGCAATGGCGGAGCGCAGCTTCTCCGCCACGTGCAGCGCACCCTCGCGCCCGGTGTCCGGCAGCAGCGCGATGAATTCCTCGCCGCCGTAGCGCCCGACGAAGTCGCTGGCCCGTATCGCACTCGCGACGGCGTCGCCGACCGCGGCCAGCACCTCGTCGCCCTTCGCGTGTCCGTTCACGTCGTTGACCTGCTTGAAGTGGTCGAGGTCGAACAGGATCGCCGAGAGCTGGGACGTGGTGCGGCCGGCGTGAGCGGCCATTCGCCTGACGGTCTCCTGCACGGCGCGGTTGTTCGGCAGCCCGGTGAGCGCGTCGGTGGCGGCGCGCAGCTCGGCGACCGCGAGCGTGCGCAGGTTGGCGATGGTCGGCGCGGCCTCTGCGATCGTGGTGCCGAGGTACTGCACGTCGGCTGCGCCGAGCGGGCGCTCGTGCTCCACGAGAACCGAGCCGATCACCTCGCCTCCGACCAGCGACGGCATGCAGGTCGAGTTGCCGGACCTGGCACCGCAGATCTCGCAGGAGAGCAGCTCCTCGTTCTCGCCGCCACGGTGGCTGCGCCCGCTGCGCAGGGCGATGCAGGACTCCGGCTCGGCGCCCTCGAGCGCCTCGGCAAGTCCGGGATCGGTGACCGGCGTGGCGGCCTCGAGCCGGTTGGCGCTGTTGTTGCGGTTCAGCACGGTCGCCTGCCCGCCGGGCACCATGCGCTCCAGGTGTCGCTTCACGATGGTGTAGGCCTCGCTCTCGGTGCGCGCCAGCTGCATCACGTCGGTGAACCCGGCGTGGCGGTCGCGGCGCTTGTCCTCCTGGCGCGCCCGGCGGTCGAAGAGCAGATAGGCCGTGCCGCCGAAGAGCGCGCTCAGCAGGATGATCAGGCCGACCGTCATGCGCCCCACGGCGCGCTGGTTGGCCGCGCGCTTCTTGTTCAGCTCGGCGAGGAAGTTCGCGTTGGCCTTCTCGAAGGCGTCGAGCGCGGTCTCCAGTCGCGCTCCCTCCTTCGGACGGATGCGCCTGCGGCCGCGCGCGACCATGTCGGTGGCCACGACGTCGGCTACCCGCCCCCAGCGCCGGCCGGCCGTCTCCTGCACTTGCAGCAGGCGGAGCTCGCCGGCCGAGTCGCCCTTGGTGTCCTCGCGAGCCTTCGCGAGCTCGGCCTCGAAGCGCTGGCCCGCGGCCAGGTAGTGGCCGAGCAGCTTGTGGTCGCCGGTGCTGGCATAGGCGGCCAGGTCGGCCGCCCGGCCGAGCACGAGCGCGCGCATGTCCTGTGCCGAGGTGATCTCGCTGGACGACGCCTCGGCTGCGCTGCGCTGCCTGTCGCCCGCGATCCAGACCGAGCCGGCGATCACCAGGACGGCTGCCACCGCGAGGAGGCGGATGCGGTGATGGCGGGGCATCCCCTGGGTAATCGGCCCGGCGGCCCCAATCGTGAGCCGGGGGCGCTGACCGACCGCCCCGCATAAACTGACCCCGATGGAGGGGACTGCAACGCGAAGGATCGCGCTGGTCCACGATTTCCTGCTCGACCTGCGCGGCGCGGAGCGGGTCTTCCTGGCGATGTGCGACCTCTGGCCGGACGCCGACGTCTACACCGCGGTCTACGACCCGGTCGGCACCGACGGCCGCTTCGAGCACCGCAACGTGTTCACCTCGCCCCTGCAGCGCCTGCGCCCGACGGCGCGCACCTTCCGCGCGCTCCTACCGCTGTACCCCGCCGCGATCGAGTCCTTCGACCTGTCCGGCTACGACCTGGTCGTGTCCAGCTCCAGTGCGTGGGCGCACGCGGTGATCTGCGACGAGAGCACGCAGCACCTCTGCTACTGCCACAACCCCTTCCGCTACGTCTGGAACGACCGCGACCGCACCCTCGCCGAGCGCCGCGACCCCTTCACGCGTGCGGCGCTGCGGACCCTGTTCCGGCGCTGGCGCCAGTGGGACTGGATCGCCGCCCAGCGCGTGGACCGCTACCTCGCGAACTCGCGCGCGACGCAGAAGCGGATCTCGACCTACTTCGGCCGCGAGTCGACGGTCGTCTACCCGCCTGTCGAGACGGGGCGCTTCGCGCCGGGAGAGACCGGCGACTACTACCTGGTGCTGTCCGAGCTGATGCCGCACAAGCGGATCGGCGTGGCGGTCGAGGCCTTCAACCGGCTCGGGCGGCCGCTGATCGTGGTGGGCGACGGCCCCGACGCCCGCCGGCTCAAGCGCATGGCCGCGCCCAACGTGCGGCTGCTGGGCCGCGTGGACGACGAGCACGTGGCACAGCTGCTGTCGGGCTGCCGCGCCCTGATCGTCACGGCGACCGAGGAGTTCGGCATCGCGGCGGTCGAGGCCCAGGCAGCCGGGCGCCCGGTGATCGGGCTGGCCGCGGGCGGCGTCTGCGAGACGGTGACCGAGGGCGTGACGGGCGCGCTCTGGAGCGGCGGCGCCGAGGACCTGGCGATGGCGGTGCGGAACTTCGACGTGGAGGCGGTGGACCCGGCGGCCTGCGTGGAGAACGCCCGCCGCTTCGGCGTGGCCCGCTTCCAGCAGGCGCTCACCCGGGAGGTCGACGAGCTGCTCTCGGAGTCGAAGCCCGAGCGCCACGAGGCCCGCCGCGCCCGCGCCTCCCAGCCGCGTACAGCGCGCGGGCTGGGCCGCCGCCTTCGGTGACGGAGGCGGTGTCCTTCACCGTCGTCGTCTGCACGCGCGACCGCCCCGAGCTGTTGCCCACGACGCTCGACGCCCTGCTCGGCCAGGGGGGGTTCCCGCTGCTGGTGGTCGATCAGAGCGAGGCGCGCGACGACGCGCTGGCGCGCAGGGCCGCCGGCGAGCCGCGGCTCGAGGTGGTGAGCGACCGCGGCCGCGGGCTGTCCCGGGCCCGCAACGTGGGGAGTGCCCGCGCCGGCACGGACTGGGTCGTGTTCGTGGACGACGACTGCGTGCCGGAGGCCGACTGGGCCGAGCGGCTCCAGGCCGTGCTCGACCGGGCGCCCGACGTGGACATCGTGAGCGGCCACGTGGATGCGCCCGTGCCGGCGGCCGACTACGTGCCGGCGTCCGCCTTCCCGGTGGAGCGCACGGCGCTGGTGCGCGGGCGCTTCCGACATCCGGGCGGCGCGGGCTTCGGGGTCTGCATGGCGGTGCGGCGCGCCGCGATCGAGCGGCTGGGCGGCTGGGACGAGCGCCTGGGCCCCGGCGCCGCGGAGTTCCCGGCGGCCGACGACATGGACTTCAATTACCGGCTGCTGCGCTCGGGCGGCGCGGCGCTGCTCACCCCCGAGGTGAGGTCGCGCCACGAGCAGTGGCGGACCCCCGCGGAGCTCGAGCCGCTCTACCGGGGCTACCTGAAGGCGTGGTCGGGCTTCGCGATGAAGCAGCTGCGCGGCGGGGACGTGGCCGGTGGGCTGTGGCTGTGGACGATCGGCGTGGTGGACTTCCTCGACATGCTGGCCAGCGCGATCGGGCGGCGTTCCCGCCTGCGGCTGCGACTGGCCCTTGCGAAGCTGCGCGGCCTCGCGGAGGGCACGGCGGCCGGGCTGCGAACGCGCTGGTAAGCGCTCAGGCGGCCGCGGCCAGGCGCTCGACCTGCTCGCGCAGGCGCGCGCGAGCGGCGTCCAGCCCGAACTCCCGCGCGGCGCGCTCGCGGCCGGCGTCGGCCAGCCGGGCGAGCCGGGCGCGGTCGGCCAGCAGCTCGCGCACCGCCGCCGCCGCGGCACCGGCGTCGAGCGGCGGATAGAGCCGGCCGCAGCTCTCGTCCACGATCTCGAGCGGGCCGGCCGCCGCCGGGGCCACCACGGGGCGGCCGCTGGCCAGCGCCTCCACCAGCGCGATGCCGAACGGCTCGCGCGGAGCGCAGTGCAGCACCAGCGAGGCGCGGCGAAGCGCGGGGCGCGGGTCGTCGAGGCCGCCGAGGAACTCGACCCTGCCGGCGAGGTCGGGCCGCGCGGCGCGCTCGCGCATGCGGGCGAGCAGCGCCTCGCCGTCGCGGCCGAGCGGGGCGCCGGCGTAGAGCAGGCGCGCGTCGCCGCGCGCGGCCACCTCGAGCGCGAGGTCGGGGCGCTTCCACGGCACGATCGCGCCAACCACGAGCAGCTCGGGCGGCCCGTCCGGAAGCGGCGTCGCGGCGAAGCGCTCGAGGTCGACGCCGGCGTGCGACACGGACACCCGCTCCCGGAGCCGGCCGCGCGGGTCGAGGTCGCGGGCGATGGCCGCCGACAGCGCGGTCACCAGGCCGGCGCGGCGGGCGGCCGCGCGCACCGCCGCCGCGGCGGGGCCGCGCGGCAGCAGGTCGTTGTGCTGGAAGAGCAACGGCGGGGAGCCGCCCCGGCGCCCGCCGAAGCCAGCCAGCGCCGCCGACATGGCCGCGCGCATGTTCCAGGCGATCGCCCACGGCGGCCGGCTCCGCGCCAGCCCCCGCAGCTCGCGCGCCTGGGCGGCGATCCGCAGCGGCGCCCCGGCGCGGTCACGCGCGCTGCCGCGTAGCTCGATCCGCCGCGGCTCGAGCTCGTGCACGCGCAGCCCCGCGTCACGCGCCGCGTGCGCGAGCGGGCCGGGCGGACAGGCGAGCAGCGGGCTGCCGGGAAGCGCCGGAGCGAGGTCCACGAGCAGGCGCTCGGCGCCGCCGAGCAGCGGCGAGTAGCTCACGACGAGGCCCTCGCTCACCGCGGGACGAGCACCTTGTAACGGCCGGCGCTGTCGAGCACGCGGTAGCTGCGCGCGAGGTAGTCGTCCAGCAGGCGCGATCCGCTCGAGCGGCCGCCCAGGTTGGGCTCCGGCCGCTCCGACAGCGGATCCGTCCAGCGCACCACCGCGCGTGGGCGCACCCGCTCGAGCGCGGCGACGATTCGGCGCTGCGCGGCGGCGCTTGCCTGCAGGCCGAAGTCCTCGTTCAGCGGGTTCTCGCGCTCGGTGAGCACGTACAGGAGCGGGTCGTTGAAGCGAACGAGGTCGGACCGGCGCGGCGCCACGTAGATCGCCTGGCCGGGCGGTACACGCCGCTGCACCTCCGGGACGACGCGAGCCAGCGCCCGAGCCTCGGCCGGCGGCGCCCGCACGCCGTCCGCGACCGGCAGCTCGAGCGGGGAGAGCGGCGGCGGCAGGAAGAGCGCGGAGAGGCGGTTCGCGACCCCGTGCAGGGTCAGCAGCGCCAAGAGCACGGCGCACGCCACGCCGAGCGCCGAGCGGGGCCCGCGCCAGGCGATCGCCGCGGCCAGCAGGAGCGCCAGCACGATCACGAGCGGAGCGGTGTGGAACTCGTCGGTGCGCGAGAGCAGGTACGCCAGCGTCCCGACCGCGAGCACCAGCAGCCCCGTCCAGACCGCCTGCGGGCGCCGGTCTGCCAGCAGGCGCAGCAGGGCCGCCACGCCGGCCACCGCGCCGGCGACCAGGAGCAGCAACGGGATGTAGAAGCCGAGCAGGTCCTTCAGGTCCCTGAACAGGTCCGAGGGCGGCCAGCCGCGCAGCGAGCCGTGGTAGGAGAGCGGGAACGGCAGCGTCCAGTACTGCTTATCGCGCAGCGACTTGCCGAGCACGTTGTCGTACACGTCGTGCCCGCCGGAAGCAATCACGAACGGGAGGTAGGCGGCCAGCGAGACCAGCGCGAAGGCCCCGCCCAGCGCGACGAGCAGCCGCAGCCGCTCCCGCCATGGAACCGCGAGCAGCAGGACGCAGCAGGCCGCGGCAGCGGCGGTGTAGACAGCGAAGTCGAGCCGCCACGCGCCCCCCACCCCCAGCAGCACGCCCGCCAGGAGCGCCCGGCGCGGCGACACCTCCGGCCACGCGACCAGCGCGAAGCCGCCGAGGCCGAACGCAAGGGCCATCGGGAACGGGTTGGCGCTGGCCGGCTGCGCGAGCGCGCACACGGCTGCCAGCCAGACCACGAGGGCGAGCTTCGTGCCGGCCAAGCGCCTGGCCAGCGCGAACACGATCGCCGCCGTGGCCGCGACCGCCACCAGCCGCAGGATCCTCCAACCCAGGAGCGAGACGCCGAAGGCCTTGAACGAGCCGCCCAGCAGGTAGGGCTGCGCGGGGCCGTAGGACCAGAGGAAGTCGCGGTACGGGAGTTGGCCGCCGGCGACGCGCCGCGCCGCCTGCAGCACGAGGCCCTCGTCGAAGGGGTCGACGGCGCGCAGCATGGTGAAGCCGGCGATCAGCAGTGCGGCGGCGAACAAAGCGGCCGGGAGCCACGCGCCCAGGGAGCGCGCGGGGCCGCGCACCTGCGTGCTCATGACGGCGCCGGCGAGCCGCGACCCCGCAGGCGCGGCACGAGCGAGGCGGCCACCAGCATCATCAGCGGCTCGAGCGGGATCCGATAGCGGTAGTTCCCGTAGTAGACGAAGCCATAGGCGACCACCGCGGCGCCGAGCATGGCGAGCACCCCGCGCAGGACACGGTTTCGCCACAGCCCGCGTGCGCCGAGCGCCAGCGCCGCGAGCGTCGCGGCCAGCAGCAGGTAGTACGCCACGTCGGCCAGCAGGCCGGCCAGGCCGGCGGCAAAGCCGTCGAGCACGGGCTTGGCCGGGGACAGAAGCCCGCGCACCGTCCGGCGGCCGTTCGGGTCCTCGATCACCGAGCTCAGCTCGGGGGCCGTGACCGAGGCCTCACCGCCCGAGGAGATCCAGGTGCCGAGCACCTGCGAGTCGCCGCGGTTCAGCGACAGCAGCTTCAGCGGGATCAGCTCGAGCTCGCGCAGCGGGTGGCTGCGCATGTAGGCGAACGCCTCCTTGCGCAGCAGGCGCGCCTCGGCCACCTCGCGCTCGGCGCCGCGCGTGTGCGCGATCGGCGCCAGCACCGCGTCGGTCGCGTAGGTCGGCCCGCCGTTGGCGGTGGGGTTGTGCCCCGACCAGAGGGTGGTGCTGGAGTTGGTCGCGATCGGGACGAAGGCGTCCATCGCCACCGCGTTGCGGATCGTCCAGGGCACGATCACGACCGCCGCGGTCACGACCACTAGCGCCATCCGCCCGGCCAGCTCGCGCCTGCCGAGCTCGCGCCACCACACGGCCAGCGGCACCACCACCAGCAGCAGCCCCTCTCCGCGCGTGAGCGCCGCGAGGCCCACCGCGGCGCCCAGCAGCACCGGCTTCCAGCCGCGCTCCGGGACCAGCGCGACCAGCGCCACGAAGCCCACCAGCACGAACGTGTAGGTGGTCTCTGCCAGCACGGTGTCCGCGAACAGGATCTGCCCGGGCATCAGCACCAGCGCCAGCGCGGCGGCGATCGCCGCGCCGCGGCCGAGCGCGCGCAGCGCGACCGCGTAGAGCAGCGGCACCGTCGCGGCGCCCAGCAGCGCGTTGTAGGCGACCGCGGCCTGCGGGTCGGGGCCGGTGACGCGGTAGATCAGCGAGAGGACGAACGGCACGAGCGGCGGCCAGTGCGCGGTGGCCGCGCCGCCGATGAATGTGAAGCCGTCGCCGTGCGCCAGCCGCGAGGCCACCACCTGGTAGAAGAGCGGGTCGCTGAAGCCGAAGCTCGTCGGCGGGTAGGCGAGCACGAAGGCGAGCCTCAGCAGCAGGGCTAGGGCGCCCAGCCCTACGGCGAGGCGCACGTCCACCGAGGCGGTCGCCGGCCCGGTGGCGCGGCCGAAGCGGCGCGCGATGGCAGGGGCGAGCGTCACCGAGCCGCCATGATACGGCCATGATCGCCCGCGTCACGCTGGCCGTCTGCGCCCTCGCCGTGGCCGCCTGGCTCGCCGCGAGCCTGCGCAGCCACCACTACCTCGACCAGGCGACGAAGCTCGCCGTGCGCAACCAGCTGAGCGGCCAGCGCCCGCGGCTGGACCCGATCGTGCGCTCGCTCCACAAGGCCGAGCGGTGGAACCCGAGCACCCGCCCGCAGGTCCTGCTCGCCGACGCCGCGCTCGCCGGCCACAGCCCGGCCCGCGCGGTCGCCCTGGTACGCCCCGTGCTGCGCGAAGAGCCCCAGAACATCGAAGCCTGGTTCGTGCTGGTCCTCGCGAGCAATCAGCGCCACGACACGCGCGGCGCGGCCGCGGCGCAGGGGCGCATCGACCAGCTGAGCCCGCTCGCCGCTCGGTGACCGCCGCGACGTCAGGTCCCCGGCTGTCGGTCGTGGTGCCCGTGCACGACGAGGAGCGGGACCTCGAGGAGCTGCACACACGGCTCACCGAGCAGCTGGGCGCGCTCGGCCACCCCTACGAGATCGTCTACGTGGACGACGGCTCGAGCGACGGCTCGGCGGCGCTGATCGAGCCGTGGGCCCGGACCGGAGAGCACGTCGTGCTGGTGCGGCTGTCGCGCAACTTCGGCATGGAGATCGCGATGTCCGCGGGGCTCGACCACGCCCGCGGCGACTACGTGGTGCTCATGCACGCCGACCTCCAGGACCCGCCCGAGCTGATCGGCGAGATGCTGGCGGCGGCCGAGGCCGGCGCCGACGTGGCCTACGCGCGGCGTATCGGCCGCGACGAGCCGCGCGTCAAGCGGGCGCTCGCCACCGCCTTCTACGGGCTGATGCACCGGTTGGCCAGGGTCCCCTACCAGGGCCAGGCCGGCGACTTCAGGCTGATGTCGCGGCGCGTGGTCGAGACCGTGCGCCAAATGCCCGAGCGACGGCGCTTCCTGCGCGGCATGGTGGCGTGGGTCGGCTACGAGCAGGTGCCGGTCGAGTACCGCCGCGCCGGCAGGGCACACGGCCGCGGCGCCTCCTACCCCGACCTGTTCAGGCTCGCCCTCGAGGCGTTCACCTCGTTCTCCGACGTCCCGCTGACGCTGCTCGCCCTAGCCGGCTTCACCCTCGCCGCGGCCTGCCTGGTCGCGGCGCTCGTGCTGCTGGTCCTGGCGGCGCTGGGCTCGGTGGCCGTGGGCCTCGGGCTGTGGACGCTGATCGCGGTGCTGGTGATCGGTGGCGTCCAGCTGCTCGGGTTGGGGGCGATGGGGAGATACCTCGCGCGCGTGCACGCCGAGGCCCTCGACCGCCCGCTCTACCTCGTGGACGAGGTGGTCGGCCGGTAGCGCGAGGCCGCGCGCTCCAGGGCCACCGCCGCGAGCACGATCAGGGGGATCTCCGCCGCGTGGCGGAGCCGGGTGTCGCCGTAGCCGATCAGGCTTGCCAGGGTGACCATCACGACCGGGGCGACGAGTGGCAGCAGCGGCCTGCCCCGGCGCCGGAGCAGCACCAGCCCGGCGGCGGCGAGCAGCGCCACTCCCCAGAACACCACGATCGCCGCTTTCTGAAGCGCGGCGTACGGCTGTGGGGGCGCCTTGAAGGTCGACAGCCTGAAGGGCTGGAAGAGGTCCCACGTGCGCAGCAGGCGCGCGGCGGCCACGGCCGGGAGCCGGCCGCTGTGATCGCGCGCGTAGTCGATGCCGTGGCGGCGCAGGATCGTTGCCTGCTGCGCCTCGTTCACGCGCTCGCGGCGAGGCAGGCAGAAGAAGATCCAGCGGCCGATGTCGCTGCCGGAGTAGGCGGCGGGGCAGTTGGCGCCCGCCAGCACCGTACTGTCGTTGGTGGCGATCAGCACCGGCTGGTCGAACGCGATCCAGTTGCGCGCGGTCCACGGCAGGATCACGAGCGCCAGCGCGGCGCACGCCAGCGCCACGCGCCCCGGACCGGCGCGGCGCACGAGCGGCAGCAGCAACAGCGGGAGCAGGAGGAGCGCCTCGGTCCGCGTCAGCGCGGCCATGCCGACGGTGGCCCCGAGCAGGGCGGCCGTGCCCAGCGCCGGCCGGTCGATCAGGCGGTAGGCCAGCAGCAGCGCGAGCGCGATCAGGAGGCCGTAGAGCGACTCGCTCATCATCGAGCCGTCGGCGATCACGAGCAGCGGGTAGACCGCCGCCAGGCAGGCGGCCACGATGCCCACGCGCTCGCCCGCCACCCGCCGCCCGAGCAGGCCGACGGCGATCACCACCAGCACCCCCACGCAGGCGTTCACGAGCTGCTGGCCGGCGTAGGAGGTCACCCCCAGCTTCGTGAAGACGGCGAGCAGGAAGGGCCACAGCGGCGGGTGCATCGCCGTGGCGAGCGGCGTGTGGTGCGGCCCGATCAGCTCGAACGGGTTCAGGTAGCCGCGCCCGTCGGCCAGCAGGGCCGCGGCGCGGTGGTACCAGGAGGCGTCGTCGTTGCTCGGGCCAGGCGCCACGAAGAGCACGTAGAGCACCCGCAGGACGAGAGCCCCGGCCGCGATCGCGAGCAGCCGCCGCTCGAAGCGGCCGAGGCGCGACATCAGGCGGGTCGCCTGCGCTCCCACGCCAGGTGCGTGATCGCCACCGACGCGAGCACGACGACCGGCACCTCGGCGGCGGCGCGGAAGCGCGTGGTCCCGTAGGTGAGGGCGGCGACCAGCGTGACCAGCACCAGCGGCGCCACGAGCGGGAACAGCACCGCGCCGCGGCGGCGCAGCAGGACCAGGCCGAAGGCGGCCAGCAGCGCGAGCAGGTAGAGCGAGGCGACCCCCGCCTGCTGCGCGCGCAGCCGGCGCTCGGAGATCTTGGTCTCGAGCACCGCCTGGTCGCGCGGGTTGTAGAGCTCCCAGGTGCGAAGCATCCGCACGGCAACCACCACCGGCAGCCGCCCGAGGTGGTCGCCCGCATAGTTGAACGCCACGCGCCGGAGGTGGGCGGAGGCGACCGCCTCGTTCGAGGCGAAGGCCGGATCGCCGAAGAAGCAGGGCCAGCCGCCGATGTCGCGCCCGTAGTAGGCCCGCGGGCAGTTCGCGCCGGCCAGCAGCCCGCCCTCGTTGGTCGAGAGCGCGGTGGGCCGGTCGAAGGTGGTCCAGTTGCGCGCCAGCCAGGGGCTGACCACTACTAGCGCGGCCACGGCCGCCACCGCCAGAACGGGCACGCCGGCCCGGCGCCCGAGCTTCCAGGCCAGCGGAAGGCCCAGCGCGGGCACGAACAGCAGGGCCTCGCTGCGGGTCAGGGCGGCCAGCCCGATGAGCACGCCCAGGCCGGCCGCCTCTCCGAGCCGGGGCCGCTCGACCAGCCGGTAGCTGAGCAGCAGAGCGCCGCAGACGAGCGGCACGTAGAGCGCCTCGCTGCGCATCGAGCCGTCGAGCGCGACGAGCATCGGGTAGACGGTGGCGATCGCGGCAGCCACGAGCCCCACCCGCTCGCCCGCCACGCGCCGGCCGAGCAGGCCCGCCAGCGCCACCGTGATCGCCCCGAGCGCCGCGGTCACGGCGCGCTGGGCGGTGTATCCCGTGAGGCCGAGCTTGGTCCAGGCGGCCAGGTAGAGCGGGAACAGGATCGGCTTCTCGGCGGTCGGGACGATGCGTCCGTGCTGGAAGATGAAGGCGCCCGGCTGGATGTAGCCGTGGCCGTCCGCGAGCAGGCCCGCGAGCAGGTGGAACTCCACGCCGTCACCCAGCTCCGGGTGCACGTTCCGCATGACCACGAGGGCGTAGAAGAGCCGCAGCGCAAGCGCCGCGAGGGCGATCAGGGCGAGTCTGCCGGGGAAGCCTTGGATGCGGCCGCGGAGCATCGGGGCACGGTATTGAAGCCTTACCATCGCCGCCGAATGGCGCCAGTGGTCCACCACATGCTGCTCGGCGCCTCGGTCGCGGCGCTGGCCGCCGCCGCCTTTCGAGTGGCCTCCGCGGCGGTCCCGAGGGGCCTCGAGCGTGTGCTCGCGGCGGCGGCGATCGGGGTGAGCGCGGCGGTGGCACAGGCGCTCCTGCTCGGCCTGGCCGGGCTCGGCTCGAGCTCCGTGGCGCTGTTCGCCGCGGCCGCGCTCAGCTGGCTGGGCGTCCGGCTGCGCATGCCCGCTCCGCAGCTGGGCATTCCCGCCGAGCTCGCCGAGTGGTGGCGTGGCAGCAGCCCGGCGCTTCGGGCCGGGGCCGGCGCGTTCGCGGGCACGGCGGCGGCCTTCGCGGCCTGGCTGCTTCTCTACCCCGCGCTCGGCTACGACAGCTTGCTCTACCACGTGCCCGAGGCCGTGACCTGGGTGCACGACGGCCAGCCCGGCAGCGTGAACACGGTCTGGTCGGGGCTGCCCGTGGGCAGCTACCCGCTTGTTCACGAGGTCACGCTGGCCTGGGGCATGGGCATCAGCCGCAGCTTCGTGCCGGCGTCGCTCTGGATCGCCGTCTCGGCCACGCTGATCGCGCTGGCGACGTGGACCGGCCTGCGGGCGCTCCGGGTCGGCCGCCTGGCGAGCGGGCTGGCCGCGGGCGCGCTGGCCGCCTCCCCGCCGGTGCTGGCCGGGCAGGCGGGCGGCGCGTATACCGATCCGACTGCCCTCGCCTGGCTCGTGACCGCCGGCGCGCTCGGCCTGCAGGCCCGGCGGACACCGGCGCTCGCGTGCCCGGCGGTGCTGGCGGCGGCGCTGGCGGCCGGGACCAAGACCACCGCGCTCCCGCTCTCGGCCGTGCTGGTCGTGCTCGTGCTGTTCGAGGTGCGCGGCGAGCTGCGCCGCCTGGCCCTCCCTCTGGGCATCTCGCTGGCCGGCGCGCTGCTGGTGGGCGGCACCTGGTACCTGCGCAACCTCGTGGACCACGGCTCGCCGCTGTGGCCCTTCGTCTCGGCGCCGTGGGGCGATCCCAAGCCGCCGCTGATCGACCTGGCCGACTACAGCTTCCTCGACCGGCCCGCCCAGACGCTCTCGCGTGTCGGGCACACCTACCTCGAGCGCTTCCTCGGCGGAATGCTGCTGCTGGCGGGGGCGGCGATCGCCCCGCTGCTGGTGCGCACGCGCGCGGTGGCGGCGGGCGCGCTGGCCGCGCTGATCTCACTGGTGCTCTGGCTGAATGCGCCCTTCACCGGCGTGTTCGATGTTCGTGCGTTCGACGTCGGCACGGCGGAGTCCACGCGCTACCTGCTCCCGGGCCTGGCCGCCGCGGCGCTGACGCTCGGGCTGGCGATACGCGACTCGCGCGGGGCGGTGCGCAACCTCCTGACGGCCGTGCTGGGCGCCGCCGCGCTGGTGTCCGCCGTGCAGAGCTTCCACATCGGCTTCCCGGCTGCGCCGTCGCCCAGCACGCCGCTGGCCGGCGCGGCGTTGGGCGCAGTCGCTGCGCTGGTCCTGCCGCGCCTGCTGCGAGCGCTCCCCGCGCGGCCGCCCCGCTCCCCGGCGCTCGGCGCCGCCGCTTACGTGCTCGTCGCGCTGCTCGCCGGCGCCGCGCTGGCACTCCCCGCCTCGGGCTACGTCGAGCGCCACGCGAAGGCGAAGCTGTTCGACGGCGCGCTGGCGTCCTGGTTCGCGACCCAGGAGTCGTGGCGCGACGGCGACCGCCCGGTGGCCATCGCGCCCACGCTGATCGGGGTGCTGGCCGGCGACCGCCTCAGGCACCCGCTCCGGCTGATCGCCGACCACGAGTCGTGCGCGCGCGTGGCGCGGCGGGCTCGCGCCGGCTGGGTCGTGCTCTCCAGCGTGCGCGCCGCCGGCGCCAGGACAACCGACGTGCGGGCCTGCCGCCCCGCGCCCCGGCCGCTCTACCAGGACGGGAGCTTCCGCGTCTACGGGCCCGCGGCCCGCTAGCGGGCCGGGCCCGCCGGCGCCATCACCGGGGCCGGCTCGGCCGTGGCCTCGTCGGGCGGCCCGATCTGGCGCGGGCCCACGAGCCCCTTGAGCTTCAGCGCGTAGCGCTCGATGCCGTAGTAACTCGCCGTGGCCAGGATGACCGAGCCGGCGAAGGTCGCGAGCGGCCACATCAGCGGTGGGTAGACGGCCTGCGCAACCGAGTTGAAGTCCCACCGCGTGAGCTGGGTGACGACCGCAAGCTGGTACAGGTAGAGCCCGTAGGAGATCAGGCCCAGGAACAGCAGCACGCGGTTTGCGAGCAGCCGGCGCACAAGCCCCCGCTGCGGGTCGCCGAAGACGGCGGGCAACACCAGCGCCACGGCCACCAGGCCGTACAGCTCGTGGCGCGCCAGGAAGTCCTGACCGGTGGGCGCCTGGCCGAAGCCGGCCGGCATCGCCACGGTGCTGACAGCGAGGAGCGCCGCGAACGCCACCCCCCACGCAAGCGAGGGAAACCGGTCCAGCACGCGCAGCGGGCTCGGAAGCGGGCCCGGCTGGTCCTCGTACCAGACGCTTAGCACGGCGAGCCCCATCCCGAGCGCGAACTGGTCGAGGAAGTTGCCGAGCGGCATGAGGGCCACCTGCGGCTGCGGACTGTGCAGGTCCGCCAGCTTGAGGGCCACGACCTTCCAGGCCACGCTGGCCCCGAACAGGAGCACCAGTCCGGCCAGCTCCCGGACCATCCGCTCGCGCGGCGTGCTCCCGCCGCTCAGCCTGCGCATGCCGAGCGCCCAGAGCGGGAGGAAGGCGTAGAAGGTGATCTCGATGCACAGGGTCCAGGCCTGTGGGATGCCGCCGAAGGCCAGCTTCTGGTCGTAGATCTGCGCGAAGCCGTAGAACAGCGGGATGCCCTTCGCGCTGAACACGTCGGGCAGGGCCAGGATCACGGTGACCAGCGTCAGGGCGACCCAGTAGGCGGGCACGATTCGCAGGAACCTGCGCCACGCGTACGCGCCCGTCGCCGGGGGCTCCTCGTCGTGTAGCCGGGCCCGGACGAACGGGCGGTAGAGCAGGAAGCCCGAGATCACGAAGAAGATCGTGACCCCCACGTCGAACCGCGCCACGACGCGATGGGCGAAGAAGTCGTCCTTCAGGAGACCGGCGAAGTAGCCGGCGTGGAAGAGGAGTATCGAGAGCGCCGCGACGGCTCGCAGCGAGTCCATGAGCGGGAACCGTTCAGCGCGCGCATTCATGCTCGATCCGTCACGGTAACAGTGGCGAGTTGGGAAACTGCCGCCTTGCTTTCACGCCTGCGCACCTTCCCCGGCCGCCTCGGCCTGATCGTCGTCGGGGCGCTCGTGGTGCGCGTGCTCTACACCGTGATCGTCGCGCGCGACGTGAGCGGAATCGGCGACTACTTCTTCTACCACTGGTCCGCGAACGACCTCGCGAACGGGCGCGGCTTCATCGATCCCTTCGAGCTTCGCTTCCACGGCAGGGCGCTTCCCACCGCGGGCCACCCGCCGCTGTGGCCCTTCCTGCTGGCGGCGTTCTCGAAGCTCGGTGCCACCAGCACGCTCGCCCACAAGCTGGTCGGCTGCGCGATCGGCACGGGCGTCGCGGCCTGCGTCGGGCTGCTCGGGCGGCGAGTGGGCGGGCCGACCGTGGGCCTCGTGGCCGCGGCGCTCGCGGCGATCTACCCCGTGCTGGTCGGCGCCGACGGCTCGCTGATGAGCGAGTCGCTGTACGGACTCTGTGTAGTGCTCGCCCTGCTCGCCGCCTACCGACTGCTGGACCGGCCGGGCCCGCTGCCCGCGCTGGCACTCGGCGCGGCCGTGGGCGCGGCGGCGCTCACCCGCGGCGAGGGCCTGCTGCTGCTCCCGCTGCTCGTGCTCCCCATGCTGCGGCGGGGCGGCCTTGGGCGGGTGGCCCTGGCGTGCGCGGCGGCCGCGCTCGTGATCGCTCCCTGGACCGTCCGGAACTGGATCGTGTTCGACCAGCCGGTGCTGATCTCCACCAACGACAGCACGGTGGTCGCGGGCGCCAACTGCCACCGCACCTATACGGGCTCCGAGATCGGCGGCTGGCAGATCGAGTGCATCTCGGCGAGGCGCGAGCGAAACGAGGCGAAGCAGGCGGCGATCTGGCGGCGCGAGGGGGTCGACTACGCGAAGGACCACGCCACGCGGCTGCCGCTGGTCGCGGCGGTTCGCGTGCTCAGGACCTGGGACCTGTTCCAGCCGCGGCGCTCCGTGGTCCGCAACGAGGGTCGTCCAGTGCGGGTGAGCCAGCTCGGCACCGCGGTCTTCTACCTGCTCGCCCCGTTCGCGATCGCCGGAGTAGTGCTGCTGCGGCGCCGGCGCGAGCCGCTCCTCATCCTGCTCGCGCCGCTGGCCCTCGTCACCGTGTCCAGCGCGATCGGCTGGGGCGCGTCGCGCTTTCGCCACGCCGCGGAGCCCGCGCTCGTGGTGCTGGCCGCGGTGGCGCTGGCCGCGCTGCTCGAGCGCCGTGCCCGCCGCGCTCAGCGGGCGGCGCCGGCGGCCTGAGCCGGCTCGCGCTCGCGGGCCGCTATCAGCAGGCCCGCCAGCACGATCGCCTCGAGCGACAGCGCCGGCATCTCCCAGTCCCAGTCGAGGCCCGCGTGGATCGCCCACGCGGCAAGCGCGACAACGGGGCCGGCGGCGAGGGCGCGGTCCAGGCGCAGCGCGCGCAGGGCGCACGCGGCCACGCCGCCGAGGAACATCGCCAGGAACACGAAGCCGATCAGGCCGAGCTCCCCGAGCGTCTCGATGTACAGCGAGTGGGCGTCCTGGGCGGGCTCGGGCCGGGGCCGCTCGCGCAGCCACTCCACGCGAAAGCCGGCCGAGCCGACGCCCGCCAGCGGGTGGTGCGCGAAGGCCCGCAGGGCGACGGGCCAGTAGTCGTAGCGGTTGCTCTGGAGCGAGCGCAGCCGCCCGGCCGATGCGGTGGACCCCTGCGCGGGGTTGGCGGGCTCGCGCTCGATCGAGGCGGAGATCGCGAAGGCGGTCGCCGCGGCCAGCGCCGCGAGCACTGCCACGGGGCGCAGGCGGCGGCCGCTCACCACGTCGTCGCCCGTCTCGGTGGCGCCCCGCCGGGCGCTCCACGCGGTGAGCGCGGCGGCGAGCAGCATCAGCACCACGAGGATGGCCAGCATCGCCGCCCCCTGCCCGCGGCCGTCCGCCCGCGAGCCGTCCAGCGAGGCGACCCACCGGAAGCGGCTCGCCGCGGCGCAGGCCACCACACCGGCGACCAGCGTGATCGCCGCCGCCCGTAGCTGGGCGCGGGTGGGCACGAGGAGTGCCAGGAGGACCAGCCCCGCACCCACCGCCACGAACGCGCCGCGCGACAACGTCAGGTAGGTGGCCAGGCCCAGCAGCACTCCCGCGGCGGCCGCGCCCGCGCGCGTCGGCGTTCGGCGATCGGTGTCGCCCGCGATGCGGGTGCAGAGCAGGAAGCCGATCGCCGCCAGCGCTCCAAGCGCGTTGGGGTAGGTGAGCGGCTGCTCGAGCCGGCCGACCGCCGAGATGCTGCGCTTCAGGTGAAAGATCCCGGGCAGAACCCGCTCCGACAGCGCCCAGCCCATCGTGACGGTGATACCCGCCGCGATCGCCGGCTCCGCGGCGCGCGCGACGGGCCGTTCCCGCAGGAGCGCGGCGGATGCCACGAGCCCGGCCGCGTACAGCAGGAGGCGGTCGCCGTCGTCGGCCGCCGGGCCCCGCAGCGGCGCCCACAGCACCGACAGCCAGGTGAACGCGGCAAGCGCGGCCAGGCCCGCAAGAGCGATCCGGCCCTCGAGCGAGCTCGGCAGCGGCTTCGGGCTCGCCACGGCGGCCACGACCACGAGCAGGCAGGCCACGAGGCCGGCCACGAGGCGCGGCTCGTCGAAGTACCCGCCCGTGAAGAAGGCGAGCGCCGACGGGCCGGCGAGCAGGACGGCGGCGCTCGCGAATCGGGCCGCGCTTCGCACGCGCGGCAGGCTAGCGAGCGGTGGGCCCGCGCTCCGGCGCCCGTTCAGTTCCTTACGCTCCGCCGTCTTGCGCACCCGAAGGCATAGCTTCATCCCGCTCGGGCTCGCCGCGCTCGGCTTCGCCATCGCCCTGCTCCAGCGTCCGGGGCTGGCGACGTCGGACACCAAGATCGACCTCCAAGTCGACCCGGCCGGCTTCCTCGGCCAGGTCGGGCGGCTCTGGACGCCCACCGGCTCCCTCGGCCACGTGCAGGGCGGCCAGTACGGCGGCTACCTGTGGCCGATGGGCCCGTTCTTCGCCGCGCTGCGCGAGCTCGGGCTGTCCCCCTGGCTCGTGCAGCGGCTCTGGCTCGGGCTGCTGCTCGCGCTGGCCGCCTGGGGCACGGTGCGTCTGCTCGACGCCCTGCTCTCGCCGGAGCGCGGCGTGGCCCATCTGGTGGCCGGGCTCGTCGTGCTGGCGAGCCCATACGTCGTGGTGTTCGCGAACCGCACCAGCGAGACGCTGCTGGGCTATGCGGCCCTGCCCTGGATGTTGCTGGTGGTGCACCGCGGCGCGCGCCGCCCGCGCGAGCTCGCGTGGCCGGCGGCCTTCGGCCTGCTCCTGACGTCCACCGGGCCTGGGGTGAACGCGGCCACCACGGCCTGGATCCTGCTGGGCCCCGCCCTGCTCCTCCTGTACGAGGCGATCTGGGGCGGCGTCCCGTGGAAGGCGGCGCGGCGCTTCGCGCTGTGCGCCGCCGCCGCGGGCCTGCTGGCCTCGATCTGGTGGCTCGGGCCGGTGGTGGGGCACGCGCTCTACGGGGTGGACTTCCTCGCCTTCACCGAGCAGCCCGGCTCGATCTGGGGCAGCACCAGCCTGAGCGAGAGCCTGCGCCTGATGGGCTACTGGATCTCGTACCTGGGCGTCGGCTACGGCGACACGCTGCGGCCCTACTTCAGCGACTCCCCCACGATGCTCTTCGACCTGCCGGTGGTGCTGGCCGGGCTCCTGGTGCCGGCCCTGTCGGTGGCGGGACTCGTGTGGACGCGGCGCTGGCGCTACGGCCCCTTCTTCGCGCTGCTGCTGCTGCTGGGCCTGGTCTCGATGGCCGCCGGCTTTCCGGAGGGCACGCCGTTTCGCAAGGCCCTCTACTTCGTCTACAACCGCGTGGACGCGCTGCAGTTCCTTCGCACCACCTACAAGGCCGCTCCGCTCGTGGCGCTCGCCGTGGCCTGCCTGGCCGGGGCGGCCGCCGCGGAGCTTGGACGGCGCCTGCGGGGACGCACCCCCGCGGCCGCCGGCGCGGCCGCGCTCGGCGCGCTGCTGCTGGTGGTCTCGGCGTGGCCGCTGGTGACGGGCGAGCTGCTCGACAAGCAGGTGATGTGGAAGCGCATCCCGGCCGCGTGGGCGAACACCGGCCGCGACCTCGACCGCGGCCTGCCGCGCAACTCGCGCGCCGCGGTGCTGCCGGGGCAGCCGTTCGCCTTCTACCGCTGGGGCGGCACGGTGGACCCGGTGCTGCCGGCTCTCACGGACCGGCCCGTGGCGGTGCGCAGCACGCCCCCGTACGACGACCTGCACGCGGTGGACCTGCTCTGGACGGTGGACGGCCTGGTACAGCAGGAGCGCCTGCTTCCTGGCCAGCTGCCGTCGCTCCTGCGGCTGCTCGGCGTGCGCAGCGTGGTGGTGGGCAGCGACGATCGCACCGGGCGCAGCGGCGCGATGGCGCCGGCCGAGGCGGCGCGCGAGCTGGCCGGGCAGCCGGGCTTCCAGCGGGCGGCCTCCGCTTACGGTCCCAACCGCGGCTTCAACTCGCCGGTGGCCGACCTGGAGCGGCCTGTCTCGCTGCCCGAGGTACGGCGCTACGACATGCCGGCCGCGCGCGGGCTCGTGCGCGTGGACCCGGCGGGCCCCGGCACGCTCGTGGACGGCTCGGCCGACGCCCTGGCCGGGCTGGCCGCCTTCGGCCAGCTTCCCGAGCGCGCGCCGATCGCGTACGCCGGCGACCGCACGGCCGACGAGCTGAGGCGCTTCACCGCCGGGGGAGCGGAGCTCGTGATCAGCGACTCCAACCGCAGGCGGGTGTTCGTGCCCTCGCGCACTCGCCAGACCGTTGGCGCGACCCTCGGCGCCCGAGACCCGATCTCGCAGGACGCCGCGCTGCTCGACCCGTTCCCGCTGGCCGGGACGAGCGGGCAGACCGTGGCGGAGCTGGCCGGGGCGCGCTCGATCGAGGCGCCCTTCTCGCCGGGCTTCGCGCAGTTCCCCGAGCACCGGCCCTACGCGGCCTTCGACGGCTCGGCGCGGACCTACTGGCTGGCCGACCCGACGCTGGAGGACGGGCGCCACTGGGTGGAGCTCGCGCTCTCGCGCCCGCGCCGGCTGCCCTACGTGGACGTGCTCCCGCACGTGGACCCGCGCGCGATCGTGACCGAGGTTAAGGTGGCCGGGCAGCGCTTCCCGGTGCACCGCGGCTGGAACCGGCTGCGCCTCAACCGCAGCGTGAGCACCGTGCGCTTCGAGATCACGAAGAAGCGCTCGCCCCTGAAGGCCACCGACAGCGCCGGCGGCTTCGACGAGATTCGCGTGCCGGGCGTGCGGGTGCGCGAGCGCCTGCGCCCGCCGCGGCTGCTCGTCGGCACCCTGGCGGGCCGTGACCTGAGCCACGCCGGGCTCACCTACCTGTTCGAGCGCACGAGCGGCGACAACCCGTTTCGCAGGGGCCCCTTCCCGGCCCCCGTGGCCGTCCAGGCTCAGCGAAACCGCGCCGAGGCGGAGGCGAGGCTGGTGGCGGGGGCCGGCGACGCCGAGAGCGGCCTGGCGCGGATCGTGGAGCTGCCGGCCCGGCGAACGCTCCAGGCCGACGCCTGGACGTCGGTCAGCCCCACCGCCCCGGACGACGCGCTTGACCGCTTGGCCGGCGCCGGCGGAGCGGCGCGCTTCACGTCCTCGGGCCGCCAGCAGGGCCTGGCCCGCTACCGAGCGTCCTCGGCCTTCGACGGGGACCCGGCGCGCGCCTGGGTGGGGAGCCTGATGCCCGGCCACCGGGCCTGGATCGCCTGGTCCACCAGCCAGCCGCGCACGCTGCGCCGGCTCAAGCTCGAGCCGGCGCGGCTGGCGGCCCGCACGCCCGCGCGCGTGCGACTCCGCTGGGAGGGCGGGCACACCCCGGCCCTCGCGGTCGGCCCCGGCGGAGCGATCCGGCTGCCGCGGCCCGTCCGCGGGCGCAGCTTCCGCCTGGACGTGCTGGCCACGCGGGCGCCGCTCCGCCGCCGCGCGGCAACGAACGCCGTCGCCATCGGCGAGCTGCACGGACCGGGCCTCCCGCGCTCCGGGCGCGCCGCGGGCGGGCGGCTTCGCAGCCGCTGCGGTCAGCTGGTGGCCACGCTTTCCGGGCAGCGGCTGCCGCTGCGGCTCACTGACAGCGCGGCCTCGCTCGAGGCCGGCCGCCCGCTGCGGGCGCGGGGCTGTGGCCCCGCGGTCACGCTCCCGGCGGGCCGCCACGAGCTGCGCGCCCCCGCCGGGACCGTGCGGCCTGAGCTGCTGCGGCTGCGCTCGCTCGCGCCCCGGCCGCTGGCGCACGCCGCGGACGGCGGGCGCGTGCTGTCCTCGGGCCGGCAGGGCCGCGGCAGCTACGACGACGTGCGGGTGCGCCTGACGAGGCCGGCCTGGCTGGTGCTCGGCGAGTCCTACAACCAGGGCTGGAGCGCCTACTGCGACGGCCGCTCGCTCGGCGCGCCGCGCGTGATCGACGGCTTCTCCAACGGCTGGGGCGCGCCCGCAAGCTGCCGCTCCGTGCACTTCGCGTTCGCGCCCCAGTCCGTCGTGAACTGGGCCTACTGGATCGGCGCGCTGGCCTGCCTCGCGCTGGCAGTACTCGTCCTGATACGCGCCCGCGCCCTGCGGCGCGGCGCCCGGGACGTGGCGGCCCCGGCCGCGTTCGCGCCCTTCGACGCCGCGGACCGGCCAGGCGCCTGGCCGCTCGGCAAGGCCGCGCTGGCCGGGCTCGCTGCCGGCGCGCTGTTCGGCTTCGTGCTGGCCATCCGGGCGGGAGTGGTGGTCGCGCCCGCGGTGGCGCTGCTCCTGTGGCGCGGCGCGGGCGCCCGGCTGCTGCTGCTCGCGGCCGGCGGGCTGCTCACGATCGTGGTCCCGCTCGTGTACCTCGTCTTCCTGCCCCGCGACCGCGGGGGCTACAACACCGACTACTCGGTCGACGTCCTGGGAGCCCACTGGGTCGCGGCGGCCGCGCTCGTGCTGCTCGGCGTGGCGCTCTGGCGGATGCTCAGTACGGCCATGGCCCCGAGCGATGCCCGAGCAGCCGAGCCAGTGGCCGCAGGCGAAGCACGATCGCGAGCTTGACCACCAGGTTGCGGGCGAACCACGGCAGCTCGGCGAGCTGGCGTGCGGCGTTGCGCAGTCGCCCCCGCGGCCCCAGCACCTCGCGCCGGTACTCGGCCAGGGACCCGGTCCGGCCCACGTAGCGAAACTCCCTTCCGGCGAGCAGCAGCCTCAGGATCGCCAGGGTCACTCCGACCGAGGAGAACGAGTCGTGCACCAGCATGTGGCCGCCGGGGCGCACGCGCGCACCCCAGCGCACGAGGTCGTCGCGAGCCGGCCCGTAGCGGTGCGCGCCGTCTATGTAGAGCAGGTCCAGCGGGCCCGTCACCTCGCCCAGGGCGTCGGCCGAGAAGCTTCGTACGTGGCGCACCCGGCCCTCCACCCCCGCGCGCTCGAGGTTCGCGTGGAAGGCACGGAAGTCGGCGTCGCCGCGATCCGCGTCGGCCGCGATCTCCTGGGGGCCCCGGTCGCTGCCGGCGTGCGGGTCGATCGCCACCAGCTCCCCCCGGTCGCCCGCGGCCTGCGCCATCACGATCGCCGAGCGGCCGCGGAAGCTGCCGATCTCGACGATCCGGCCCCCCTCCCGCGCGCACTCGAACAGCCGCCGGGCCTGGTCCTCGGTCAGCCAGCCCTCGACCCCTTCGGCGGCCGCCAGCGCGGACTCGAAGCTCAAGCGATGGCCTCGGGCGCTCGCAGCGCCCGGGCGTGCGCCGCGCTGCGCAGGACGATGGCGAACACCGCCGGCGCCAGCACGCACTGGAGGGCCACGAGCACGGTCGCGACGCTGGTCAGGTTGGCCCCCACCGCCAGCAGCAGCGCCAGCTCGACCGGCGGCGCAAGCCCGAGCAGCACGACGAAGCTCACGCGGCCGAGCGCCAGCAGGTACTGCACCGACAGGTAGGCCCAGGCCAGCAGCGACATGGCCACGGCCAGGAGCGGGAGCGCGCCCGAGGCAGCCGTCAGCTTCTCGCCGAAGGCCGCCGCCAGCACCTGGTGGCCGGCCACCGCGTAGATGCCCACCATCGGCACCGCGACCACGGCGATCAGCGCGAGCGTGCGCACGAGCACGGGGCGTGCGTCCTGGCCCATGCGGGTGCGCCGCACGGCCTCCGGAAGCAGGTAGAGGCCCAGGCCTATCGCCACCCAGATGACCGCCTTGGCGGCCACGGACGCCGCGGCATACGAGCCGGCGGCGTTGGCCGAGGCCTGGTGCTTGACGAAGACGATGTCGATGTTCTGCAGGGCGGCGATCAACGCAAAGGCCACGATCGGCACGCCGGCGCGCGACAGCAGGTAGCGGAAGCGCGGCTCGGCGCCGGCGGCGACGGGCTCGTGCCTGCCCAGCACGCGCCGCAGCGTCGGCGTGAGCGCCAACGCGACGGCGCCGATCGAGGCCGTCGTGCCCAGGAAGGCCCCGGTCACGCCAAGGCCCGCGCCGTAGAGCGCCAGGCCGAGGCCAAGGCGCGCACCGGCCTCGCCGATGATGCTGAGCGCCACCGAGCGGTATTGCTGCAGCCCCTGGAGCGCACCCCGCTCCACGCACAGGATCAGCCACAGGGCGCCGGTGGGAAGGATCGCTGCAGCGGCACCCAGGTTGTCCACGCCGATCACACTCGCCACCGGTTGGCGCAGCGCGAACCCGACCACGGCCAGCGCCAGGGTCAGCTCCAGCAGCCGCACCAGCCAGCGCCGGATGCCGGCCGCTGGATTCGCCCCGGGGGTGACGGCGGCGGCGCTGACCTCGCGGGCGACGGTGGCCTGCAGCGCGGAGCCGGGCACCAGCAGGATCGTGAAGGCCGCCAGCAGCGCCCCGAGCGATCCGTAGCCCGCCGCGCCGAGTAGGCGCGCGAACGCCACGGTGAAGGCCAGGGCGATGAAGTTGCTGGTCATCAGGGCGGCGGCCAGGCCCGCGGCGCGGCCGGTGTCCGTACCGGCGACCTGGGAGCGCAGCGAGGGCCGCTCGCCGGCCTGCTCGACTTCGTCGCCGAGCAGGGCGAGGTTCTCGCGCGCGGTGCGGTCCCAGGTGAACTCGCGCGAGCGCTCGCGGGCCGCCTGGCCGAGCTCGCGCCGCAGCTCGCCGTCCCTGACGAGCCGGCGGGTCTGCTCGGCCAGCCCGTTGGAGTCCATGGCCAGCAGCCCGGTGCGCTCCTCCTCGATCGCCTCGGGCAGGCCGCCCACCGCGAGCGCCGCGGTGGGGGTGGCGCACGCGGCGGCCTCCATCGCAGTCAGGCACCAGCCCTCCGCGGAGGAGGCCACGAGGTTGACCCACGAGGACTGCAGCAAGCGTCGCTTCTCGTCCTCGCTCACGAAGCCGTGCATGTGCACCCGCTCGCCCAGGCCGCGCGCCTGTATCTCCGCCTCGAGCGCCTTGCGATGGTCACCCTCCCCCGCCACCTCGAGCGTGGCCTCGGGCACCGCCTCCAGCGCGTCCAGCAACAGCTCGATGCGCTTGTAGCGCTTCAGCCGTCCGAGGTACAGCAGTGAAGGCTCCGCCGTGCGCCGCTCCTCCTCGGGCCAGAAGGCGTCCTGCTCGACGCCCACGTAGTTCACCTCGATCTGCTCGCGTGGGATGCCGTGGGCCGCCACGTCCATCGCCGACGCCTCGGAGATCGTGATCACCCGCGATCCCTTGTAGAGCGTGCGCAGCGGCAGCGTCTCGAGCAGGAATGCCGCCAGCTTGCCGATCCCGCCCAGCTCCTCGACGTAGTGGTCGGCGTGGATGTGCTGCACGAGCGCCACGCGCGGGGTCCGCAGCCACAGCGGGGTCAGGAACGTGATGCCGTTGATCAGCTCGAGCACCACGTCCGCGTCCGGCACGAGCTTGCCGCGCCAGAGCTTCCAGATCGCGCGCGGGAAGACCGTGGAGCGGCCGCCGATGCGGTGGATCGTGAGGTTGCCGGAGCGCTCCAGCGGCTCGGCGCCCCGATAGGAGCAGGCCACCACCGTCACGCGGTGGCCCCACTCCAGCCAGCGCGACACCTGCGCGTACAGGTTCGTGCCCGTTCCCCCGCCTTGAGGGTGCGTCCAGTCGCGATCGGACAGAACGAGGATGTGGAGGGAGCGTTCCACGGCGGGGAAGGGTAGGCGCTCCCCCGCGCAAGCGGCCGGCTCGGCCGGCTGCGCAGCGTCCGCTTTGCAAGAATGGCGTCAGATGAGGTGCCGCGGGACACTCCTCGCGCTGGTCTGCGCCCTGCTGCTGGCGTTGCCGGCGAACGCGCTCGCGCAGAGCGCGGGCGACAACCAGTACCAGGACCCGTTCGCGGGCCAGACGCAGGGCGGCGGCAACTCGGGCGGCGGCAACTCGGGCGGCGGCAACTCAGGCGGCGGCAACACCCAGGCCAGCCCGCAGACCGCCCAGGCCGCGCCCGCCTCCCCGTCGGGCACCTCGAGCCAGGCGCAGACGCCCGCGCAAGGAGCCGCACTGCCGCGCACCGGCTTCCCCATGGCGCTGCCACTGGCCTACGGCCTCGTGCTGCTCCTCGGCGGTGCTGCGCTGCGGCGCGGAGCCCGGCCGCGCATCCGGTAGCGATCAACGCCAGGGCCGCCGCGCGGCCCGAGATCGGCGGCGTCGAGCGCGTGGCGCGCGAGCTGGCGAACCGCCTCCCGCGACTGCGCCCCGAGCGCTACCGCGTGCTCCGCCCGCCGGCCGCTCTCGCCTTCCGCACGGGCCACCTGTGGGAGCAGGCCGGCCTGCCGCTGGCGGCGCGCGGGGCGCGCCTGGTGCTCTCGCCCGCCAACCTGGCCCCGCTGGCGCTCGGCTCCCGCAACGTCGTCGTGATTCACGACGTGGCAGCGCTGCGCCACCCGGAGGCCTACGGCCGCTTCTACTCGGCCTATCAGCGACGGCTGCTCCCCGCGATCGCCCGCCGCGCCGCGCTGGTGCTCACCGTCTCCGAGTTCTCGCGGCGCGAGCTGGCCGACCTGCTGGGGGTGTCGCCCGATCGCATCGAGGTGGTGCCCAACGGTGCGGACGAGCGCTTCTCCCCCACGGCGGATGCCACGGCCGCCCGTAAGCAGCTCCGCCTCGAGCGGCCGTATGTGCTGGCGGTTGGCACGGCCAGCGCCCGCAAGAACCTGCACGTGCTGGGCGAGGCCGCCGCGCGACTGGAGCGTGCGGGGGCCGAGCTGGTGGTGGCCGGCTCGCAGCGCGGCTACCTGCGCGGCGCCGAGGCGGTTCCCGGGCGCCGCCTGGGTTATGTGGACGACGCCCTGCTGCCCGGCCTCTACGCCGGCGCCCGTGCGCTCGCGATGCCCTCGGTACACGAGGGCTTCGGACTGCCCGCGCTCGAGGCGATGGCCAGCGGAACGCCCGTCGTGGCCGCCGATCGTGGCGCGCTGCCGGAGACCTGCGGCGACGCCGCCCTGCTGGTTGAGCCCGAGCCCCGCGCCTTCGCCGACGCGCTCGAGCGCGTCACGTCCGACGACGCGCTGCGCGAGCGCCTTCGCTCCGCGGGCGTCGAGCGGGCGGCCGGCTTCAGCTGGGAGCGCACGGCGCGGCGCACCGACGAGCTCATCGGGAACCTGCTGGCCTGAGCGCTACTTCAGCGCCAGCGTCAGTGGGGCGCAGTCGGCGAGCGGCTTGCCGTCGATGCCCTTGGGGGTGACCGTCAGCGTGGAGCGGGTGGCCTTCACCTCGCCGTAGCTGAACTTGTCGGTGACCGCGCAGCGCATGCCCGGCCCGTTCGGCGGCGGCTGCTTGAAGAAGGCGTCGCGGGCAAGCGGGCCGGCGCTGGCGTTGCCGGTCGTCTCCTGGATCTCCTGGTTGTAGTTCTCGGTCGCCACCGGGCCGACCGTGAAGTCGTATATGCCGCTGTTCTTCGTCCCGCCCTCCTCGGGGAAGGTCGAGAAGCGAGCGTCGTTCACGAGCGTGCCGTGCACGTCGGTCGTCAGGAAGATCGTGTTCTTCACGTTGGCCGTGAGGAAGGTCAAAAGCTTCTGGCGCTCGCCCTCGTAGCCCTCCCAGTTGTCGTAGGGCGTGATGAAGGACTGCTGGATCGGCATCTCGTTCACGATGATCTTCCAGCGCGCCTTCGAGGCCTTGATCGCCTTCGTGAAGCGGTTGTATTGCGCCGTGCCGAGGAAGTGGCGGTTCGGGTCGCGGAGGCGGGCGAGGCACGCGGGCGGTACCGGCTGGGCGAGCGACGGCTCGATCGCCGCGAATACGTTGCGAATGCGCTGGGGCACGGCCGGGGCGAAGTCCGCCGCGCCGGTCTGCGGGTTGTTACAGGTGCCTCCGGCGCTCGCCTTCGGGTCGCGGAAGGAGCGCTCGTCGAGGAAGAACAGCGCCACGTTGCGGCCCCAGCGGAAGCTCCGGTAGAGCCCGCGCGAGGAGCTGTAGCCAGTGGGCGTGTAGTCCCGGTAAGCCTGGACGCCATGCTTGAAGATCGTCTGTCCGTTCATGTTCAAGAGCGGTCCCGCGCGCGACGGGTCGAACGTGTTCTCTCCGCGGGCAAAGTCGTTGATGAACTCGTGATCGTCCCACTGCGAGTAGAGGCCGCCGGCGCCGCGCAGCGCCCGCAGGTAGCGATTGCCGATGTTGAGCCTGTACTTCGCCCACTTCTGCCTCACGCTCAGGGCCGGCGGGGGCTGGCCGCCCGGGAACGGCACCTCGGTGTCCGAGTAGATCGTGTCGCCCAAGTTGATGTTGAAGGCGTTCTTCTCGCGCGCCATGCGCTGGAAGACGCCCCCGCTGTTCCAGTGCGGCTTCTTCTCGCCCGGAGCCTTGGTGAAGTCGGTGTCGCCGCTCCAGGCGAACTTCACCGTGCCGTTCGAGCTCGACTTCGGCGCTGTCACGAACGTCCCACGCGAGCTCTTCCGCTTGCCCTGGACGAAGCGGTAGTAGTAGCGCTTGCCCGCCTTCAGCCTCGTGGCACGGCGCTGCACGGTGTTGTCGTGCGACTTCCGCGAGAGCAGCCTGTAGCGCTTCACGCCGTGGCGGAAGCGCCTGTCGCGCGAGACCTGGAGGGTGAAGCGGCCGGCCTTGTCCGAGCGCGTCCACAGGACCGCGCTCGACGAGCTCACGTCACCGGCGGCGATTCCGTACTTGAAGCCGCGGGCCGACGCCGGAGCGGCCGCCACGAGCAGGGCCAGCAGCGCGAGGATGACTGGGGCGGCGCGGCGAATGAGGCCACGCTACCTGTCACCGTTTTGGGTTGCAACCCCCAGCTAGCGGCAGCGGCCGGTGCTGGTCTTCGCGCAGCCCTCGTAGCGCCTGGCGCTGCTCTGGTACGCCTTGAGCGCCGGCCGCTTCTTGAAGATCGAGCCGTTGAAGCTGACCAGGCCGCCGAAGTTGAAGAGGTCGCCACGCTTGTACTCGGAGCTCCACGTGTACCAGTAGACGCGGCCCAGCCGCAGCGAGCGGCGGTACTTCACGAGCACGGCGTAGGCCTGGGTCAGGCGCTTGGCCATGCCCCGGTCGGTCTGGTACCAGGAGCGCTGCCACTTGGCGCGCGGCGTGTCGCGGCCCTTTGCCGCGGGCCAGGCGATCTCCGTCAGCCACACCGGCAGCTTCGACTGGTGGTTGCGCTTCAGGACCTTGCGCACCCGCTGGACCGCGTGGACCTCGTCCCTCGGATGCGTGGTGTAGAAGTTCATCGGCATCACGTCGAAGAGCCCGCGGCCGCCCGAGTCGTAGATCTTCTGCACGTGGCGCCAGGAGTAGTCGGCCAGCGCCGCCAGCACCACCTTCGCGCCCGGGTCCGCCTGCTTCACCGCGTCGTGTGCCACCCGCAGGAAGGCCGTGTAGCTCTGCTCCCAGGGCTCCTCCGGGCTGTACCAGAAGCCCGGCAGGTGGGGCTCGTTCCAGATCTGCCACTCGCGCAGCGGGCGCTTGTTCAGCTCGGGGTGCTGCGGCCAGAAGCTGCCCGCCGGGCCGTAGCGCGCGATCAGCGCCTGCAGGTAGCCCGCGTAGTCGCCCGCGTTCAGCGGCGGCGACGCGTCGTCGCCGGGATAGCGGCGCGCCCACACGGGCGTGTTGATGATCACCGGCAGCACGCGGATGCCGCGCCGCGTCATGCGCGCCACCAGGGCGTCCGTCTCGCTCAGGTCCGGCGCCTGGCCGGGCTGGGGCTGGGCGGCGGCCCAGGAGAAAACCGCGCGGGCGGATTCCACGCCCGAGCGCGCCATCAGCGCGTTCTGCTCGTCCTGGTCGCCCTCGGGAGCGGAGGCGACGCCGCGGTCGTACATCGCGCCGAAGAAGCCCTGGGGCACGCGCCGCTTGGCGGCCTCGGCCGCCGGGGCCACGGCCAGCAGCAGCGCCAGGCTGAGGAGGATCGCGCGGGTCATGCTCATCGAGACACCCCAGCCTAGGGAGGGTTGCGGTCCGCCGGTCACGTACCCTTCAGCGAGGATGAGCATCACCACGGGCAGGCGTGACACCCACCAGGTCGAGAACCAGCCGCCCCCGCTCGCCCCCTACAACGTGTTCGAGGCCGACCTGCCGCTGCGCGAGGCGGTCGACCGGGAGGGCGGCTCCTTCGGCGTCGAGCGCCTGCGCGACGCCGGCGCGCTGGCAGGCTCGCCGGAGGCGATCGAGCACTCAGAACGCTGCGAGCGCAACGAGCCACGGCTCGTGACCCACGACCGCTACGGCAACCGCGTGGACGATGTGGAGCTCGACCCGTCGTGGCACTGGCTGCTGCGCGAGGCGGTGGAGCGCGAGATCCCGTCGCTGCCCTGGCGCGACCCCCAGCCCGGCGCCCACCTTGTCCGCGGCGCGCTGATGATGGTCTGGGGCCAGACGAACGCCGGCGTGATGTGCCCGGTGTCGATGACCTACTCGGCGCTGCCCGCTCTGCGCCAGGACCCCGAGCTGGCGGCCGAGTGGGAGCCGCGGCTGACGCTGCCCGACTACGAGCGCGGCGCTCTCTGCGGCATGGCCATGACCGAGAAGCAGGGCGGCTCGGACCTGCGCGCGAACACCACCCGCGCCGAGCCCGCGGGCGGCGGCGAGTACGAGCTGACCGGACACAAGTGGTTCTGCTCCTACCCGCCCTGCGACATCTTCCTGACGCTGGCCCAGACGGCGAGCGGGCTGTCGTGCTTCCTGTTCGAGTCGAGCGACCCGGGCTTCCGCATCCAGCGCCTCAAGGACAAGCTCGGCACGCGCTCGCTGCCGTCGTCCGAGGTCGAGTTCCTCGGCGTGCGCGGCCGGCTCGTCGGCGAGGAGGGCCGCGGCGTGGCCACCATCATCCGCATGGTCAACCACACCCGCCTGGATTGCCTGCTGGGCTCCACCGCCGGCATGCGCTGGGGGCTGGCGCAGGCCGTACACCACGCCCGCCACCGCTCGGCGTTCGGCAAGCCGCTGATCGACCAGCCGGCCATGATGAACGTGCTCTCCGACCTGGCGCTCGAGTCCGAGGCCGCCACCGCCGCGGCGATGCGCGTGGCTCGCGCCTACGACGAGGACAACGGTCCCTTCCGCCGCTTCGCCACCGCGGTCATGAAGTACTGGATTTGCAAGCGCGCGCCGTCCCATGCGGGCGAGGCGCTCGAGTGCCTCGGCGGCAACGGCTTCGTCGAGGAGTCCGGCCTGCCGCGCCTCTACCGCGACGCGCCGCTCAACTCGATCTGGGAGGGCTCCGGCAACGTCGCGGCGCTCGACGTGCTGCGCGCCATGCTCAAGGAGCCGGACGGCCTGCCCGCCTTCCTCGAGGAGTGCGAGCTCGCGCGAGGCGCCAACGCGCTGCTCGACGCGCACCTCGACAAGCTGCTCGAGCAGCCGGCCGACCCGGAGTTCGAGGCCCGGCGGCTCGTCGAGCGGCTCGGCCTCGCCTTCCAGGCCAGCCTGCTCGTGCGCAACGCCCCTGCGGCGGTGTCGGACGCATTCTGCGCGGCCCGCCTGGGCGACGGCGGACGCGCGTTCGGCACGCTGCCGGCGGGCACCGACGCCGAGGCGATCCTGGCGCGCACGCTCGCCGCTTAGACGTGCTGGAGGTCAGCTCGCTGACCAAGCGGTTCGGCGCCACCGTCGCCGTGGACGGGCTGAGCTTCACCGCGCGCGACGGGCGCATCCTCGGATTTCTCGGCCCCAACGGCGCCGGTAAGACCACCACGCTTCGCTCCCTGCTCGGGCTGACGGTGCCGACCTCGGGCGGCGCCACCGTGGACGGCACGCCGTATCGCGAGCTGCACGATCCGGTGAGCGTGGTGGGCGCGGTGCTCGAGGGGCCGCAGTTCCATCCGGGCAGGACGGGCCGCAACCACCTGCTCGTGCTTGCCGCAGCGGCCGGGCTGCCGGACTCGCGGGTCGACGAGGTGCTGCAACTGGTCGAGCTGGACGGCGCCGGCAACAAGCGCGTGAAGGGCTATTCGCTCGGCATGCGCCAGCGCCTCAGCCTGGCCGGCGCGCTGCTGGGCGACCCGCGGGCGCTCGTGCTGGACGAGCCCGCCAACGGGCTCGACCCGCAGGGCATCCGCTGGCTGCGCGACTTCCTGCGCGCGCGGGCGGCCGAGGGCCGCACCGTGCTGGTGTCGAGCCACGTGCTCGCCGAGGTGGCCCAGACCGTGGACGAGGTGGTCGTGCCCGCCGCCCTCGAAGCGCTCGAAACGGCGCTCGAGGCGAGCGAGATCCGGACCGAGCCGGGGCCGCCAGGCTGGCTGAAGGTCCACGGCAGCAGCCTCGAGGCCGTGGGCGACACGGCGGTCCGGGAGCGCATCGCGGTCTACGAGCTCTACCAGCACTCGCAGAGCCTCGAGGACGTCTTCCTGCAGCTCACCGGCACCACCGAGGCAGGCCAGTGATCGGCCTGGCCCGCTCCGAGCTGCTGAAGCTGCGCACCACCCGCACGGCCTGGTGGCTGGGCGGCGCCGCGCTCGTCCTGCTCCTGCTGGCGCTCGTGCTGCCGCTGGCGATCCACTCGAACTTCACCGAGGACGACGTCCGCTCGGTGTTCGCCTCGGGCGGCTTGATCGGCCTGATGATGCTGGTGCTCGGCGTGGTGTCGAGCGCGGGCGAGTATCGCCACGGCACGATCGCCTCCACACTGCTCGTGACGCCAAACCGGCTGCGCGTGAGCGTGACCCAGGCGCTCGCGTGCGCGGCGGCGGGGCTCGCGGCAGGGCTGGCCGGAGTCGTTATCACGGTGGTGGTCGCGCTTCCATGGCTCGGGATCAAGGACGCGCCCAGCCTCGGAAGCGGCGAGATCGCCGGCGTGCTGGCAAGCACCGTGCTCTACGCGGGGCTGGCCGGGGCCCTCGGTGCCGGGGTGGGCGCGCTCCTCCGCAACCAGGTTGCCGCCGTGGTCCTCCTGCTGGTGGTGCTGTTCGTGGTCGATCCCGCCCTGGGTGCGCTGCTCGACGGCTACACCAAGTGGTCACTGGGCGGCCTGACCACGGCGCTCACGGGCGGGACCGGCTCCAACGACACCACGGACCTGCTGCCGGTGTGGGCGGCCGCGCTCGTCTGGGCCGGCTATGCGGCCGCGTTCGTCGGGGGAGCGGCGCTGCTGACCTCGCGGAGGGACATCTGAGCGCGACGAGCCCAATGCGGTCGTTCGACCCGCGCGCGGTCGGAGGGCTGGAGTGCCGGGCGTGGGAGACCTACTACCGGCGCAGGTGGGGCACGTTCCTGGTGGCGTCGGTGGGCGTTGTGCGCCAGGCGTTCCGGATGAGCTGGCCGCGCACGCTGATCGGCGCGTGGCTCGTGCTGCGGGCCAACCAGAAGTGGGCTCCCGTACCGGACAACGACCCGGACGCGGCGCGGGCGCTGATGAGGCGCTTCTACCAGCTGCTCGCCACCAGCGAGAGCGAGTCGACGTTCCATCCGCGCCGCGCCGCGGAGCTCGAGGTCGAGTGGTGGCGCGCGCACCGCGAGAATCAACGCGATAAGAAGCCGGGGACCGACGAGGGCCTGATCACGGCACTGACCGACCTCTACGCCTACTCCTACTCGGCCGATCCGGCCGACGTTCGCCCCGCCGCGGCCCTGCGTGCCGAGGCGATGGACGTGTCGGATCGCTGGGTGGACGCCGGCTGCGATCCCGACGACCCGATACTGGCCGAGGAGCGCGCGCTCCTGGTTCGCTCCTACGCCTCGCTGCTGGCGGCGGTTCACCGCTGATGTCCACGCTCACCTACGCCGCCGACGGACGCGTCGCGCGTATCACGCTCGACCGGCCCGAACGCGCCAACGCCATCACGCTGGACACCCCGCGCGAGCTGGCGGAGTCAGTGGAGCGGGCCAATCTCGATCCCGAGATCCACGTGATCGCGCTGGCCGGCAACGGCAAGGGCTTCTGCGGCGGCTACGACCTCAAAAAGTTCGCCGAGCAGGGCATGCCCAACCACGACCCCGGCGAGGTCTGGGACCCGGTGCTGGACTGGCAGGGCATGAGCCGCAACGTGCGGGGCTTCATGAGCCTGTTCCACTCCGACAAGCCGGTGGTCTGCAAGGTGCACGGCTTCTGCGTGGCGGGCGGCACCGACATGGCGCTCTGCTCCGACCTGCTCGTGATCGCCGAGGACGCCCGCATCGGCTACCCGCCCGCGCGCGTCTGGGGCTCCCCCACCACCGCGCTCTGGGCCCACCGGCTGGGTCCGCAGCGCGCCAAGCGCCTGCTGTTCACGGGCGACCTGATCGACGGCGCGCAGGCGCTCGAATGGGGCCTCGCGATCGAGGCGCCGCCTGCCGCCGAGCTGGACGCGCGCTTCGAGGCGCTGCTGCAGCGGATAGCGCTCACGCCCGTGAACCAGCTCGTGATGATGAAGCTGCTCGTGAACTCGACCGTCGAGGCCCAGGGCCTGGCTGCCACGCAGACGCTCGGCACGCTGTTCGACGGGGTCGCCCGACACACCGAGGAGGGCTATGCCTTCCAGAAGCGCGCCATGGAGGCGGGCTTCAAGGAAGCGGTGCGCGAGCGCGACGAGCCCTATGGCTAGCCGGGGCAGGCGGGCGACCCTCGCGCGCATCCTGCTGGTGGCCGGCGTCGCGCTCTTGACTACCTGGTGGCCCATCCGAACGAGGTGCTGGTCATCGTCAACCAGGACGCCATCACTCCCGCCGACTTCGTGAAGGCCATGGACGACGCCGGCCTGTCGCGCTTCGCCTACACGGGCCGCACCTCGCCGCCCTGGCCCACCCTGCGCCGGCTGATCGAGAGGAACCAGCGCCTGGTGGTGCTCGCCGAGAAGCGCGCGGGCGGCGCGCCCTGGTACCACCTCGCCTACAGCTCGATCGTGGAGGAGACCCCGTTCAACTTCCCCAAGCGGAACCAGCTGCTCGACGCCGCGCTGCTGGCAAAGAGCTGCGGGCCGAACCGCGGCCCGCGCAACGGCTCCGTTTTCCTGATGAACCACTGGGTGAGCACCGACCCCGCCCCGCTCGCCAGCAACGCCCGGCGGGTGAACGCCTATGCCCCGCTGCTGGCCAGGGCGCGCGAGTGCGAACGGCTCCGTAAGCACGTGCCCACGCTGCTCGCCGTCGACTTCTACCGCGAGGGCGACCTGTTCAAGGTGGCCGACACCCTCAACGGCGTCGGCACCAGGCCCTAAGAGATATGCGTGGAGATGCGGGTATGACTGAGCATGCGGTGGTGATCGCCGGAGGAGGTCCGACAGGGCTGATGTTGGCGGGCGAGTTGGCGTTGGCGGGGGTCGACGTCGCCATTGTCGAGCGGCGCGCCAGCCAGGACCTCGACGGCTCGCGCGCCGGCGGTCTGCACTCACGCACCATCGAGGTTCTCGATCAGCGTGGAATCGCCGATCGGTTCCTCTCGGAGGGGACGACGCATCAGGTCGGGGGGTTCGCCTGGATCACCTTGGACATCAGCGACCTTCCCACCCGGCACAACTACACGCTCGGGCTGTGGCAGAACCACATCGAGCGCATACTGGCCGGTTGGGTCGGCGAGTTGGCGGTGCCGATCTATCGCGGGCGTGAAGTGACGGGTCTCGCGCAGGACGACACCGGCGTCGGCGTCGAGCTGTCGGACGGCCAGTCGCTGCGGGCGGAGTATCTCCTCGGCTGCGACGGAGGACGCAGCCTGATCCGTAAGGCAGCCGGTATCGAGTTCCCCGGGTGGGATCCGACGACCAGCAGCCTGATCGCCG
>JBBQRG010000011.1:0-52088 GCA_038215095.1 Solirubrobacterales bacterium | reverse complement strand
GCGCGTCGCTCTTGTAGTCGACGACGAGCAGGCCCTCGGGCTCCGTCGCGTGCACGTCGACCACGCCGTTGACGAGCACGCTGCGCCCGCCGGCGCCCGGCGGGTCCAGCGTGAAGGCGAACGGCAGCTCGCTCCGCACGCGCGCGGCCCGCGCGATCCGCTCGCGCAGCGCCGAGCCGGCGAACCGCTCGACCATTTCACGCAGGTCCGCGACCTCCTCGGCCCTCACCGTGGCGCCGTGGCTCTCTATCAGCCCGGCCACGCCGTCCTCCGTGGGCAGCTCCGGCCGCGCGAAGTCGAGCCGCTCGAGCAGCTGGTGAACGAGTGTCCCGCGCAGGAGCGCGCCGAGGCCTGGCTCGGTGACCGGCTCGGGCGCGAACGGCCGCTCCACCGGAGGCAGCCGCAGCGCCCGCTCCAGGTAGAAACGATAGGAGCAGCGCCGGTACGCCTCGAGCCCGCTGTAGGACAGCCGGCTGACCGGCAGGGCGCGCGGCGCGGGCAGCGTGCCGAGGCCGAGCTCCGGCTGGACGTCGCCGCCGACGGGCGCTGGCGCCGGCGGCACGGGAACGCGGTCGGCGACCGGCAGCACCTCGTCGGCGTTGGCCGGCGTCAGCTCGTTGCAGCGCAGGCCGGGACCGGAGAAGCCGCGCATCAGCCAGCGCATCGGCTCCTTGAGCAGGTCGGGCTCGGGCCGGCGCTCGAGGTCGGTGGCGCCGCTCAGCACCAGGTGCTCCTGCGCGCGCGTGGCCGCCACGTAGAAGATGCGCCGCTCCTCCTCCTCGGCGGTCTCGCGCTGCTCGGCCTTGATGCGCTCCAGCCGCTCGCTCGCGACCGGCGCGCCGCCGCCGAGCGACGCCAGGCGCAGGCCGGCGAGCCCGCTGTCCGAGATGCGCAGCGCGCCGTCGTCCTCGCGGCCGTCCTTGCCAAGGTCCGCGACGCAGACCACCGGGAACTCGAGCCCCTTCGCACGGTGGATCGTCATCAGCTGGACGCCCTTCACGGCCTCGGCCTCCAGCGGGGCCTCGCCCTCGCGCGGCAGCGCGGCGTCGCGGTCGGCCAGCGTGTCGATGAAACCGCGCAGGTCGCGGCCCTCGTCGGCCTCGTACTCGCGCGCCATCCGCATCAGCTTGCGCACGTTGGCCATGCGGCGGTCGCCCGCGGGCAGGGCGAGCACGTGCGCGTCGTAGCCGGTGGCGGTCACGGCCCGGTCGATCAGGGTCTCGAGCGACACGCGCGACGCCGCGGCGCGCTCGCGCTCGAAGCGCTCCACGAAGCGGGCGATCCGGCGCCGGTCCGCCTCGGGCATCAGCTCCATCAGCCCCTCCGGCTCGCGCAGGATCCACCAGGCGTCCCGCTTCGAGCGGCGCGCGTGGAGGCCCAGCAGGGCAACCGCGTCGATCGACGCTCCCACGAGCGGGGAAGCGAGCACGGAGTAGAGCGCAAGCTCGTCGAGCGGGTTGGCCAGCGCCGCGAGCCAGTTGCGCAGGTCCGCGACCTGCTGCTGGCTCCAGTAGCCGCGGCCGCCGACCACGTGGGTCGGGATGCCGCGCTCCTCGAGGCCGCGCTCGTAGAAGCTCATGTGGGTGGTGGCCCGCATCAGCAGCACCACGTCGCGCGGCTCGAACGGGCCCTTCACGGTGAGCTCCTCGATGCGCTTGGCCAGCAGTCGCGCCTCCGCGGCGCGCCAGGCGGTGGCCGAGCGCATGCCCGCGCCGAAGGGCTCGTCCTCGTCCTGGAAGCGCTCGTCCCAGCGCGCCTTGTTGCGGTCCACCACGAGCAGCTCCACGCTCGGGTCGGCGCGCGGCGGGACGTCCCGCGCGCCGGGCCGCTCGCGCAGCGGCTCGTAGGCGTCGCCCCACAGCCGCGAGAAGGTCAGGTCGATCGCGTCGAGCACCTCGCCGCGGCTGCGGAAGTTCACCGTCACGCTTTCCGCCCGCCCCGCGTCGCGCGCCGCTTCGTGGTGCTCACGGAACACGCGCACGTCGGCATTGCGGAAGCCGTAGATCGACTGGTTCTCGTCGCCGACCCGGAACAGGTTGTCCGTGGCCAGCAGCCCGAGCAGCTCGTTTTGCAGCGGGTTCGTGTCCTGGAACTCGTCCACCAGCACGTGGCTGAAGCGCCCGGCCCAGGCCTCGCGGATGCCGAGGTCTCCCTTCAGCAGGTCGCGGGTCACGAGCTCCAGGTCTTCGAAGTCGAGCCCTGAGCGCTCGCGCTTGAGCTGTTCGTGGTGGGTGCCGAACAGCTCGAGCAACACCCGCAGGAGGTTGTGGGAGAGGTATTGGCGGTGCGCGGCACAGAGCTCCGAGTACGCGGCCAGCGCGTCCCGGTACTCGTCGAGCGCCGGCGTGGAGAGCGCCCTCGCCCCACCCGCCACCTTCAGCGGCCCGAGCTCAGCCGGGTCCGCGAGCTGGCCGTCGGACAGCCGCCTGAGCGCCGCGGCGCAGCGCTCGAGCCGGTCGACGGCCTTGGCGACCGTGGCGCCGCTCTCGCCGCCCAGCTCGGCCAGCGCCGCCGCGGAGGCCGCCGCCAGCCGCTCCTGCTGGCCCGCGGCCCGCGGCTGGGTGGCCAGCTCGAGCCGGGGCCGGCGCTCCCCGCGGCTTCGGAGCAGCGAGTAGGCCGCCCGGACCATCTCGCGCAGGGTGTCCGTGGAGTAGGCGGCGGCCATCTCGAGCCGCTCCGGGTCCTCGCCCTGGCCCAGGAAGTCGGCGAGCGCGCGATCGAAGGCCTCGAGCGCGACGCGCTCGGCCTCGAGCGCATCGAGCACGCGGTAGTCGGGGTCGATGCCGGCGCTCAGCGAGTGCGCGCGCAGGACGCGCGAGCAGAAGCCGTGGATCGTCGAGATCCAGGCGCCCTCCGAGTCGCGCGCCTCGTCGCGGCGGCCCATCTCCACGAAGCGGCGCCGCACGCGTGTGCGCATCTCCGCGGCCGCCTTCTCGGTGAAGGTGATCGCGAGGATCGACTCGACGGGCTCGCCGTCCTCGAGCACCGCGCGCACGAAGCGCTCCACCAGCACGGACGTCTTTCCGGTGCCCGCCCCCGCCCGCACGAGCAGCGAGCCGTCGCGGCGCTCGATCGCGGCGAGCTGCTCGGGCGTGAAGTCGGGCCGCTCGCTCACGACTCGGTCCTGCAGATCGAGGGGTAGGAGCAGCCGCCGTTCCAGGCGCAGGTATCGGGGGAGCTGCACAGCTCGCCGCGGCGCATGCGCCCCGCGGTCTCGGAGATACGGTCGCGCGCCCACTGGAGCTGCTGCTCGAAGGCGTCGGAGTCGAGCCGGTCGTTGTCGTAGAAGTCGCTGCCGAGCTCCTTCAGCTCGGCCGCCACCATGCCGCGCGGGCGCCGCTCGCCGCCGCCGAGCGGCACGTAGACGCCGCCGGCCGCGCGCAGCTCGAGCAGCCGCTCCACCACCAGCATGTACAGCGCCGCCTGGAAGCGGTTCTTGCCCTCCCAGCTCGCCACCTTGTAGCTGTCGGCGGACTTGCCGCTCTTGTAGTCGCGCACGAGGGCGTGGCCGTTCCAGACGTCCACGCGGTCGATCTTGCCGCGCACCGTCACGTCCTCCACCTGCACGTCGGAGAACTCGAGCTCCAGGTGCTCCGGCTCGAAGCTCGTGTCGGCCTCCGCCTCGTGGTGCAGGAACCTGAGGAGGTCGAACTCCAGGCGGCGCACGGCCGCTCGCATGCGCGTGGTCTTCGGCGAGATGCGGAACTCCTCGCGCGCCGCACGCAGCTCGTCGAGCGCAATGCGCTCTGCCGCCACCAGGTTGTCGGGCGTCACGCGCCGGCTTCCGGTCTCAGCCCGCAGGCGCGCGTAGGTGCGCTCCAGCACCGCGTGGGCGTAGCTCCCCCGCACCATCTGCTCGGGATCCGGCTCGAGCTGGAGCGGGCGCAGCAGGTCTTCGACCAGCCACTTCACCGGACAGTCTGCGAAGTGCTCGAGCGCGCTGGCGGAAACGGCGCGCCGCTCGGCGAGCAGCTCCAGCAGCGGCCCGGCGGTCAGCGTGCCTGGCTGGGGCTCCTCGTGGCGAGGGCCGCGCAGCGCCAGCGCGCGGTCCCACTCGGCCGCGGTGGGGGCGTCGTCGGGCGACCAGGTGACCTCGGAGAGCGAGCGGCGCGCCTCGGGCAGCTCCTCGAAGAGGTCACGCACGTCGTCCACGAAGAACGAGGGCGACTGCGGGTTGCCCTCCTCGTCGCAGTAGCGCGAGCTCAGCACCAGCAGGCGCTCGGCGCGCGAGGCGCACACGTAGAACAGGTAGCGCTCGCGATCGAGCCGGTCCTCGCGCAGCGGCAGCCGCAGGCCGGACGCCTCGGCGATGCGGCGGCGGTCGTCGTCGGGCAGGAACGGCTCCGGCGACGACCCGCCCGGGAATTCGCCCTCCTGCAGCCCGCAGGCGAAAACGGCCTCGAAGCGGCGGGCCCGGATCGCGCCCGGGTCGGCCACCTGCACGCGGTCGGGCTGCGGGTTCTCGCCGAGGTACACGCGCAGCTCGGCGAGGGTGTCGTGCACGCGCTGGCGGTCGATCGCCACGCTGGGATCCGCGCTCAGCACCGCGTGCAGCCCGCGCAGCGCGTTGTGGGCCGCGTTGAAGGCCTTCACGTCGTCGAGCTGGGCGTCGTCGAAGATCGGCGCCTGGCGCCGGTGGGGCGCGGCGAAGACGCGCTGGAGCTGGTGGTCCAGCTCTGCCACGAAGTCGGCGGTGGTGCGCGCCGCGGCCAGGCGGTCGAGCTCCTCGAGCGGCCAGCGGTCGCGCTCCCACAGCTCGCGCACCGCGCGGGCGCTGCCGGCCCCCTCCCGCCTGGCCTCGGCCTCCAGCCGGTCCGCCAGCGCCGGCTGCTCGAGCTTGCCGGGCGCCCGCAGCCAGGCCAGCAGGTCCTCGGAGCCGCCCTCGGGCACCGCGCAGCGCACCAGCGCCAGCAGCCCGCGGCCGAGGCCGGTGTGGGCGAGCTTCACCTGGCGGTCGATCGAGTACGGGATGCCGTAGGCGCCGAAGACCTGCTCAATCAGCGAGGCGTAGGCCGACGGCTTTCGCAGCACGAGCGCCACGTCGCCCGCCCGGGTGCCCTCGCGGAGCAGGGAGAGGATGCGCGCGGCGGCCAGCTCGATCTCGGCGCGCTCGCCGCCGGCCGAGTGCAGCCGTACCGCGTCACCGGCCACGAGCCCGCCCGGGGCTCCGTCCTCGAACAGGCCGCGCTCCACGCCGTGCAGGGCGTCGCGCGAGCCGCGGGCGTAGTGGTCCGACACCGGCTCCAGCTCGATCCGCTCGGTGGCGAGCTCCGAGAGGCGCTCGTGCGTTCCGGCCACCGCCCGGAAGGCGATCCGCCCGGCCTCGAAGGGGAGCGACACGGTGACCCTGGCCTCGCAGCGCCCCGACAGCGTCTCGAGCGCGTCCAGCTCGAGCGGCGTGAAGTCGTCGAAGCCGTACACGTAGACGGGGGTGCCGCCCCACCCCAGCGGGTCGAGCCGCAGCGCGTCGAGCGCCCGCCAAGCGAATAGCTCGCGGTCGGCAAGGCCGGCGTTCTCGAGCCCGTCGCGGTAGCGCCGGTAGATCGCCGCGATCTCCTCGGCGTAGGCGCGCCTCGGGCCGTCGCCCGCCCACTGCCGCAGCGCCTGCGTGAAGCGGGCCGGGTCGACCATCGAGCGCTCCAGCTCCGCCACGAAGCGCGCCGCGGCGCGGGCGAAGCCCGGCTGGGCCGCCGACTCGGCGAGCGCTTCGAGACGGGCGCCGCGCACGGCCTCCTCCACGATCAGCTCGCGCTGGAAGCGCGACGCCACCCGCTCGCCGTAGCCGGTGCGCTCGGCGATCAGTCGAAAGAGGCGGTCGAACACGAGCACCTCGGCCCCGAACACCGCCCCGCGCTCGGCCAGCTCGCGCTGGGCGTGCTCGACGTCCTGGAAGGCCGGCACGACGAGGATCGGCTCGTCGTCGAGCCGCGCCCTCAGGCCGCCCAGCACCTCCCCGGCCTTTGCCGAGTTGGCGGGCCCGGTGACGAGCGTGAGCGGCACCTCAGGCGGGTCGCGAGCCGGCGGCGGCGCCTGACGCCAGTGCCTGGGCGAAGCGGGCGGCCGGCAGCATGACGGGCGCCTCCTGCAGCTCCCAGCCGCGCCCGGGCCGCATGATCCAGCGCGCTATCCGCAGGCGCCCGCCCTCGAGCGGCTCCACCCGCAGCTCCTCGCGCATGTCGCCCGAGCGGCCGGGCGAGCGGCCGGGGCCGAGCTGCGCGTCATCGGCGGGCAGGCCGTCGTCCTCGTCCACGACCCGCTGCTCGATGGCGTCGCGGACGAGCGCGGGCAGGTCGTCCTCCGCCAGCACCGGGGCGCTGCGGCGAAGCGCGCCCGCCGCCCAGGCGGCCAGACGCAGGCCGCCGGGGACGCGCTCCAGGCGCACCTCGTAGGTGCCGTCGTCGTCCGAGTAGGGCCCCGCCGATCCGTACGGGCCCTTCACCACCGGCGCGGCCGTGGGCTTCGAGCGGCCGCTGCGACCGGCCCTCGAGGAGCGCCGCGACGAGGCGGCGCCGTGCTCCATGGGCGTTCCCTTCGAGCAGATCGGGCAGTCGGCCAGGAAGCGGTTGTGACGGCAGAACAGGGACACCGCTTCCCAGCGTACTCGCGGGCCCTGCCACCATTGCGCCCGTGCCGACCGCGATCGTCTCCGATCTCCACATCGGCTCGCTGGGCGGCTACGACGTGGCCCGCCACGGCGAGCCGCAGGAGCGCCTGCTGGCCGCGCTCGAAGGCGCCGACCGGGTGATCCTGCTGGGGGACGCGCTCGAGCTGCGCGAGCGCCCGCTCGCCAAGGCCCTCGAGCTGGCGCGGCCGCTGCTCGAGCGCCTGGGGCAGGCCACGGCGGGCAAGCGCGTGGTCCTCGTGCCCGGCAACCACGACTACCAGCTTGCCGAGCCCTTCCTCACCCGCCTTCGGCTGGAGGCCGGCGCGATCGGCCCCGACGGCGAGTGGCCGGTGTCGCCGTCCGACGGCGCCGCCGGCAGCCTGGCGCGCCTCATGCCCGACACGGAGCTGAGCCTGGCGTACCCCGGCTTGCGCGTGCGCGAGGACGTGTACGCCACGCACGGGCACTACCTGGACGTGCACCTGACCGTGCCCCGGCTCGAGGCCATCGCCGCCGGCGCGATGGCCCGCATCAGCAAGCGCAGCCGCGACTGCCGCTCCGTCGAGGACTACGAGGCCGTGATGTCGCCGCTCTACGCCTACCTGGCGCGCTTGGCGGAGGGCTCACCACCCGAGCGCCTGCAGCGCGGCGGCAGCGTGTCGCGCTCGCTGTGGACCCGGCTGAACCCGCCCGACGGCGGGGGCGGCTCCGTGGCGAAGGTCCTGCTGGGCCGGCTGGCCATCCCAGGCGCCGTGGCGGCCCTCAATCTTGCGGGCCTGGGCCCGCTCAGCCCCGTGATCAGCGCCGAGGAGCTGCGCCGCTCCGGCCTGCGGGCCATGGGCCGCGTGGTCGAGGGCATGGGCGTGCGCGCCGACCACGTCCTGTTCGGCCACACCCACCGCAGCGGCCCCTGGCCCGGCGACGACCAGTCCGAGTGGCGCACCGCCGCCGGCACGCGCCTCTGGAACACCGGCAGCTGGCTCTACGAGGGCGCCTTCCTGCGCGAGCGGCCGCAGCAGAACCCGTACTGGCCCGGCACGGTCATCCGCGTGCACGACTCCGGCGAGCCGGAGATCGAGAACGTGCTGCGCGACCTGAGCCCAGCTGAGGTCTAGCCCGCCGCGGCCTCGGCCGCGGGCTGCTCTTCCTGCTGGTCCGCCTGCTCCTTCGGCGGCTCCTTGGCCCAGTCCTCGTCGAACTCGACGCGCCACTTGCCCTCGGCGGTCTGCTCCAGGCGCAGCTTCGCGCGGAAGGTGCGGCCGCTGCGCCCGCGGAAGCCCGTAATCTGCTTCGCGGTGCGGCCCACGCCGGGGTCCTCGCCGCGCTCGCGCGAGGCGCGCAGGCTCTCGATCAGCTCCTTGGCCACCGACACCGGCAGCGACTTGCCGGCCTTCTTCTTCCAGATCACGAACCCGCAGCCCGGGTCGTCCTTCGACCAGCACGAGTAGCCCTTGCGGTTCTCGGAGATCTCGCGGCCGCAGACGGCGCACGGGCCGAGCTTGGCCCGCTCGATCTGCACGCCCTTCAGCTTGTCCAGCTCGGCGACCGTGTCCGTGGCGAACTTGGCGATGTCGCCCATGAACGCCGGGCGCGTGTCCTCGCCGCGCTCGATCAGGCCGAGCCGCCGCTCCCAGTCGCCGGTCAGCTCCGCGGAGGTGAGCGGGTGCGAGCCAAGGAGCCGGATGACCTGCACGCCCTTGTCGGTGGCCACCAGCGCGCGCCCGTCGCGCTCGATGTAGCCGACCGTGATCAGGCGCTCGATGATCGACGCGCGCGTGGCGGGCGTGCCGATGCCGGACTCCTTCATCGCCTCGCGCATGTCGGCGTCCTCGATGTCCTTGCCGGCGGCCTCCATCGCGGCCAGCAGCGAGGCCTCGGTGAAGCGCCGCGGCGGCTGGGTCTCCTTGCGCAGCGACTCGACCGAGCGCGTCTCCACGCGCTCGCCCTCGTCGAGCTTCGGCAGCAGCTGGTCGCCGCCGGAGTCGTCGTCGCCGGTGCCGTCGCGGGCCTCCTCGCCGTAGACGGCCTTCCAGCCGGCCTCGACCAGCCGGCGGCCGCTCGTGCGGAACACGTGCTCGACCACGGTGGTCTCCACGCGGGTGCGCTCATACACGGCCTCGGGATGGAACACCGCGAGGAAGCGCTTGGCCACGAGGTCGTAGATCTTCAGCTCGTCCTGGCCCATCCGCCCGAGATCGTGGTCGGAGCGGGTGGGGATGAGCGCGTGATGGTCCTCGACCTTGGCGTCGTTCACGACCCGCTCGAGCGGCAGCTTGTCGAGGGAGGTGACGTACTCGGCGCCGCGCGCGTACTGGGGGTTCTTGCCCACCAGCTCGGCCGTGGGCTTGATCTCGGGGATCATGTCGCCGGTCAGGAAGCGCGAGCTCGTGCGCGGGTAGGTGATCGCCTTGTGGTCCTCGTAGAGGCGCTGCGCGGCCGCCAGCGTGCGGCGGGCAGAGAAGCCGTAGAGCGTGTTGCCGTGGCGCTGGAGCGAGGTGAGGTCGTAGAGCAGCTGCGGGCGCTCGCGCTCCTCTTTCTTCTCGAGCTTCGTGATGTCGCCCGGCTGGCCGCTGGCGGACTCGACGATGGCCGTGGCCTCGGCCTCCGTCTTCAGGCGCCGGCCGCCCAGGTAGCGACCGCTGTAGAGGCGCTCCTCGGTGGCGGCGAAGGCGGCCTCAACGAGCCAGTAGGGCTCGGGCTTGAACGCCTTGATCTCCTCCTCGCGGCGGGCCACCAGCGCCAGCGTGGGGGTCTGCACCCGCCCCAGCGAGACGGCGCCGTCGAAGGCGGCACGCAGTCTGATCGACGCCGCGCGCGTGGAGTTCATGCCCACCACCCAGTCGGCCTCCGAGCGCGAGCGCGCCGCGTCCTCGAGCGGGCGCATCTCCTCGCCGTCGCGCAGCCGCCCGAACGCGTCCACGATCGCCTTCTTCGTCATCGACGAGAGCCAGAGCCGCTGCACCGGCTTGTCGACACCGGCCGTCTCGTAGACGTACGCGAAGATCAGCTCGCCCTCGCGCCCGGCGTCGCAGGCGTTCAGGATCGTCTCGATCTCGTCGTCCTTCATCAGCTTGTGGATGGCGTTCAGCTGCTTCTTCGCGCGCTCGTCGTTGGGCACGAGCTTGAACTCCTCGGGCAGGATCGGAAGGTCGGCGAAGCGCCACTTCTTGAGCTTCGGGTCGTACGCGTCGGGCTCAGCCAGGCCCACCAGGTGCCCGACCGCCCAGGTGATCACATACTCGTCGCCGACCAGGTGGGTCTTGTCCTTCGACGAAGTGAAGGATCCGGGCAGCGCGGACGACAGGTCGCGTGCGACCGACGGCTTCTCCGCTATCACGAGGGTCTTTCCCATCGCCGCTCAGGCTAGCGGCGGCGGCGGCGAAGGCGGCTCAGGGCCTGCCGCAACCGGGCACTCCGCTGCGGCGGTGTCTCGGCCTCCGCTGCCGGCCGGCGCCCCCGGTGCACGTCGAACACCACGTCGCCGCCGCAATGCGGGCAGTCGCCCGCGCCGATCACGACGGGGCTCTCTACCGGCCGTCGGCAAGATGTGCAGCGAAAATGGGGCATGAAACTCCACTAATCGTCACACTTCCACCGCCCCTTGAGCTAGTACTCCTGCTGGTGAGGCACGGCGCCCCTGTTCGAGGGGCCGCGCGAGTGGCCCGGACAGCCGCGATTTCCGGCCTTCTTCCAGGGCAGGCGAACGATCACCTGGGACTCGTTGTTGTTCTCGTTCGACTCGTAGATGCCGTTCAGCGGGTCGACCTTGAAGGCGTAGGCGAAGCAGCCGCGCAGCCCGGTCACGTCGATCCACTGCTCCGGGTAGGTGGGCGGATAGATGTCCGACCAGCCGATCGAGGTGCCGAGGGTGACCTGCTCCTTGCCCGGGAAGGTGCTGCAGGCCGGGTAGACCTCCTTGCGCGGCGAGCGCTTCAGCCGCGGCCGCGTTCGCTCCAGGTCGCGCAGGCAGTACGAAATCTTCGGGCCAACCCGCACGCGCTTTGTGCGACGGCCGGCGTGGTCGATGCGCCACAGCTCGAAGCGGTTGGCGTGGAAGAACTTCCAGTAATGCTTGTGCAGGTGTGCGAGCTTGTACTGGAGCCGGGCCCCCGTCGTCACGCCGATGCGCCCGCCGCCGACCTTGTAGATGCGCTGGCGCCCTCGCATGTAGCGCGCGCTCGAGCGCACGCCGTGCAGCTCCACCGGGCCGCTGCCGACGCTGTCGATCGAGTTGCCGGCCCGCAGGCGCACACGCCCGTGCACCCGCTCGGCGTACATGCCGTACGGCCGCTTGATCACGAGGTCGGGGCAGCGCAGCTTGGCCGCCTCGGGGCCGACGCAGGGGTTCGGGTCAAGCTTTTCGGCGCCCGCCGCCATCGAGGCCGCGGCGGCGGCTGTGGCTATTGCGCCGGCTAGTACCGGCGGGATGACCCTGCCCAGGGGAGGCACGCGCACAGTTCTAGCGACAACGCCCCACCGACGCGCTACTTTCGGAGGCGATGGCCGAGCGCGTGCGGGTCCTCTCGATCGACGGCGGCGGAATCCGGGGCATCATCCCCGCGCTCGTCCTGGTGGAGCTCGAAAAGCGCGCCGGCAAGCGCGTCTTCGAGCTCTTCGACCTGATCGCGGGCACCTCGACCGGCGGCATCCTGGCCTGCGCCCTGTGCGCCCCCGACCCGCTGCCCGCCTCGCAGCTGGTGGGCCTCTACAGGGACCGCGGCCCCGACATCTTCGACCGCTCGCTGTTCCAGCGGATCAGGACCGCCGAGGGCCTGCTCGACGAGAAGTACGACTCGGCCGGGCTCGACAAGGCGCTGCACGACTTCCTGAGCGACAAGCGCCTGAGCGAGGCCAAGCCGGACCTGATCGTGCCCTCCTACGACACGAACTCGCCCGCGCCCTACTTCTTCAAGACCAGCAAGGCGCGCGACTCGAAGGACGACGACTTCCCGCTGTCCATCGTGGCGCGCGCCACCTCGGCGGCCCCCACCTACTTCGAGGCGCTGCAGTCCGGCGACAGGTCGCTGGTGGACGGCGGGGTGTTCGCGGTGAACCCCGGCATGTGCGCGCTCGCCGAGGTACTGCGCTTCAAGCCGGGCGCCGAGGTGGTGGTGCTGTCGCTGGGCACGGGCCAGCGAACCGACAAGCGCCCCTGGAGCAAGGTCAAGGACTGGGGCCTCGTCGAGTGGGCGCGCCCGATCCTCGAGGTCGTGTTCGACGGCATCTCGGACGCCGTGGACTACCAGCTCACCCAGGTGCTGCCGGAGGGTCGCTACTGGCGGCTGCAGATCGAGCTCGAGGGAGCCAGCGACCACCTTGACGACGCGAGCGAGGCGAACATCGCCGCGCTGGAGGAGCGCGCGGCGGCGCTGATCGCCCAGAGCGGCGCCAAGCTGGACGCCGCCGTCGCGGCGATCTCCTAGCGCGAGCAGGGTCCGGTGTCGACCGGTCCGCGCGCGCTCTGAAGCTCCTGGCGCACCACCGAATCGGGCACGCCGAAGCCGGTGCGCCCGCCGTCGGCTACGGTGGCCGCGAAGACCGTGGTCACCACGCGCCCCTGGCCGTCGACCATCGGTCCGCCCGAGTTGCCCGAGCGCACCAGCCCCCGCAGCGAGGTGATGCGGCGGCGCACCGGCCCGCGCCCGTAGGCGTCCTGCGTGACGATGTCGGTGGTCTGGCCGAGCCTGCCCGGCTCGATGTCGTACGGCCCGTTCTCTGGGAAGCCGAGCACCGCGGCCGAGGTGCCGGGCTTGGCGTTCACGTCGAGAGCGAGGGCGGGCTTGCCCGACAGGCCGGGCACGCGCAGCACCGCTATGTCGTTCTTGGAGTCGAAGCGGATCGCGTGGGCGTCCATCGCGGGGCCCGCGCCCTCCAGCAGCACCGTGGTGTCGTCCTCGCCCGCCACCACGTGCGCGTTGGTGACCACCACGCCATCGCCGGCGATCCAGCCGCTGCCCTGGACGCCCAGGCCGCAGGCGGTGCCCAGCACCTTCACGACGCTGCGGCGCGCGGCGCGCACCTGGGGGTCGCGCGCGATCGCCGCGTTGGGAGCCGCCACGTTGGGGGCGGGGCCGTTGATATGCGGGAAGGGGTCGAAGCGGGCGAGCAGCTTCAGGATCGGGCCCGACGGCGGCAGCCGCTCGTTCAGGGCGCGCACGATCGCCGAGCGCTGGAAGGGCTCGCGCAGCTGGCCGGCCCCGGGGGTCTGGAGCGCCACGGCGCCGGCGATCCACACCAGGCCGAGCCCCAGCGCGCCGATCAAAATGGCTCCGCCCGCGCCGTCCAGCACGCCCAGGCTCTCCCCCATCCGCCGCCGCAGCCGAAAGCCGAGGATCTCGAGTGCCGACGCGAGCAGGCCACCCAGCAGCACCGAGCTGACGAGCGCTATGAGCGGCGCGTAAGGGGAGTGCGAGCCGCCGGACAGCAGCGCCGGGCCGACCCGCGCACCCAGCAGGGCGCCCACCGCGAAGCCAGCCAGCGAGAGCGCACCGACGATCAGCCCCTGGGCGAAGCCCCAAGTGGCCATGAGCACCGTAAACCCCACGATTATCCAGTCCAGGGTTGTCACGAGCCCGCCGCAGGGTACTGGCAGGTCCTCGGTCTACCCTTGATCCGCCTCCAGTGTTGAACAACCACGCCGAGCGCCGCAGGCGCCTCATCCACCACGGGCTTCCGGCACTCGGGGCACTGGCGCTCATCGCCCTGGCCGCCGGGGCGGTAGTGGGCGCCCGAGCCCTCTCCGGGTCCGAGCGCGCGGCGCGCGACTACACCCGCGCGTGGGCGCGCCAGGACTACGCCGGCATGTACCGCCTGCTGACGAGCCAGTCCCGCTCCCGCGTCAGCGAGCGCCGGCTCCGCGGCGCCTACCGGCGCGCGGCCGCCACCGCAACCGCCACGCGCGTGGTCGTCGGCCACACCTCCGGCGAGCACGGCGGCGCCGTGAGCGTGCCGGTGGAGGTACGCACGCGCCTGTTCGGCACGATCGCCGGCGACATCCAGGTGCCGGTGTCGGGCGACCGCGTGACCTGGCGACCGGAGCTGGTCTTCCCGGGCCTCTCGCCGGGAAGGAAGCTCACGCGCCGCACCCAGCCACCGGTCAGGGGCACGCTGCTGTCGCGCGACGGCAAGGTGATCGCCAAGGGCCCCTCCACCGCGCGCAGCTCGCCGCTCGGACCGCTGTCGGGCTCGATCGCGGGAAGCCTCGAGCCCCAGGACACGCGGCGCCAGCGCGAGGCCCTGTACGCGCGGGGCTTCCCACGCGACTGGCCGGTCGGTCAGACCGGGCTCGAGGAGGCCTTCGAGAGCGAGCTGGCGGGGCGGCCCGGCGGCGAGCTGATCGTGGGCGGCACCCACGTGATCGGCCGGGCGAAGCCGCGCGCGGCCTCCACGGTGCGCACCACGATCGACAGCCGGGTGCAGGAGGCCGCCGTCGCCGCCCTGGGCGGGCGCTTCGGCGGCATCGCCGCGCTCGACGCCCGCACGGCAGAGGTGCGCGCCCTCGCCGGCGTGGCCTACTCGGCTCCGCAGCCGCCGGGCTCCACCTTCAAGATCGTGACCACCACGGCCGCGCTCGAGAGCCGCCTGGTGAAGCTGTCCACGAAGTTCCCGGTCCAGCAGGCGGCCACGATCGACGGGGTGCAGCTCCAGAACGCCAACGGCGAGTCCTGCGGGGGCAGCTTCGAGTCGAGCTTCGCGCAATCGTGCAACTCGGTGTTCGCGCCGCTCGGCGTGAAGGTGGGCGCGGAGCGACTGGTGAACGCGGCCGAGCGCTACGGCTTCAACGGCAAGCCCTCGCTGCCCGCCGAGCTGCCGAGCACGCTGCCTCCGGCCGAGGGCATCCGCTCGCCGCTCGACGTCGGCTCCACGGCGATCGGCCAGGGCCGCGTGCTCGCCACCCCGCTGCGGATGGCGTCGATCGCCCAGACCGTGGCGGCCGGCGGCGTCCGCGCCGACCCGACGCTGCGCCCGGGCGAGCCTCAGCGCCGGCCGGTCCGTGTGACCACCCGACGCGTGGCGCGCACCCTCGAGCGGCTGATGCTCGACGTGGTCGCTTACGGCACGGGCACGGCCGCGGCCATCCCCGGCGTGAAGGTGGCCGGAAAGACCGGCACCGCCGAGCTGGCGGACACGCGCGGCCCGAACGCCGACCAGGCCGGCTCGACCAAGGAGTCCAACACGGACGCCTGGTTCACGGCCTTCGCGCCGGCGGGCCGCCCCCGCATCGCGGTGGCGGTGCTGCTGGTGCGGGCGGGCGCGGGAGGCGCCAGCGCCGCCCCGGCCGCCCAGCCGGTGCTGGTGGCCGGCCTGAAGTCCTCGCGCTAGAGATCCAGCTCGACGCGGCGCGTGACGCGCTTGCCCTTCGCCACGTCGAAGGGGCTCTCGATGTGCAGCTCGAGCGGGCGGTTCTCGGTGTTCTGCAGCGGCAGCTTGAACAGCAGCATCGAGCCGGCGGTCGGGCCCAGCTGGGCAACGCTGCCCTGCTCCGGCTCGCAGATGCCCGCCTTGAGCGTCTTCGGCTGGTAGGCGAAGGGGTTGTCCTTTGGCAGCTGCGTGGGCTGGAAGACGTTGCCCTGGTTGTCGGTGATCATGAACTTGTCCGCGCTCTGCTGGGTCTTCTTCGTGTTGTTGCAGGCCTGGATGAAGATCCCGTACAGGAGCTGGTCCTTCGGCGGCTCCGGACCCTTGTAGTAGGCGTTGTCCTCGACTATGTGCGGGTTCAGCTCGCGGGTGATGAAGACGTTGTAGTCCACGCTCCCGACCGGGAAGGCCTTGCCCTCGCGCTCGGCGCCCTGCCTGACCTTGACCGCGGCGGACTCGCACGCCGACAGGCCCAGCACGGCCAGCAGGGCGAGGGCGATCAGGGCTACGGTGGCGCGACGGCGGGCCATCGGAGGCGGCATCCTATTGGGCGGGCTCACCAGGCTGTGCGCGTGCGGGGTCGGACCCCGTGGCAGCACCGAAGCGGGCGGACTTGAGCGGCTCGTAGCCGGCGATCGTGGCGCGCGGGAGCGGCCCGTCGGGAGCCTCCTCGAAGATCGCGCGCAGGCGCTCGAGGGCGACCTTGGTCTTGCGGCGGAGGTAGCCCGCCGCGCCGACCTCGTGCATGACGTCGAGGATCGTGGCCGGCTCGCTGTAGGTGGTCAGCTCCACGCGCGTGACGCCGCCACCCTCGCGCGTGAAGTCCCAGACCGCGACGGCGCGGTTTCGGCCGACGCGGCCCCAGCGCAGCTCCTCGATGATCCGGCGCGGGCGGTCGGCCTCGCTGATCGACAGCTCGGCCCACTGCTTCTTCAGCTTGAAGCGGGCCGCCGCCCCCTGGCCGACCGGCATGGCGCGGGCCAGCCGGAAGTCCTTCAGGTAGTGGTCGGCGATGGCAGGCCGGCTCGCCAGGTCCTGAACGAAGTCGAAGATCTGCTCGCGCGGGGCGGAGATGCTCGTGTGGACCGTGACTTCGCGCACAGCGGCGGATTCTATGCGCGGGCCGAGCGGCCCCGGGGTCCGGCTACGGCGCTCAGGCTGCCCTGGGCGCGACCGACAGGCGGCGGGCGCTCGTGTGCACCCGCTCGCTGCGCACGGCGGTGCGGCGCTCCTCGGGCAGCGCGCCGAAGCAGAGCTCGCAGAGGGTGCTGCCGGAGTCGAGCTCGAGCAGGCGCTCCCCCGGAAGCGGGGTTCGCCGGCACTGCTCGCAGCTGCGGCCCTCGGGCCCCGCGGAGCCGATCCTGGTGCGTAGAAGAAGAGCGGTCATGTCGGGCATGGTTGTCCTTTCTTCAACCCCACGGGGATCCCTGCCCTCCCGCAAATCGGGGACGCCGATTTGTCGAAATTTGACGCCCACCGTTGGACAGCAGCGTCAAAGACCCCGCAAATAGCGACTATTTAACGTTCCGGCCTTCTGTGGGTAGCTACCATCCGCGCACCCCCGAGGCCTGAGGAGAGACAGTCTTGGAAGCCTTCAACGCCGGGACACTCGCCGGCGCCGGCTCGTTTCACTGTGCGGACTGCGGCTTCGCCGTGGCGCTGCACGAGGGCGACGAGATCCCCGCGTGCCCGCAGTGCGACAGCAACAGCTTTCGGCGCGCCTCGCTGTTCGACGAGCACAACACGGTGGAGCAGCGACCGGTCGGCTCGGACGAGCCGGAGTGGCTGGCGCAGGCCCGTGACGCGCTCGTGTCGGAGGGGGAGTACCTCGCCTTCGAGGACGAGCAGCGCGTTCACGTGCGCCCGCTCCAGGATGGCTGGACGCGGGTCGGCCGCAGCCTGGCCGCCCACCTGCGCTTCGACGACCCGACCGTGTCGCGCCGCCACGCGCTCGTCTACCGCGGCGACGACGGCGCCCGGGTTCTGGACGACCGCAGCCTGAACGGCGTCTTCAGGAACGGCGAGCAGGTGGAGATCGCGGAGCTCGAGGACGGCGACGAGCTGGCGATCGGCCGCTACCGGCTCTACTTCATCAGCCTGGCCGGCCGGGGCCTGCGGCCGCGGTCGACCGTCAGCAGCGCGCTCGGCTAGCCCTGCTCCCCGCATGCGAGTGCTCACGGCAGCCACGCTCGCCGTGGCGCTTCTCCTCGCCGCGTGCGGGGGCTCCGGCGACAAGCTCGCCAAGCTTCCCGGCGGGCGCGCGGCCGGTCCCGGCTTCGAGTTCCGCCTCACTGGCGACTGGCGGGCGCTGCGAGACCTGCGCGAGCTCAGGCGCGTGGTCACCGGCAGTGCCGCCAAGGACGTGCCCGGGCTCGATGTGGGCGCCGGGATCGTGTTCGGGGGCGCATGGACCGACGCCTCTGACAGCAAGGCCCGCCGCACCGCCAACGTGGTCATCGAGCCGGTCACCGGTGACAGCTCGCTGGACGACGTGGCCCGCTCTTCGGTCTCGCTGCTCGGGCGCACCGCCGGCGGGAGGATCACCACGCGCCGAACCAACCTCGGCAGCGAGCCGGCGGTGGCCTACCGCCGGCGCTCCAAGCAGGGCGGCCGCTCGATCGACACGCTCGGCCTGATCGCCCACCGCGGCGACCACGCCTACACGGTCACGCTGCAGGAGCGCTCGCCCGGAGGCGGGCTCGAGGCGCTGGGCCGCAAGGTCAGCGGCGGCTGGAGGTGGGTCACGCCGAGCGGGCGCTCGGCCGCGCGGCTGGAGCGGCTGCGCGAGCTCGACGGCAGCGGCTATCACGTCACGCTGCCGCCCGGCTGGCGTGGCACGCGCGGGAAGGCCGCCCAGCAGGCGGGACTCCAGGGCGTGGACTCGTTCTGGAGCGGCCACCTCGGCAGCGGGTACTCGACGAACGTAAACGTAGGCGCCACCTCCGCTCCCGTGAAGAGCCTGGACACGGCCGCTAAGGCGATCGCCCAGCTCGAGCGCTCCACCGCCCGCCAGTCCGGCGGCCGCTTCAAGGTCACCTCGCTGCGGCGTGGGCCCGACCTGCGGCTGGGTGGCAGCCGCGCTGCGTTGCTCGAGGTCGGCTCGAGCGTGGCCGGGTCGCCGCTCCAACAGCGCGAGGTGATCGCCCTGCACTCGTCGCGCCTGTACCGGGTCACGTTGTCCGCGCAGGCGAGTCGCGAGCCGAAGGACGAGCGCGCCTTCAGGGCCGCCCTGAAGACCTGGCGCTGGCAGGATTAGGGCATGGACACACGCGCGCTTGGAAGCAACGGACCCACCGTCTCCGCCCTCGGCCTCGGCTGCATGGGCATGTCCGACGTCTACGGCCCCGCCGACCGCCCGGAGAGCGTCGCCACCGTCCACGCCGCGCTCGACGCGGGCATCAACCTGCTCGACACCGGCGACTTCTACGGCATGGGCCACAACGAGCTCCTGCTGCACGAGGCGCTCCAGGGCCGCAACCGCGAGGACTTCCTGATCAGCGTGAAGTTCGGCGCGCTGCGCGACTACGAGGGCGCCTTCAACGGCTACGACGCCCGACCCGCCGCCGTCAAGAACTTCCTCGCCTACACGCTGCGCCGGCTCGGCACCGACTACATCGATGTCTACCGGCCCGCCCGCCTGGACCAGAACGTGCCGATCGAGGAGACCGTCGGCGCCATCGCGGAGCTGATCGAAGCCGGCCACGTGCGCCATGTGGGCCTTTCCGAGATGGGCGCCGACACCATCCGGCGGGCCCACGCCACCCACCCCATCTCGGACCTGCAGATCGAGTACTCGCTCCTCTCGCGCGGGATCGAGGATGAGATCCTGCCCACCTGCCAGGAGCTGGGCGTGAGCATCACCGCCTACGGCGTCCTCTCCCGCGGCCTGCTGAGCGGCCACTGGAGCCCGGACCGCGAGGTCGGCGCCGGCGACATCCGCGCCCGCTCACCGCGGTTCCAGGGCGAGAACCTGGATCGCAACCTGGAGCTGGTAGAGGCGCTTCGGCGGTCGCCGGCGAGAAGGGCGCGACGGTGGCGCAGCTGGCGATCGCGTGGGTGCTGACTCTGGAGAGACGATCGTGCCGCTGATCGGTGCCCGCAGCCGCGAGCGCCTGGACGAGGCGCTTCGGGCGCTCGAGCTGGAGCTGGCCGAGGACGACCTGAGCCGAATCGAAGCGGCGGTCCCCGCGGGCGCAGCGGCAGGCGACCGCTACGCCGAGGCGCAGATGGCGATGCTGGACAGCGCGCGCTAGGAGGCGAGCTCGCGAACGAGCTCGCCGGCCGGGCGGATGACGTCGATGCGGCTCACGGACTCGCCCGCGTAGAGGGGTCCCGCCTCGATCAGGTTCGCGGGCCTGCCGACGGTCGCCGCGGCAGGCCCGAACATCGGCCGGCCCGGGTTCTGCGTTGCCGCCAGGCGGAGCTGCATCGGCACCGACAGCCTTGAAAGGGCCGGCGCGGTGGCCCTGTGGAGCGCGCGCAGCCAGCCGGGGGCGCGCGGGTCACGTCGCAGCCAACGAGCGGTGGCGGCATTCGGCACGACGCGGTGCGGCGCCGGCCAGCCGGCTCCGAACAGCTCAGTCACGATGGTGTCCCGCGCTTCCACGAGGCGCGCCTTGTAAGCGGGATGGGCGCCGCTCTCGTCGGTCATCAGGAAGAGGGTGCCGCAGGCGACCGCCTCCGCGCCGGCATCGAGGCGGACACCGGCGTCGGAGCGATCGGCGACGCCCCCCGCCGCGAGCACCGGGTAGTTGCGCGGCAGCGCCGCGCGAACGCGGTCGAGCAGCTCCAGGGCCGGCACCGTGCCGCGCACGTGACCGCCCGCCTCGCGGCCCTGGGCGATCACCGCGTCGGCTCCGGCCTCGCGCGCGGCGAGGGCCTCCGCCACGGAGCCGCACTGGTGAATCCACGGCTTGGAGGTCCGGCGCTTCGGGCTGCCCCAGAAGGTGACGACCACGTCGGCCTCCGAGGCCGCCTCGAAGTGGCGACGCCGGGCGAAGGGCAGCAGCAGGTTGGCGGCCAGCGGCCTGTCGGTCAGGCGGCGGGCCGAGGAGATCTCTCGCCGCAGCGTCTCCGGAGCGAGAAACCCGATCGTCCCCAGGCCGCCGGCCGCCGAGACCGTCGCCGCCAGCTCGTGTCCCGCAAGGCCGCCGCCCATTCCCGCCTGGACGATCGGCAACTCAACACCGAGTCGGTTCAGGAGGGCGCCCACGGGCGCAAGTATCGCGCCGCTCGGTCTACGATCGCGCCGCGTCCCGGTCAGGCTCGCGTGCCCACCGAGAGCAGGTACTCCTTCTCAAAGCGCGCCTTGTCGGGCGTGCCGAGGTTCCACTCGTCGCAGAACTGGTTGAGCGCCTCGTCGAACTCCGCCTCCCGGTCGTTGTTGCGAGCGTTCGCCTGGGCGGCGATCGTCGGGCCGTAGCGCGACTTGAAGTGCTCGCCGTAGTCGCGCGGATGCTGGAAGGCGGTGATCTCCAGCATCTCCCGCTCCTGCTTGGAGAACTCGACGCGGTCGCCGAAGAGCTCGCTCAGGTGATCCTCGCTGCCCCAGAGCGGCGGAGGCTGTGCGCCGGGCGGAGGCGGTGGGGCGAACGGCCCCATCAGCCGGAACAGCGCGCCGATCATCCCCTCGGGCGTCCAGCTCAGCAACCCGATGGTTCCGCCCGGGCGGCACACGCGAACCAGCTCGTCCGCGACGTCCTGGTGGTGGGGCGCGAACATCGCGCCGATCGAAGACATGACGACGTCGAACGACTCATCCTCGAACGGCAGGTGCTCGGCGTCGGCTTCGGTCCATTTGAGCGCCAGCCCCTCGGCCTCGCCGTGCTCACGGCCCGCCTCGAGCAGCTCGGGCGTGAGGTCGCTCGCCGTGACGTCCGCGCCAGCCTGCGCCGCGGGTATCGAGGCGTTGCCCGTCCCGGCGGCGACGTCGAGCACGCTCATCTCGGGGCCGATACCGCACGCCTCGACGAGTCGTGGGCCCAGCGGCAGCAGGAACGTCTCGACCATGGACGGGTAGTCCCCGGAAGCCCACATCTTCCGATGACGTGCCTTGAGCTCGGAATCCTGCGTGGTGGACGGCAAGGCGTGCTCCCTCCGTGGTTGACACCCCGACCGTACCGCCGCAGCCGCGCCGGGCGCAACCGCGGGAACTGACAGCATTGGGCCGTGGATCTCGGCGTGCATCTGCCGCTGATGCAGTTCGGGGAGGAGCCGCTCTCCCTGGGGAGGCTGGCGGACGCGGTCGACACCGCCAGGGACTGCGGATTCGCCGCTGTCTCGGCCAACGACCACTTCGTGTTCCAGACGCCCTGGCTCGACGGGCCGACGGCGCTTGCAAGCATGATCGAGCGGTCGGGGGAGATGACCCTGGCCACGACGGTGGCGCTCGCCGTCCTCCGCGGCCCGCTTCCACTGGCCAAGGCACTGGTCGGGATCGACATCCTCTCCGAGGGCCGGCTGCTCGCGGCCGTCGGCCCGGGCTCCTCCAAGCGCGACTACGACGCACTGGGCATCCCCTTCGAGGAGCGCTGGAAGCGCTTCGACGAGGCGCTCGCCGTACTGCGAGCACTGCTCAAGCGGGAACCGATGCCCGAGCAGCCGCGCTACTACCGCCTGCCGGCGGGCCTCGAGCTCGAGCCGGCGCCGCCGCGGGAGGAGGGTGTCCCTCTCTGGATCGGGAGCTGGGGCTCCCCGGCGGGGCTCGCTCGCGTCGCGCGGACGGGCGACGGCTGGCTCGCCTCCGCGTACAACACGACGCCGGAGCGCTTTGGCACCGCGCGCGCGGCATTGGCAGGGGCGCTCGAGGATCGTGGCCGCGTCGCCGAGGGCTTCCCCAACGCGCTCGCGACCATGTGGACCTGGGTATCCAAGGATCGGGCCGAGGGCGACCGCGTGCTGGCCGACGTCTTGGCCCCGATCCTGGGCCGGGATCCCGAGGACCTGCGCACGCAGGTCTGCGTCGGTCCCGTGGGGCACTGCGCCGAGCTCCTCTCGCGCTATGCGGAGGCCGGCTGCCAGCGCATCTACCTGTGGCCGCTGGGCGACGACCCGCGTCAGCTCGAACTGGTCGCGAGCGAGGTGGCCCCGCAGCTGGTGCGTCCCTGAGGCACGGTCACGAGAGCTGCCAGAGCGCGTTCGCGATGCGCCAGCCGTCGGCGGTGCGAACCAGGTGCAGGTACTCGTGGTAGGTCGCGGTGCGCACCGTGACGCTGGCCCCGTCCTTGTAGACGTCCTCGACCTCGATGTCGATGCGGCCGTCGCGGGCGTCCTCCCTGCCCGCCCCCGCCTCGGTCAGCTCGACCATCCGCTGCTTTGTGGTGATTCCGAGCTCTTCGCCTGACTGGCGCTTGGCAAGCTCCGGGTGCAGCGCCCGCTCCATGCGCGCCGCGTCGCCCTCGAACCAGCCCTCGAAGTAGTCGAGCACGGTCTGCCTGATCGCGTCAGTCTCGCTGTGAGTCGCCATCGTGGATACCTTCCTTTCGGTCTTGCTTGATGTGGCGGACGACGACGGCGGCGTCTTCTCCCACCCCGAGCAGGAGCGCTGACTTGGCCTTACGGAGGAAGTGGACCCCTACGAAGTAGAGCCCGGGAGCGGCGATGCTGGCGCCTTCGTTGTGTATCGGGAACCCGAACTCGTCGAACGCTCCGGGGAAATGGACCCAGGACTCATAGTCGGGCCGGAACCCCGCTGCGAAGACGACCGCCCCGAAGCCCCTAAGCGGTATGTCCTCGGGCGCATCTGCGTTGAACGGCTCCGGTTCGGAGATCTCGGGCCGCGGCAGCCCGCGCTCAGCGACCACCTTTCGCACCCGATCCATAAGCTCCGCATTTCGCTGATCGCCCCAAGCCACGCTCGCCCCGAGGTCTGGCGTGAATCGGGCGTGGCCGCCGCTGGCGCCGAGAAGGTGGCCGAGCAGCGTGACTCCCATCTTCCGCAGCGTCCTGTAATGAAGGTCGTGGCCGCCTTGGCGGCCGGTCGCCAACGCGTTGGCGGTCAACCGCGCGCCAGCGTTCGGAAGTGAGCTAAAGGGCGCGTCGAGGAGGCCAACTTGGAGGGCCCACCAGAAAATGTCGTGATCGCCGATCCGCCGGGGCCCCCAGGCGGCCCGCCCGCACGCCAGGAAGACGTCGCGGCCCGCCCCGAGGAGCTCCTCGGCGATCTGGCAGCCCGACTGGCCGCCGCCGACCACAAGCACCGGTCCGGTAGGAAGGCCGGCCGGGCTGCGGTAGTCCGGGACGTCGATCTGAAGGAGCTCAGGCGGGAGGGTGGCCGCTTGAGCCGGTCGGCGAGGGCGCTGATACGCCCCGCTGCTCACTACCACCTTCTGCGCGACAAGCTCTCCGGCCGAGGTCTCCAGACGGAAACCGCCGCCGGGTCCCGGCCGTAGCGACCTGACCTCGACGCCTTCATGCACCGGCGTGTCGGACTCCGCTGCATAGCGCTCGAGATAGGCCACGACCTCATCGCGGAGCATGAAGCCATCGGGATCATCCTCGTCGTATGGGTATCCAGGCAGCCGGACACTCCAGTTCGGTGTGACCAGACAGAAACTGTCCCATCGCCGGCGCCAGGTCTGCCCTACCTGTCTCCTCTCGAGCACGAAGTGACCAACCCCCGCCCGGGTGAGCTCGCGACTGACCGCGAGTCCTGCCTGACCCGCACCCACGACGACAACCTCGCTCCGGTCTGTCACCGAACGACCCAGTCTACGTCCGCTCCCGATCCTCGACTGGCATGGGGTTGTGCTCGATCAGGTCGAGGAACTGGCTCAGCTTGCGCTCGAGCTTGTCCGAGAGCTCGGGATGGGTCCGGCGCCCCTCGGCGAACAGGGCCGCCGTCGCCGCCCGGAGCGCCGGCCAGATCTGCTCCTGTGACGGGCCGGCGGCAACCGCCGCTTCAGCCCCGGCCAGCGTCTCGGGCGGCAGGCGATCGGCGTCCTTGAAATGGCGCAGGTCGAATCCGAGCCGACCCGCCGCGAGCTCGAGCGCGCCGTTGCGCAGCCGTTCGACGTACCAGAGCGCCCGCCAGGGCCGGCCGCGGTCGAGCGCGACGGCGGCGTGGATCACGTCGTGCCAGATGAAGTCGAGCTTCGCCGCCGCGTCGAACGGAGGTATCGCCGCCACGGCCTCGACTTCGTGCGCTCGCGCGAAGCCCACGTCGACCTCGAGGAACGTCTCCAGCAGGAAGCCGCGAAACTCGATCCCGCCCAATGACTGCGAGAAGTGATGGAAGACCGGCAGCGCCGCCAGCCACGGTCTCCGTGCACTCGGCGGCTACCGGCCCGACCTCGGCGGCCGGACCGACGACGACTGCGAGGTCGACGTCGGAATGGCGGTCGGCCTTGCCGTCGGCGATCGAGCCGAGCCGGACGACCGAATCGACACCGGCGACGCCCCGAAGGACCGCGACCAGTCGCTCCGTCGACTCATCGCGCTCCTCCGAGGTGAACAGCTCCGCCACGTGGCTGATCCTAGGGCCGGCGGCCCCCCATCAGCTGCGGCTGGGCCGTCGCGTCGCCGCCGGTCGGGTGGGTGACCACGACGGTCGGTTGCGACGCCTGGCCGCTGTCGACGACCGCGTAGGTGGTCGTCGCTACACCGGCGCCGAGCAGGGCCGCGACGGCGAGCGGAACGACGAGCGACCGCTTGGCGCTTGGCAGGTTCAGGGCGTATTCCATGGTCTGGCTCCTTTGGTGGGGTCGACATTTCCGTTCAGTCGAACGTATGCGCGCAACGCCCCGCCCGCATCGGGAAGGCTCCCTAGCTTTCGAAGGAGGGCTGCCTATCTTGGGACTATCCCGAGGCGGACCGCCTCCGCGCTCGCCTCGCCGCGCGTGTGTGCGCCGAGCTTGCGCAGGATCGCCGAGACGTGGTGGCCGACGGTCTTCTCGGAGAGGAACAGCCGCTCGGCGATCTGGGCGTTGCGAAGCCCTTCGGCTACCAGCTCCAGCACGTCCAGCTCGCGCGCGGTCAGGTTGGCCGGGTTCTGGCGGGTGGCGGCGCGGGGTCCGCGCGGCAGCCCACGAGCCCCGCGCTCGCGCAGGCGGCGGCCCACGATCGTCGCCGCGGGCTGGGCGCCCAGCCGCTGGAGCTGGTCGAGCGACCGGCGCAGGGCGTTGTCGTCGTCGGCTCCGGCGAGGGCGAGCGCCGCTTCGTAGGGGCAGCCGATCTGCTCCCACAGCTCGGCCGCGCCCGTGAAGTCGCCGGCCAGCTCGAGCGCGTACGGCTCGGCCGCGCCGGGCGGGGTCGACTCGTCGACCCCGGCTCGCCGGCGCCAGCAGGCGAGCGCTCCGATCTCCCACGACGCCGAACACCGGAGTGCCAGCTCCAGCGCGGGCTCGGCGGCCACGGCGGCCACATCGTGCCGGCCCTCCAGCCACGCGGTCTCGGCCCTGGCGGCCGCCACGGGCGCGAGCTGCTGAAGCTCACCCGTGGGCTCCGCCTGTGCGAGCGCCGCGTCGAGCAGCGACCAGACCTCGGGGTCGCCGTGCCGCGCCCGAACCAGGCTCTGGACCACGCCCGCGAGCACCCTCGGGACCGGCGCGGTGCGTGGGTTTCGGAGGACCAGCGCAGCGGACTCGGCCGCCTCCGCCCAGCGGCCCTGGTCGAGCTGCAGGCGGGCCTGCACCGCGAGGAGAGACAGCCTCCAGTAGTCGAGCCCGCGCTCGCCGGAGTACTCGAGCGCGGCGTTCAGGTAGCGCCCGGCGAGCGCGAACGAGCGCTGGCGGGCCGACAGCCAAACGAGGTTGAGGAACGCGCGCCCGACGTGGTCCTCGAGCCCCGCCGCCCGCGCGAGCTCCAGGGCCCGTTCGAGCTTCTCTCGCCCCTTGGGTGCATCCCCGCGGAACTCGGCTGCGCCGACGCTGACGAGGGCATAGACGAGGATCTCGGTGTCGCCCAGCCGGTCCGCGAGCTCGAGCGCACGTGTTCCCCAGCCGATGGCGCTCTCGGCGTCCTCCCAGTTGGCGTAACGCTGCGCCAGCTTGCCGTAGGCCATGGCTAGCTCAGGCCCGGGCCCGAGCGGCTCGAGCAGGGCGACCGCTTTCCGCGCGGCCTTGGCGGCTTCAGCGGTCCGGCCGGCAAATCCGAGCATCTGAGCGAGGCGGCGCAGCGAGTCGCCCTCCTCGCGCACGCCGCCGGCCTCCCGGCAGCACGCGAGCGCGCTCCCCTGGGCGTCGATCGCCTGGTCCAGCTGGTCGATCAGGTAGCACTCGTAGGCGCGGCCCGAGAACAGCCCGGCCCGCTTGGCCGGGGGCAGGCCGCCGGCGAATCGCAGCGCCCGCGCGTACTGGGCGGCCGCCTCGCGATGCGCGCCCGCCGAGGACGCGCTCTTCGCCGCCTGGGGCGCATGGCGCAGCACGGCCTGAGCGTCCCCGGCCGCTTCGGCATGGTGGGCGAGCCGGGCAGGCTCGTGAGCCGCCGCGGGGCGCGCCTCGAGGACGGACAGGGCCGCGCGGTGCAAGGCGACGCGGCGGTTTGGCGCGATCGCATCCTCGATGGTGAGCCTGGCGAGCTCGTGGCGAAACGCCAGCCCTTCCGTGGCCTCACTGAGCATCCCCGAGCCCAGGCACTCGTCGAGGCTCGCGGCTCCGTCGTCGAGCAGCTGGGGTTCGATCGCGAGCGCGTCCAACAGCTCCCTGGCCTCAGGCCCGAGGCGCCCGGCGCGAGCGAGTACCGCGTCCCGCACCGTCGGCGGAATCCGCTCACCGCCGCCGGTCAGCACCTCCGTGACGAAGAACGGGTTGCCGCCGGTCGTGCGGTAGAGCTGATCGGCGTCCACGCCGTGCGGCTCGGCGAGCTGTGCTGTGGCCGCCCGCGACAGTGCCTCGACCTTGACCCGCTCGACCTGACCGCCGGTCGGAAGCTCCCCCAGGACGATTCGCAGCGACTGGTCGCGGCCAAGCTCGTCGTCCCGGTAGCTGGCGAGGACGAGCGCTGAGACGGCCTCGACCCGGCGGGCGAACAGCCGGAACACGTCGAGCGTTGCCTCGTCGGCCCAGTGCAGGTCCTCGAGGACAACGATCGTGGGCTTGCCGCCCTGGAGCTCGCGCAACAGCGCCGCGACCACCTCGTGGGGCCGGGCGTCGCTCCCGACAAGCTCCTGGAGCTCGCCGCCTGTCGCGCCTGCGATGTCGAACAGCGGACCCAGCGGGCGCGGCGTGAACAGCGCGTCGCAGGCGCCCCAGAGGATCCTGGCGGCGCCGGCCTGCTCGTCGCAGAAGCGCCGAACGAGTGTGGTCTTGCCGGCCCCTGCCTCACCGCCGACGAGCACCAGCCGGCCGTGGGAGCGGTCGCGCACCTGAGCGAACGAATCTGTCAGGGCGTTCAACTGCGCGGAGCGCTCGAGCATCTCGTTCACCTCCAGGCTCAACGCTAGCCGGACTGTACCCTCGGCGGGTGGCCATCAACGCGCTGGCGTTCGACGTCTTCGGGACCCTCGTGGACTGGCGGTCGGGCATCGCGGAAGCCTTTCGGTCGAGTGGGGTCGACGGCGATCCGGAGGAGCTGGCCGATGCATGGCGCGCTCGCTACGCCCCCATCCTCGGCGAGGTCAACGACGGGTCGCGGCCGTGGGGCAACTTCGACGAGCTCCACCATGTGACCCTCGACGATGTCCTCACCACCCAGGGCCTGGACCTTCCGGCCGAGGAGCGGAGCCGGCTCGTGCGTGCGTGGCACCGCCTCGACCCGTGGCCCGACGTCCGAGCGGGGCTCGAGGCACTGCGGAGCGAGCGCCCGGTGGCGGCCCTCTCCAATGGCCACGTCGCGCTGCTCGTGGACCTCGCGCGTCACGGCGACCTGCGATTCGACTGCCTGATCTCGGCCGAGCTGGCGCACGTCTACAAGCCCGACCCCGAGGTGTACCTGACCGGCGCCCGCCTGCTGGGAGTGGAGCCCGCCGAGCTGATGCTGGTCGCATCCCACCCCTGGGACCTCGCTGGCGCGCGCAACGCCGGGCTTCGCACCGCCCTCGTGGACCGGCCCCTCGAATACGGACCGGGCTCCGAAGCGCGCGAGGATCCCGACGCCGACGAGTCCGTCGCCGACCTGCTCGAGCTCGTAGAACGGCTGGAACGCGTCCGATAGCGTTCGGCCGATGGCGGACCAGGACTGGCGGGTGCACGTCGTGCTCGCGAACGAGGATCGCGGGGTCCATCTCGTCGAGACGCTGCACGCGTTGGAGCTGGACCGCAAGGTGGAGCAACAGCTCGCGGGCCGGGTCGCGGTCAGCAGGGACGGCGCCGACGTTTTCCTCTACGCCGACACCGCGGAGGCCGCCAGGCAGGCCGAGCAAGCGGTGCGCAAGGAGCTCGAGCGAGAGGATTGGGAAGCCGAGATCGCGCTCGACCGCTGGCACCCGGTCGAGGATCAATGGGAGGACGCCGCGCAGTCCATGCCGGAGACCGACGACGAGCGTGCCGCCGAGCACGCGGAGCGGATGGCGCAGGAGGCGCGGGAAGCAGAGGAGCGCGGCTACGGGGAGTTCGAGGTGAGGGTCTCGCTGCCGAGCTGGCACGCCGCGACCGAGCTTTCGAAGCGCCTCGACGAGGAGGGGCTGCCGCACGTACGCCGCTGGAAGTACATCCTGCTCGGCGCGGTGAACGAGGACGCGGCCAACGAGCTCGCGGAACGCATGCGCGGCGAAGCGCCCGCCGAGGCGGAGATCCGGGTCGAGGGCACGTTCGTGGCGGCCCAGGCCGAAGCGCCCTACAAGCAGTTCGCGATCTTCGGCAACTAGGCCGCGCGAGGCGCCCGGGCCAGCTCGGCCGCTTCCTCATAGGTCGGGCACGCCGTGTGCGAGACGATCTTGCCGTCGGACACGTGGATCACCCAGGAGCACGGGGGATCGCTCTCGGCTCCGCTGGAACGGCCGCGGACCCGGCAGTGGCCCGTGACCAGGACGCGGTCGCCGAGGTCCCTGTAGGCCCAGCCCTCCGGCTCGAGCACGGCCCATAGGCCCTCGGCCTCGGCCATGTAGTCGCGCACGCCGTCGTGACCCACGTATCCCCCGGTCTCGACACGGGTTCCCGTCAGCGGAAGCAGCTCCACGTCGGGGTCGTAGAGCCGCAGAAGCCCGTCGACGTCCCAGGCACTGATCGCCGCGAAGCTCCTGCGGACGAGCTCGATGTTGTCGGTTGCGGGCATGATCAGGAAGACGCGGCCCGGCGGGCGTCCTTCCGGCTTGCTCTGTGCGAAGGGTCACTCACGCGACCGGCGGCGGCCTTCCCTCGGCGCTGGAGAGGAGCGTCGGATCCCATTCGCAGACGAGGCAGGCGTGGCGGAACGCCGAACGGGCGAACTCGACTGCGAACCCGTGCGGATCCGGGCTCGCGCGCACGTCGTCCCAGTCCAGGAGGTACTCGCCGAGCGAAGCCTCCCAGCGTGCGGAAGCTGGCGAGAGAGTGGCCTCCGCGAAGCCCTCCGGCGCGGGATGCGCATAGGCGTAGAACGCCGCGCTGTCGCGTTGCGCATCGCCGGGCCACCAGCCCACGGCCACCTCCTGGGCGTCCATCGAGTTCCGCATGATGAAGTCGCCGGACGGGGGATCGGCCGGCTCGCCGGAGAAGAGGCTCACCGCCAGGTCGAACGAACCCCACCACGCGTTGACCGGCGTCGAACGTCCGCGATACGGGGCCCGAAAGTCGGCGAGAACCAGCGCGGCGTTGGTCGCTGCGGCGAAGTAGGAGGCCGCCTGCCCCGGGTCGTAGTGCCTGTGCTCGTCGTCCTCGTCGAGCGGCACGCTCCAAGCCACCTCCTGTGGCGTCGCGTTGATCTCGAAGTGGCCTGCCAGGCCGCGGGCCGCCTGCAGCACTTCGCGCGTGACCTCACCGACAGGTCGGTCCGGGGCGAGCGCGACGCGCTGCGCGCGCCCGTCGCTGTGCTCGACCACCGCCTCATGTGTGCGCAGGTCGAGGGCCACGACGATCGCGCCCGAGCTGTCGGGGGCCGGCAGCGCGAGCGTCTCCCAGCCCCGCGCGGTCAGGCGCAGGGCGGCATGCTGGAGCTGTGGCTCGGGCGGGGCGAGCGCCACCGCCAGCTTGCCGAGGGTCTGGGTATGAGCGTGAAGCGTGTCGCACGTCCCGCTCCACGCCTCGTAGGAAAGCGCCGGCCAGTTGCTGGGCATGGCCGAACGCTAGTCGCCAGAGCAGGATCGCTCAACCGAAAAGCTGACTAGGGCTTTCACGCGAGAGTGGCCGTGGCTAGCGAGTGGATTCTCGGCGGAAGCGCCTGTTGACTCGCAGGCTTGCAGGATGCGAGGCTCGCGGGGTACAAGATGTCTGACCTTGCCATCGTCCCTGTCGCTGTCCCGCCGGGGGAGGGCCTTTCGGTCGAGAACCCGCTCGGCGGTGTTCTGACCTTCAAGGCCACGCATGCCACCAGCGGCGGTGCACTCACTGCGATCGAGACGATCAACGTCCCGGGCGAGGGTCCGCCCTTGCACGTGCACCGGGAGCAGGACGAGCTGATCTACACCCTCGAAGGGATGTTCAGGGTCAAGCTCGCGGACGAGCTGATCGACGCGCCGCCAGGAACGTTCGTGTACATCCCGCGCGGGACGCCGCACACCTGGCAGAACGTGGGCGACACGGTGGCACGCTTCTTCGCCACGGTGATGCCGGCCGCAATCGGGTTCGAGCAGCTCTTCCTGCGCTACGCCGAGCTGCCGCCTCACGAGCGGGGACCCGAGGCCTTCGCCCGGCTAGGACGCGAAACGCAGGCGTTGGAAGTCCTAGGACCGCCACTGGCGCACTCGGATCCACTTTGAGCCTCAAGCAAGGCGGACGCGTAAAGAGGCTAAACAGGCTGGCCCCACCGTCGCTTCGCGCGAGAACCAGCGGCGTTCGCGCTCCATCGCCGCGCGCGAAAAGCGGATGCCGGCGGGACCGCACGATCGTGAACGTCCATTTCGTACCGCTATAGGGGTACAAACTGGACGTTCACGCTTTGCGCGAAAAGCGGCCGTGGCGACGGGCTCCCGATGCGCACTCCCGCAGCCGACTGTCTGGCGCGACCGGACAGTGGTATTGCCACCCGAGAACGCTCTACGCCGCGGCGCCTGGTTCCTTCGTGACGCGCGACTGGGCCCGCGGCCCGGCAAGCGCAACCGAGCCACAGGCGACCGCACTACAGCCGCGGTTGAGGCGGCCGATCGGCACTCCCCCGAGGGGTGCTCGCTGTCGCCCCGAGGGGGAGTGCCGAGCGGCCGCCCGCCGCCCAAGCGCTACTCGGTCGACACGCTCGGGTCCGTCTGCTCCTGCTCGGGCACCGACATCACGAAGTGCGACCACGCGTCGCCGGCCAGCTCCATGATCCGGTCCGCCTCGTCCTCCTGGTCGGTGGCCCGCAGCTCGTCCGCGTAGTGGCCCAGCAACTCCTGGATGTCCAGCTCGCCCTCGGCGTCGAGGTCCGCGATCGCGATCTTGGCCCCCTTGCCCTTGCGGAGCACCAGCGCCTCGCGGGTCAGGTTCCACTCCTCGTTCACCCGCAGGTACACGCGCCCGCCGGTCTGGCCGGCGCAGAACCACGGGCCCGGGTCGCCCAGCACCACGGCTCGCCCGTTGGTCATGTACTCGAAGGCGAAGCCCTTGAGGTTCGCGCGGTCGGCGATGCAGCCCTTTGAGTCGTCGAGCGGCTCCGAGGGCTCGCCGCCGATCACCACGTCGGCCCCTGACAGCCGGATGCAGAAGCGCGAGTCGGCGCTGCCCTGGACGAACAGGCGCCCGCGCTGGGCGCCATAGGCGAAGGACTTGCCCACCGAGCCGTTCACGCGCTTGCCGTTGCGGTTCTTGCCCTTCATCACCGCGACCTTGCCGCCCAGCATCGTCTTCGCCACGCCGTCCTGGGCCCCGCCCTCGACGGTGATGTCGAGGCCATAGACGTTGAAGGCGCCGAGGCCCTGGCCGGTCACCGAGCCGCCGTTGAAGTGCAGTCTGGCGAGCGTGTCGTCGGTGGCCGCGGGCCCGCCCTTGAAGATGCGGCTGCGGGCGATCTCGCCGGCCAGCTCGGTGCCGAGCACGCGGTCGTCGGAGTCCACGGGGCCCGTGTCGCCGTCGTCCCACTCCTGCTCGACCACGGTGCCGGAGCCGATCTGCGCCGCGAGCGCCGCCAGCTGCGACGACACGGCCTTTGCCTTCATGCGGATCGGCCGCGCCGCGATCAGGCCGGCGGCCGCGCGCTCGTCCTGGGGCACGGGCAGGTCGAGCGGCTCGAGGTCGAGCATCTCGTCGATCGGCTTGATCAGCTCGTTCACGTCGACCCCGTCGAGCGCCCGCGCCTGGACCAGCAGGTCCGATCGGCCCACGAGGTCCTGGGCGTTCTCGAAGCCGAGCGAGGCGGTCAGGGCGCGCACCTCCTCGCCCATTGCGGTGAAGAACCGCGCGGAGCTGGAGGCCGCCCGCTCGAACTCCTGAGGGGTGAACTTCTTGAGGCCCTTGAGGTCGGCCTCCTCCTTCGACTCGATCTGCGTGGCGATACCCACGTGGCAGGTGTCGAGCTGGCAGCCGCGGCAGATCGTGCAGCCGATCGAGACCATCGCCAGCGTGCCGAAGCCGACGCGGTTGGCGCCCATGCAGTGCAGCTTCGCGATGTCGTGGGCGTGGCGGTAGCCGCCGTCGGCCCAGATCTCCACGCGGTTGCGGATGCCGGCCTCCATCAGCGCCAGGTGCACCGCGCGGGTGCCGATGTCCGACGGCAGGCCCACGTGGCGCAGCGCGTGCGAGCGCGCTGCGCCGGTGCCGCCCTCGAAGCCTGACAGCGTGATCATGTCGGCGCCCGCCTTCGCGATTCCCACGCCGATCGTGCCGATGTTCGGCACCACCGGCACCTTCACCGAGACGCGCACATCCGGGTTGGCGGTCTTCAGCTCGTCGATCAGCTCCGCCAGGTCCTCGATCGAGTAGAGGTCGTGGTTGTTCGAGGGAGAGATCAGGTCGGTGCCGGTGGTGGCGTTACGCGCCTGGGCGACCTTCTCCGTGACCTTCTTCGCGGGCAGGTGGCCGCCCTCGCCGGGCTTCGCCCCCTGGCCGATCTTGATCTCCACCAGGTAGGACGAGTTGATCATCTCGCTGGTCACGCCGAAGCGGCCGGAGGCCACCTGCTGGCCGCGCCAGAGCGGGTACTGGCCGTACATGTCCTGGATCTCGCCGCCCTCGCCGTTCATGGCGATGATGTTCGCCCGCTTCGCCGCCTCGGCGTAGGCGCGATAGGCCACCTCGCCCTGCGAGCCGAAGCTCATCGACGAGATCACGATCGGGTAGTCGTGCAGGCCGACGCCGGCGCTGACCCCCTCGACCGGGATCGGCTGGCGGTCCGACTTCAGGTCGAGGATGTGGCGTAGCGAAATCGGGTGCTCGCGCTCCAGCTCGCGCACCTTCTCCGAGTAGTCCTCGTAGCTGCCCGACTCGTTGGCCGCCGCGATGGCGGCCTTGTAGACCTTCGGGTAGAAGCGGAAGGTCTTCGCGGGCTTGGAGTCGTCCTCCCCCGCCAGCACTCGCTGGCGCTCGTCGCCGTCGCGGTCGAGGGCGGCGAAGCCGGTGCCGCCGGTCGGCGAGCCGAAGTAGGCGGGGGTGTCGAACACCTGCGTGATCTCTGGCCGCAGGCCGATGCTCGCGAACAGCCGCGCGTAGCCGCGCACCTCGTGGATGCCGATCGTGGAGATGACCTTCTCGATGCCCTTGCGCAGCGCCGCGGCCAGGTTCGACACGTCGGTGCGGTAGTCGTCCACCAGCGCGACCTCGACCATCGTGTACGGGCAGACGCCGTCGGCGCCGAGGCCGAGGGCCACCATCACGTCGTGCACGTTGCGGATCGCCGCCGCGCGCAGCACCACGCCGCAGCGGCGGCGCAGGTTCACCTCGCCCGACTTGACGTAGTGCTCGCGCAGCGCGAGGTCCACCGCGGCCAGCGCCAGGTGCGGGTCGAGGTAGCGGCGGTCGCCCTCGTACGCCGTGCGGTCGGAGAGCACGAGCAGCTCGGAGCCGCCGCGCACCGCGCTCGTGGCCTCGTGCTTGAGGCGCTCGATCGCGCCCTTCGTGTCCTCGGACTCGAGGCACGAGAGGTCGAGCACGGTGGCACGCCCCCGGAAGGCCTCCCAGAGATCCTCGAGCAGGAAGGTCTTGTGCTCGCGCGCGACCTCGCGGTAGACCACGTCCGACAGCGGCGCGAGGCCGTCGTGGCCGCCGAAGAGCACCGGGAAGGCGGTCTCCATCGTGCGCGGGTCGTCGGGGATCTCGTGCACGCCCGGGCGTGAGCCGAACACCGCGCGGCAGGAGAAGTGCTCGACCTCGCGCTCGCGGTCGATGGCCGGGTTGGTGACCACGGCCACCGACTCCTTGAAGTAATCGGCCAGGTTCTGGCGCTCGGGCGAGAGGCAGGCCAGCGGGCCGTCGTAGCCCAGCGAGCCGATCGGCTCCTGGCCCGTGGTGGCCATCTGCTGCACGAGCTTCATGTCGTCCCGCTGCCAGCCGAAGCCGCCGAGCACGCGGTCCTCGACCTTGATCGGCTCGGACGGCCCGGCGCTGGTGTAGCCCGGGACCTCGAAGCCCGAGCGCGGCCCGCCGGTGAGGATGGCCCCCGCGAAGCCGGCGTCGGCGTCGGCTCCCGTGCGCTGGCGCCAGCGCCGGAAGCAGAGCTGCTGCAGCTCGGAGTGGTCGTGCAGGCGCGACTCGCCCTTCTTGCGGTCGATCGCGACCAGGATCTTCTCGCCGGGGGCGAGCGGCTTCGGCTCGCCGACGGTCTCGGCCAGCGGCACGACGCCGGGCTCTGAGGAGAACACGTGCGCGTCGCCGCCGTCGACGTGCCAGAGCGGGCGCAGCCCGAGCGCGTCCACGGAGAACACGCACTCGTCCTCGTGGCGCGCCACCAGCGCGATCGGACCCTGGGCGAACGGGCCGAAGGCCTGGCGCAGGTACATGTAGAAGCCGCGCAGCTCGCCCGGCATGCCCTTGATCTCGTTGACGATGGGCGGCAGCACCAGCTCCATCGTCTCGACCAGCGTGAGCCCGTCGCGGTTGATCAGCGACTCGACGCTGCGGTTCAGGTCCTGGGAGTCCGAGCCGTCGACGGTGATGGGCACGCCGACCATGCGCGCCTCCTGGCGCAGCCGGGCGATCGTGTTGATCTCGCCGTTGTGGCCGAGCACGCCGAAGGGCTGCACGCGCTTGAACGAGGGCCAGGTGTTGGTGGAGTAGCGGTTGTGGCCGTAGACCGCGGCGGTCTTCGCGCGCCCGTCGAGCAGGTCGGGGAAGTAGCGCCCCAGCGCTGCCGGCGCGCCGAGGACCTTGTAGACGCAGGTGTGCGTGGAGAGGGAGGCCACGTGCAGGTCGAGCTCTGTCTCGAGCTGGATCATCAGCTCGAAGCACTCGCGCGGGTCCTCGATCAGCCCGCCGAGCTGCCAGAAGACGGGCTCCTCCTCGCGCGCCTGAGGCCCCAGCGCCGTGGTGTCCACCACGTTCTCGCGCTCGGCCAGCACGCGCAGGCCACCACGGCTCAGGATCTCGCGCGCCCGCGCCTGCAGCTGCGCGACGTTGCCGCCCTTGCGCGGGATGAACAGGTGCGCAACCGCGAAACGCGTGTCCAGCGCGAGCTTCGACGCGTGGCCGCCGGTCCGGACCTCCTCGGCCCAGATGTCGCGCGGTATGTCGATCAGCAGGCCGCAGCCGTCACCCTCACCGTCCACGTTGCCGGCGCGGTGGAGCATCTTCTCGAGCGCCACGAGGGCCGTCTCGATGGCCTCGTGAGTGGGCTCGGCGCGCTTGTGCACGGACGCGTAGAGCGCACAGGCGTCCTTGTCCTCGACTGTCTTCGGAGCGCTGCGCGGGCGGTAGGCCTGCGTGGGCGAATGGCGCTTCAAGCTCTTCCTCCTCGATTCCGCGCCTTCTTCGAGCGGGCGCGCGACGGGCTGGGAGCGGGAACTATAACCCGGGTCGCGGGCAGAGCGCCCGCGACCCGGATCGGGCCTGCCTACTTCTTGATGAAGTGCGTCTTGTTGACCGTCTTCAGGACCTGCGCCATCGAGTTCGCTGAGCCGAATGCGCTCGGGGCGAACTTGTTGTTGTTGAGCGCGCGGAAGCGCGACGCGTGCCGGGCCTCGATCACGAGGATCGAGATGGCCGCCTTCACGATCTTCGGCGACTTGATTCGCGTCCCCTGGCCCGAGTAGGCGCGAACGCCGGTGTCCTCGAGCGCCACGGCGGTGGCGAGGAAGTTGCTCTTGTTGGCGAGCGAGCTTCCGAAGTCGAACTTCGGCTTCTTGACCGCCTTGCTGCCGAGCCCCTTCTTGAGGTAGCGCACGTGCGCGTTCTCGTGCGAGCTCACGACCTGCGTGACGCCCCTGACGACCTGGTCGCCCTGGTCGGCGTTGGCCGCGAGCGCGCTCTTGTAGAACTCGGACTCGAGGTACTCGAGCGTCAGCGCGAAGTTCAGAATCGCGATGTCCTGCTTCGCCGAGGGCTTCGCCGCAGCGAGCTCGGGCAGAGCGCCCAGTAGCGCACCGCCGCCGATCAGCGCACCGCCGCCCAGCGCGGCCTTCCTGAAGAAATCGGCGCGGCTGTCGCCGACCACCGCGTCCTCCATCTCCCGGATTGCTCCGTCCTGGTCCAGCTCTTCGAGGTCGAACGCCTCGAGCGTGATGTCTTCAGGCATCTTGCTACCACTCCCGTTCGGGTACCCCCCTTCTCACGCACCGGCGTGGGAGCTGGATCACCGGCCCGCGCGAGTTGGCGCGCATTGACAACTGGCGCCGCTCAATATGATCGGCGCGTGGGCACCACCATCACCGTTCTCTCCCAGAAGGGCGGCACGGGCAAGACGACCACCGTGCGAACGCTCGCCGACGTGTTCGACCGCGTCGGCCTCGAGGTGCTGTGCGCAGACCTCGATCCGCAGGGCAACCTGTCCGACTACTTCGACGTGCCGGCGGACGCGGATCCCACGATCGCCGACGTACTGGCCGGGAAGGCCAGGGCGTCGGAGGCGATCCACGGCGGCGTGCTGCCCGCGAACCTCGGGCTGGCCGAGGCGGAGCTCGTGCTTAGCGGCAAGATGGGCCGCGAGCTGACGCTCAAGCGCGCGCTGCGCGACGTCAAGAAGCACTACGACCTGATCCTGGTGGACTGCCCGCCGGCGCTCGGGCTGCTCACTGTGAACGCGCTCGTGGCCGCCGACTACGCACTGATCTCGAGCGAGGCCGAGTACTTCTCGCTCCAGGGCGTGGAGCAGGCGCTCGAGGTGGTGGAGCTGGCGAAGGAAGCGCTGAACGCCGACCTCGAGTGGCTGGGGGTGGCGCTGAACATCGCCGACATGCGGCTCGTGCACTCGCGCGAGGCTCTCAAGCAGCTGCGCGAGCGCTTCGGCGACAGGCTCTTCGACTCGGTGATCAGGCGCTCGGTGCGCTACGCCGAGTCCTCCGAGCGCGGCATGTCGATCCTCGAGTACGCCTCGGCGCTGGGCGCCGACTACCTCGGGCTGGCCGACGAGATCCTCGAGCGGCTCGGCGGGTTCGAGGAGCAGCGCGAGCGTCTCTCTGGGCTGCGCGCCGAGCTCGTGCCCGCGTGAGCGACCTGCTGTTCCGGCCGGCCACCGAGCTGGCCGGCCTGGTGCGCTCAGGTGAGCTCAGCTCGCGCGAGCTCGTGGAGGCGTCGCTCGCGCGTATCGAGGAGGTGAACGGGCGGCTGAACGCCTGGGTGCACGTGGACGCGGACGGCGCGCTGGCCGCCGCCGGCGCCATAGACGAAAGCTGCGCGGCCGGCCGAGCCGGCCGCTTGCCCACGGCGGCCGGCGACGAGCGGCCCTTCTGCGGCGTGCCGATCGCGATCAAGGACCTGTTCGCGCCCGTGGCCGGAATGCCGATGACCCAGGGCTCTGACCTCGTCGGCGACTTCACCCCGACCTATGACTCCGCTGTGGTGCGGCGCCTGCGCGAGGCCGGCTTCGTGCTGATGGGCAAGGTGAACTCGCCCGAGTTCGGCATCCCGCCGGTGACCGAGCCGCGCCGCAACGGCGCCACCCGCAACCCCTGGGACACGGAGCGCACGCCCGGCGGCTCGTCGGGCGGCTCGAGCGCGGCGGTGGCGTCCGGCACCGTCCCGGTGGCGCACGGCAGCGACGGCGGCGGATCGATCCGGATCCCCGCCGCCTGCACGGGCCTGTTCGGCCTGAAGCCCGCGCGCGGGCGCATCTCCCGCGCGCCGGACCTGGGCGATCACTTTCTCTCCACCGACGGGGCGCTGACGCACTCGGTGGCCGATTCCGCGGCCATGCTCGATGTGCTGGCCGGCTATGAGCCCGGCGACGCCACCTGGGCGCCGCCGCCCGAGCGCCCGTTCGCCGACGCTGTTCGCGAGGAGCCGGGCCGGCTGCGCGTCGGACTCACGCTGGACATGCCGCTGGAGGCCGAGCTCGACCCGGTCTGCGCGCAGGCGGTGCGCGACGCCGCCGAGCTGCTCCAGTCGCTCGGGCACGAGGTCGAGGAGTTCGACGCGCCCTGGAAGGACGCCAACCTCCTCGACGTGTTCAGCGTGCTCTGGGCCGCGCAGATCGCGGGGAGCGTCCGCCACGGCCAGGTCGTGAGCGGCACCGAGCCCACAGAGGAGAACATCGAGCCGCTCAGCTGGTGGCTCCGCCAGCGGGGAATGGAGTACACGGCGCTGGACCTCGTGTCCGCCACGGCGATGCTGCAGGCGTTCGCGCGCGGCGTGATCAGCGACGCGTGGTCGCGCTTCGACGTGGTGCTCACACCCGCGCTGGCCCAGCGCCCGGTCCGCATCGGCGAGATCGACACGATGGGCGACAACCCCGCCTGGGAGTTCAAGAAGTCGGGTCAGTTCACGCCCTACACGGCGCTCTTCAACGTGAGCGGCCAGCCGGCCATGTCGGTGCCGCTGTTCCAGGGCGACGACGGGCTGCCGCTCGCGGTGCAGCTAGCCGGGCCACCCGTCGGTGAGGCACTGCTGCTGTCGCTGGCGGCGCAGCTCGAGCAGGCCCGCCCCTGGGCCGACCGCCGCCCCTCTCTCTAGCGCACGCGCCGGCGCGGCAGCTTGAAGCCGCGCTCGTCCTCGCCCGACGCGTTCGGGCCGGGCGGCGGCGGCTGGGCGTCCTTGCCGTGCACGTACTGCCAGAGCACCTTGTCGAGGTAGCGCTGCGGCGTGGCGTCCGTCTTGCCGAGCGGGAGCAGCTGTGACAGCCCGCCGCCCGGCGCCCCGGCCCCGTTGCGCTCGTTCAGGTTCACGTCCGGCTTGATCGCGGAGTAGGCCTCGGCGTTGCCGGCCGCCGAGGAGAAGGCGTCGTACATGGGCACGGCCAGCGCGTCGAAGAGGTTGAGCGGCTTCATGCCGGTGGTCAACTCGAGCGTGCGGATGAAGGAGAGGAAGTCGTAGCGCTTGTGCACGACGGCCCCGCGCCGCGCGTACGGGCTGATGGCCAGCGCCGGGATGCGGTGGGCGTCCACGTGGTCCGCCCCGTCCTGGGAGTCGTCCTCGATCACGAGGATCAGCGACTGCTTCCAGATCGAGGAGTGTGAGACGAGGTCCACCAGCTGGCCGAGCGCGTAGTCGTTGTCGGCCATCAGGGCGTTCGGCGTGCGCTTCCCGGGCTTCGTGCCGACGGTGTGGTCGTTCGGCAGCGAGAGGTAGTTGAAGGCGGGCACGCCGCCGGACGCGAGCTGGGCGTTGAAGCGCACCCTGAAGCAGTCGAAGCGCGACTCCGCGCTCGGGTCGGCCTCGAGGATCGGGAGCGGCAGCGAGGAGTCGTACACGTCCTGCCCGTTGATCGCGTCGGTGCCGCCGGCGGAGGCGTCGTTCGGATAGCAGCCGTCGGGCGGGCCGAGGTCCGACTTGGCCAGCTTCGCGGTGATCTGGTTGGTGTCGGCCTGGGTGCGGTCCTTGTCGGGCACCGGCACCACGCCGGCGACCGCCTCGCCGTAGTTGAAGTAGGAGATGCCCTGCTTCTCGGCGCGGTCGAAGAGGAAGCGCTGGGAGGGCCAGGTGACGGAGTAGACGCCGAAGTCGTACGGCCTCCCGCGCCCCGCGTAGTTCTGGTGCCAGTTCTTCGTCACGTAGTCCGACACGGCGGCCGCCGAGGTCCAGAAGTGGCCGTCAATCGACGCCTCGGAGTTCGCGTAGACGTGGTCGAGCAACGGGAAGCGGCGTGCCAGGGCGTGCGCGTTCGGGGTGATCTTGTCGCCGAACAGCGTGAGCTTGGGGTCGCCGTCGCCGCGCGGGTCGTCACCCAGCACCTGGTCGTAGCTGCGGTTCTCGCGCACGACGTAGAAGACGTGCTTGATCGGGCCGCCGCTCCTGATCGGCGTGCCTGCGGGAGGTCGCTCGCCGTTCGATGGGCGGACCTGCCGCGATGCCCGCGGAGTCAGCTTCCTGAGCGCCGAGTTGGTCGGGAAGCTCGCGATGCCCGACTGGCCGGTCACGATCGAGGGCAGGTACCCGAACGTGTTGATGTTGTCGTCGGAGTCGTTCGGCGAGTTGGGGTTCGGTCCGTTCCGGTTCGGCCCGACGCCGAGGCCCTTGGCCGCGATCCAGACGAGCTTCTTACGCCGCGGCGTGGCGTCCACGTCCACCGGATATGAGCCCACCGGCACGCGCCCCGCGAGCGCCCAGGCCTTCGAGCGCCGCTTCACGCGGACGCCCCGTGCGACTCGCAGCAGGTCAGCGGTCCGCGCGCGTGGCTTGCCACGGCGCTTGTGCGCCGGCTGGTTCACGCAGGTGCGCCCACGCCGGTTCGGCAGGGCGAACATCGCCACCGCGTCCTCGCCGGAGTCCGCGCTCATCAGGAAGCAGCCGTCGCGCGTCACGCTCACGTCCACCGGCGCGGTGCCTATGCCCTGCGGCCGCCCGACCGACAGGGTGCGCTGCACCTTCATGCCCTTCAGGTCGATCACCGCGATTAGGTCCTGGTGGGTCACGGCGACGTACGCGCGCGGCAGCTTCGGGTCCATGGCGATGCCCTCGGGGTGGGACAGGTGCGGCCCGACCTGGATGTCGCGCAGCTTGGTGCCGGCCTTGAGGTCGATCACCGAGACCGTGCCGGCGGCCTCGTTGGAGACCAGGCCGAGCTTGCCGTCGCGCGTGATGGCGGCGCCGTAGGGGTAGCTGCCCGTCGGCACGTAGCGGACCTTGTGCGTGGCGGTGTCGACGATCGCGGCGCGGTCGGCCAGGTTGAGCGCCGCCACCAGGGTCCTGCCGTCGCGCGACACGGCCAGGTCGCGCGGCCAGGACTGGCGCGCCGAGCTGGGAGTGCGCGGCGGGAACTCCTGGACGACCGGCGAGCCGGACGGGGCCGGCAGCGGGATCGTGCCCGCGCGGACGGCCCTGCCCGTCTTGCGGTTGTAGCGCAGCACGTGGACCAGGTCGCCCTCCTTGCCGGGCGTGCCGGCCGGGCTCATCTGGTCGGCGTGCTTGGACTCCGGCAGGCCCGACACGTAAGCGGTGCGCCCGTCCCGAGCCATCGCCACGCCGCCCGAGAGGCCGGGCATCTGGATCCTCTGGACCACCTTGCCGACCTCACGCGCCGCCTTCTTGCGGCACTTGCGGTAGCGCTTCAGGCGCGACCGGCTGTGCCCGCGCGGCTTGCGGCAGACCGTGCGCGGGACCACGCGCACGATCCGGACGTCGTTGCGCCCGCGGCCGGCCGACAGCGTCCAGTAGAAGCGCCCGTTCGGGGTCAGCGCACCGCCGCCGGGATGGTTGCCGAGGTGCGTGCGCTTCCCGTCGGGCGTGAGCTTGCGCCCGCTGGGCTGCACGTGGCTGGCAGGCCCGATGCGGCCGCTGCGCTTGGAGCCCTGGGCCAGCGCGTAGCCGCCGAGAGCCAGTCCCAGCAGCACCGCCACCCCCACCAGCACGAATCGGCGCACCAGCCATGAGTACCACAGTGCGGGCGGCTAGATGGGTAGTTCTCGCAACAGGGCGCCGTCGCGCTCGTGCGTGAGCAGCTCCTGAGCCTCCTCCGGCGTGACCCAGCGCAGCTCGTCGACCTCGTCGTTGGGGGCGAAGTCCCCCGACTCCGGCTCCATCAGCCAGTAGCGCACGCGCTTGGGACGGTCCTTGTGGTCGATGTAGCTGGTCGAGGGCAGCTCGCGGCCCAGCCGGGCGCGGAAGCCGGTCTCCTCCCACACCTCGCGCAATGCGGCCTGCTCGGACTCCTCGCCCGGCTCGAGCTTGCCCTTCGGCAGCGTCCAGTCGTCGTAGCGGGGACGGTGCACGATCGCCACGCGCCCGTCGCGCACCAGAATCCCGCCCGCCGCCTGGATCTCCTCGCTCACAGCTCCCTCACGTCCGCTCCGCCGGGCACGAAGTTCACGCGCCGCACCTCGCAGTCCTGGGCCTCCTGCCTGAGCCGCTCGACCAGCGCGCCGGTCTGCTCGAAGTGGCACCAGAACAGCACGGCGGGCCCGGCGCCGGAGATCGTGGCGCCCACCGCGCCCAGCTCGCCGGCGCGCTCCACCAGCTCCATCGAGCGCGGGTAGAGCGGGCGGCGGCGCGGCTGGTGGAGGCTGTCGTGCAGCCCCCTCCCGATCAGCGAGAAGTCGTCGCTGGCCAGCCCCAGCACGAGCAGCGAGGCGCTGGCCACGTTGGCGACGGCGTCGGCAAGCGGCACCTCGGCGGGCATCAGCGCGCGGGCGTCGGCCGTGGGCACGGGCTCGGGGGGCAGCGCCAACACGGCCTCGAGGCCGGGCGGCGGGTCGAAGCGCGCCGGCTCGTCGCCCTCGCACACCACGAAGCCCCCGTAGAGGGCGGCGGCCACGTTGTCCGGATGGCCCTCCAGCTCGCGGGCCAGCTCGAACAGCGGCGCGTCGAGCTCGTAGAGGTGGTCGGCCGCGGCCAGGCCGGCCACGATGGCCGCGGCGCTCGAGCCGAGGCCCGCCGCCGGCGGGATCTCGGAGCGAATCTGGAAGCTGAGCCCGTCGGCGGGGTGCAGCGCCTCGAAGGCCTGCACGCACAGGTTCGTACGGTCGCTCGGCACCCCCGGCACGTCGCAGTGCACGAAGAACTCGCCGGTCTCCTCGACCTCCAGCTCCAGCGAGGGCGATATGGCCGCCGCCAGCACGTCGTAGCCGGGCCCGAGGTTGGCCGTGCTGGCCGGCACCTTCACCACGCGGTGGCGCCTCAAGCCAGCACCGCGCGCTCGACGCTCTCCAGGTCGGGCTCGCTGGGCACCACGCCGGCCGCGCGGTCGATTGCGGTCTGCGGGTCCTTCAGGCCGTGACCGGTTAGCACGCAGACGACGCGGCCCTCGGCGCCGTACTTGAGCAGGCCGGCCACCGACGCCGCCGAGGCCGGCTCGCAGAACACGCCCTCGCGCGCGCCCAGCAGCGAGTAGGCCGCGAGGATCTCCGCGTCGGACACCGCGCGCACCTCCCCACGCGACGCCGTGAAGGCGTTCATCGCGTCCTCCCAGCGCGCCGGGTTGCCGATCCGGATCGCGCTGGCCACCGTCTCCGGCTGCTCCACGGGCGCGCCGTTCACCAGCGGCGCCGCGCCCTCGGCCTGGTAGCCGTGCAGGGCCGGCGCGTGGCCGCGCTCGGAGAAGCCCTTCCACCACGAGGTCACGTTGCCGGCGTTGCCCACCGGGATACAGAGGACGTCGGGCGCCTCGCCAAGCTGGTCGCAGACCTCGAAGGCGCCGGTCTTCTGGCCCTCGATGCGGTAGTCGTTCACCGAGTTCACCAGCGAGATCGGGTGGCGCCCGACCAGCTCGCGCACCAGCTCGAGCGCCTGGTCGAAGTTGCCCCGCAGCGCCACGACGCGCGCCCCGTGCATGAGCGCCTGGGCCAGCTTGCCGGTGGCGATCTTGCCCTCCGGCACGATCACGGCCCCGCGCAGCCCGGCGCGGGCCGCGTAGGCGGCGGCGCTGGCCGCCGTGTTGCCGGTGGAGGCGCAGATCACCGCCTCCGAGCCCTCCGCGATCGCGGCGGACACCGCAACGGTCATGCCGCGGTCCTTGAACGAGCCCGTGGGGTTCAGCCCCTCGAGCTTCAGGTGCACGTCGCAGCCGGTCAGCTCGGAGAGGTGGGGCGCCTCGATCAGAGGGGTGTCCCCCTCTCCCATCGTCACGAGCGGCTCCACCGGCAGCGACTCGCGGTAGCGCCACAAGCTCACGGCCTACTCGAAGACTTCCTCGAGCACGCGGATCACGCGCGGCGCCTCGCGCACGAAGTCGAGCCGCTCGATCAGCCCGACCGCGGCGCGGAAGCGCGACTCCAGCACCGGGTGCATGACCATCACGAGGCGCGCCTCGTTGCCGAGGCCGCGCTGGTCCACCGTGCGGATCGACACGCCCTGGAGCCCGAGTATCTCCGCGACCTGCGCCAGCACTCCTGGCCTGTCGGCCACCTCCAGGTGCATGTAGAAGGAGAACTCCACGTCCTGCACCACCGGCAGCTCCACCGCGGGCGGCGGCACCGAAGGCGGCGGGATCATCGCCGAGATCACGTCGCCCAGCACGGCGCTGGCGGTCTGCGGGCCGCCCGCCCCGGGGCCGGACAGCGTGATCTCGGTGATCGCCGGCGACTCGATCGTCACCGCGTTGAAGGAGCCGTTCACAGACGCCAGCGGGTGTCCGGCATAGAGGAAGGCGGGATACACGTTCACCGCGATGCCGCCGTTGATGCGCTCGGCCGACCCCACCAGCTTCAGCGACAGGCCCAGCTCGCGCGCGTAGGCGATGTCCTCCGAGGTGACGCGCTCGATGCCCTCGTAGCTCACCTGGTCGAGGTGCACGGGCGTGTTGAACGCCAGGCGGGCGAGGATCGCCATCTTGGCCGCCGCGTCCTTGCCGGTCACGTCCTCGGTGGGATCGGCCTCGGCGAAGCCCAGCTCCTGGGCCTCACTCAGCGCCTGGTCGTAGGTCGCGCCCGTGCGCGCCATCTCGGTGAGGATGAAGTTGGTGGTGCCGTTCACGATCCCGTGCACCCGCTCGATGTGCGCGGATGCCAGCGTCTCCGACATCACCCGGATGGCGGGCACGACGCCGGCCACCGCGGCCTCGAAGCGCAGCTGCACCTTGTGCTCGCGCGCGGCGTTGAACAGCTCCTCGCCGTGCTGCGAGAGCAGCTGCTTGTTGGCGGTCACCACGTGGCGGCCGGCCGCGATCGCCCTCAGCACGTAGTCGCGCGCCGGCTCGGTGCCGCCGATCAGCTCCACGATCAGGTCGCTGTCGCGCAGGATCTCGTCGAAGTCGCCCTGGCTCGTGGTCAGCACACCGGACAGCTCCGCGCGCAGGCCCACCTCGGCTTCGATCGTGTCGGCGCGCTCCTCGAGCAGGTCGCGGAAGGCCGCGCCCACCGTGCCGAGCCCGAGCAGCCCGATCCTGAAGGGGGCCACGACCTCAGGCGTCACGGAGCGTGAGGTCGTCGTAGGTCTCGCGCCGCACCACGACGCGCGCGTCGCCGTCCTTGCAGAACACCACGGGCGGCCGGCGGACCGCGTTGTAGTTGCTGGCCATCGCGTGCCCGTAGGCGCCTGTGGCAGGGATCACCAGCACGTCGCCCGGGCGCGGGTCTGGCAGGCGCACGTCGGGCACCAGGATGTCGCCCGACTCGCAGTGCATGCCGGCCACCGAGCAGAGGTCGCCGCCATCACCCATGCGGTCGGCCAGGTGGGCCTCGTAGCGCGCGCCGTAGAGCATCGGGCGCAGGTTGTCCGACATGCCGCCGTCCACCGACACGTAGGTGCGCACGCCCTTGATGCGCTTCACGGTGCCCACCGTGTACAGCGTGACCCCCGCGTTGCCCACCAGCGAGCGGCCGGGCTCGCAGAGCACCTTCACGCCCTTGGGCACGCGCCGCAGCAGCGCCTCGGCGTACTCCTCGATCGAGGGAGGATGCTCGTCGGCCGTGTAGGCGATGCCCAGACCGCCGCCCAGGTTCAGCAGCGGCCAATCGCCCATGCCCGCCAGCAGCTCGGCCAGCGGCTCGAGCTCGTCGAGGTCGAAGATCTGAGAGCCCACGTGGGCGTGCATTCCGTGCAGCTCGAGGCCCGCCGCGTCGCACGCCTCCACCGCGCGCGGGACGTCCTCGATCGCGAAGCCGAACTTCGAGTCCACCTGCCCGGTCCGGATGTAGGCGTGCGTGCTGGGCTCGATGCCGGGCGTGACACGGATCATCACCTTCGCCCCGCTCCCGTCCAGGCGCTCGATCTCGTCGAAGCTGTCCACCACGATGTGGCCGACCCCGCTGTCGAGCGCATAGCGCAGCTCTGCGGGGGTCTTGTTGTTGCCGTGCATGTAGATGCGGGCGGGGTCGAAGCCCGCCGCGAGCGCCAGGTGCAGCTCGCCGCCCGACGCGACGTCGCAGGACAGCCCCTCCTCGGCCATCAGCCGGAACACGGCGGTGTTCGGGAAGGCCTTGCCGGCGTAGATGACCTCAGACTGGTCCGCGCGCTCGGCGAACGCCTCGCGGTAGGCCCGCGCGCGTGCGCGGATGTCGTCCTCGGCATAGACGTAGGCGGGCGTGCCGAACTCGCGCGCGAGGTCGATTGCGTCGCAGCCGCCCAGCTCGAGCCGGCCGGCCTCGTTCAGTCGCGAGCCCAGCGGGAAGACGTGGGAGACCGTGGCCTGCGCTGATGCCATGATCGCGGGCAGTATGAAGCACGAAACCCCGGCTCCACCGGAGCTCGGCAGCCGCGACGGGCTCTCCTACGCGCTCTTCCTGCCCGAGAGCGAGCCGACGCTGGGCGTGGTGCAGCTGCACGGCGCCGGCTCGGCCAAGGAGAACCACTTCGACTTCGGCCGCCTGGCGCGCGCCAACGGGGTGGCGGCGCTGTGCCTGGACTCGCGCGGGCACGGGCGCTCGGAGGGCAGCTTCGGGCCGGGTGCGGTGGAAGACGTGCTGGCGATGTGCGAGCTGATGCGCGAGCACGCGCCGAGGGTGGCCATCCGCGGCTCGAGCATGGGCGGCTTCCTGGCCATCCAGGCCGGGGCCCGCGACCCGGACCTCACCGCGGTCGCGGCGCTCTGCCCGGCGCCGGAGGACCTGCTGCTGCGCGGGATCCGCTCGGGCGACCTGACCGACTTCGCGTGCGACCGCGAGGCCGCCGAGCCCTGGCTCGAATCGATGGACACCTACGACGCGGTCACGCGCCTGGGGCCTCAGACCGCGCTGCTGCTGCTTCACGCCAAGGGGGACGAGCAGGTCCCCTACGCGGTGAGTGAGCAGCTTCACGCGGTGGCGCACGAGCCGAAGCGGCTGCTCCTGTTCCCCGGCGGCCACCACCGCTCGCTCCAGCACGATCCCGAGCTGCAGGAGCTCACGCTGCGCTACATCGAGCGCGCGGCCGGCTAGGGCAGCTTCGGCAGCTTGCTCGGGTGCTGGGCCTGGACGCCCAGGTCGTGCACCGTCTGCGACACAGCGCTTCCGGTCTCCACCACAAGGTGGCCCATGGGCGTGGTCTCGCCGAGGCGTTGGCCGGCACGCCGGCTGACTTCGTTCACGGTGTTCGCCACCCCGTCGGTCACGTCCTTGACGGTGGGTTGCGGAACGGCGGGAGAGGCTCCGCGCGCTCCGGGTGCGCCGCCGCCGGCGGCCACATCTCTGGCGCTCTGGCGGCGCCCGGCCTTGGAGTGCTGGCGCACGCCAGCCACCGCGCCGGCGTCGCGGGAGTGGCGTCCGCGCGCGTGGCCTGAGCTCGGAGCCGCGGTGAGCTCGGGCCTGGCCGCCGCGGCGAACGGCAGAAGGTCGGGCGGCAGGCCGGTGAGCCGCGCGTCGCCGATGGAGACTCCGCCGGCGTCGCCCACCGAGCCGTCGCCGGGCCAGCCGCGGAAGCCCAGCAGCGCGCCCACCACGACGAGCAGCAGCAGCGCGAAGGCCACGAGGACGCCGGTGGTTCCAAGGCCGGCGATGAAGGAACGGCGGACTGCCATCGAATTGCGTTCTACCCCTCCGGCGCCTTGCCGGAACCTCTGAGAATCATTCTCGTTTAGGCTTCGCCGGGTGATCGGTGGCGCTCCTTCGCCGCTCGACCTGGTCGAGCTTCCGTACATGAGGACGGCGCTCTTCGAGCTTGGTCTGCTCGCCGTGGCCGCCGGGGTCCTTGGCGCCTGGATCGTACTGCGCCGGCTCGCCTTTTTCAGCCACGCGGTGGGGACCGCCACCTTTCCCGGCCTGGTGGTGGCCGACGCCTCCGGCATCAGCGCGACCGTGGCCGGGCTGGCCGTGGCGCTCGGCTACGCGGGCGGAGTCGAGCGCGCGCAGCGGGCGGGCCGGGTCCCGGGCGAGGCGGCCACGGGCCTGCTCCTGGTGGCGGCCCTGGCCACCGGCGTCGTGCTGGCCAGCGACGTGTTCCACTCCGGCGGCGCGGTCGACCGCCTGCTGTTCGGCACCCTCCTGGGGCTGAGCGGGGGTGACCTGGCGGTGTCGGCCGCCGCGGCGGTGCTCGCGGGCGCCGCGGCCCTGACGCTCGGCCGCGCCTGGACGGCGCTCGCCTTCGACCCGGCGGGCGCACCAGCGCTCGGCATCCCAACCGCGACTGCCGAGCGGCTGCTGCTCGGGCTGGTTGCGTTGGCCACCGTGGCCGCCATTCCAGCCGTCGGCGCCCTGCTGGTCACGGCGCTGTTCGTGGTGCCGGCGGCGACTGCCAGGCTCTTCACGCGCAGCGTGACCGGCCTGGTGGCGGGCGCGGTGGCCGTGGCCGCCGCCGAGGGGGCAGTGGGCCTCTACCTCGCGCTGTGGCTGAACGCACCGCCGGGACCGGCCGTCGCGGCGCTCGGGGCGGCCGTGTTCGCGGCTGCCCTGGCCGCGAGGAGCGTGGCGTGAGTAGCGCCGTAGCGGTGGAGGGACTGGCGGTGGGCTACGGCGGCGCGCCGGTGCTCCGCGACGTGAGCTTCTCGGTGCCCCCCGCACGGAGCGTTTGCGTGCTGGGCCCGAACGGCGGCGGCAAGACCACGCTCTTCCGCGCCCTCACCGGCGAGCTGCGCCCCCTGGACGGCCGCGTGCAGGTGGACGGCAGGCCCGCCTACGTGGCACAGACCGAGCGCACGCGGCTGGACTTCCCGGTCAGCGCGCTGGACGTGGCGCTGATGGGCTCGCTGGCGCACGGGCGCTGGTGGCTGCCGGCCGCCCGCCAGGAGCGCGACGCGGCGCGGGCCGCGCTCGAGCGCGTGGGCCTGGCGGACGAGGAGGCGAGCCGCTTCGGCGAGCTGTCCGGCGGCCAGCGCCAGCGGGTGCTGCTGGCCCGCGCGATCGTGCAGGACACGCCCGTGCTGCTGCTCGACGAGCCGCTGGCCGGCGTGGACCCCGCAAGCGCCGAGCTGATCTCGGCGCTGTTCGACGAGCTGCGCTCCGAGGGCCGCACGCTGCTCGTGTCGACCCACGACGTGCGCAGCGCCCGCCGCTTCGACCTGGTGCTGTGCCTGAGCCGCCGGCAGGTGGCCTTCGGCCCGCCCGCCGAGGCCCTCGACCAGGCCTCGCTCGAGGCCACCTACGGCAGTGAGCTGATCGTGATCGACGACGACGGCCCTCTGCGCGCGGTCACCGTGCAGCACCACGAGCACTGACGTGGACGTGGTGGACTTCATCCTCGACCCCTGGCGCTCGGGCATCGGCCGCAACGCGCTGCTCGAGGTCCTGCTGCTGGGCGCGTTCTGCGGCGCCTTCGCGTACTGGGTCGTCAGCGAGCGCCTGGCCTACGCCACCGAGTCGCTGTCACACGGCCTGCTGCCGGGCCTCGTGATCGCGGCGCTGGCAGGCGCGCCGCTGCTGCTGGGGGCCGCCGGCGGAGCGCTCGCCGCCGCCGCGCTGATCGCGCTGGCAGCGCGCGACGAGCGCATCGGGCCGGAGACCGGCACCGCCGTCGCGGTCAGCGGGCTGCTCGGCGTGGGAGCGCTGCTGGCGCTTTCCCCCGACGCCCCGCCGCGGCTGTCCGAGCTGCTGTTCGGGGACCCGCTGGGCGTGGCGAGATCGGATCTGGTGGCGGCCGGCGCGCTCGCGCTGCTCGGCGGCACGGCGCTCGTGGTCCTGCACCGCCCGCTGTCCGCGCTGGCATTCGACGAGCCCGGCTCGCGAGCGCTCGGGCTGCGCCCCGGCCTGCTGCGCGCGGCTCTGCTCATCCTGCTGGCCGCCGCCGTCACCGTGGCGGTTCAGGGGCTGGGCAATCTCCTGGTGCTGGCCACGCTGGTGGCCCCCGCGGTGGCGGTGCGCCGCTACGCCTCCACGCCCGCGCGCGCGATGCTCGCGGGCAGCGCGGGCGCGGCGCTGGCCGGGATGGCCGGCATCTACGCCTCCTTCCACGCCGGCGCGGCGGCCGGCGCCTGCGTGGCGCTGGCGCTCTGCCTGCTGGCGCTGGCCGGGGTGGTGCTGCCGCTCAGGCGGGCTTGAGCTCGCGGCGGCGCGCGGCCAGCCACGCCGTGCCCGCGGCGATCATCCCGATGCTCACGAGCTGGGGCAGCGTCAGGCCGGCGACCACGGAGTCGTTTCGCCGGATGATCTCCACCAGCAGGCGCTCGACGCCGGCCAGGATCAGGTAGATCGCGAACAGCACGCCCGGCGCGAAGCGATCGCGCAGCCGCCACAGCAACAGCGCCACCAGCCCCATCGCGAGCGTCTCGTAAACGGGCGTCGGATGCACGTCCTGGGTGGTCGCGACCGTGCCGTCCGGGTATGGCATGGCCCAGGGCAGGTGGCTCGGCTTGCCGTAGTCGCCGTCGCCCGACAGCTGGCAGCCGATGCGGCCTATCGCGTAGCCCACCGCCAGCGCCGGGGCGCAGGCGTCGAGCAGCGCCAGCCCCAGCCAGCCGCGCCAGCGCGCCCACAGGAGCACGCCCACCGCCCCGCCCACCAGGCCGCCGAACCAAACGAGGCCGGAGCCCGAGAAGAGGTTGTGGAGGAGGTCGCCGGAGACCTTGCTCCAGTTCTGCGCCACGTAGTCCACGCGCGAGCCCACCAGGCCGCCGACCAGCGCCGCGAAGACGATCTCGTACGCCCAGTCCGACGGATGCCCGAGCTCCTTGAGCCGCCGCGCCACCAGGGCGCCCGAGACGATGAAAGCGGCCGCAAAGCAGATCCCGAAGGTCTGGAGAGTCAGCGGACCGAGCTCGATTCGGGGCAGCATTCGGGCTCAGGCTAGGCGATGACTAGTACGTGTGGCCAGGTTCGGCACAGCGACTAAAGCTGACTTACCATGAGAAAGTGCTGAGACCAACGCAGGTAATTCTCCTCTCCGCGGCGCTTCTGGCCGTGGCCACCGGCGTCAGTCCAGCCCAAGCAGGGGTGCCCCGCGAGCGCGACGCGCTGCGCCAGGCACTGCAGTCCCAGGCACGCATTTCGTCGAACGGCGTTGTGCCGCTGCCGCTGCCGGCGGCCCCGCGCGTCAACGCCTCGTCCGCAAACCGCGCGATGGCCGTGCTCGCGCGCCGCTCCGGCCCCGGCCGAGTCCTGGTAGGCCTGCGAACCCACGGCGACCGCGCCGCGGTCACCCGCGCCGCCAGGAACCTTGGCGCCACCGTGCAGGCCATCGACTCGATCGGCGTGCTCACGGTGAGCGCGCCCTCCGTATCGGCCCTGACCGCGCGCCTGCGCCACAACCCCGGGGTCGCCTACGTGGAGCAGGACAACAAGCTTAAGAAGGCCGACTTCTTCGACTCGGTCGACCCGGCCACGGGCATCCCCTACGACTGGGCATTCGACGCCGTGCACGCCGGGCAGGCCCTGGCGGCCGCCGGCGGCGGCTCTGGCCGCCAGGTGGCCGTGATCGACACCGGCATGGACGTCAACCACCCCGACCTGACCGGCCACGTGGGCAAGCGCCTCGACACGGCCACCGGCGGCCAGGACGTGACCGACTTCGTGGGCCACGGCACCTTCGTGGCCGGCCTGATCGCGGCGACCGGGGGCAACGGCGCCGGCGGCCGCGGAGTGGCCGGCAACACCACGGTCTTCCCGGTGCGCGCCTCGCTCGACGGCAGCTTCACGGTGGGCGACCTGCTGCGCGGCCTCCAGTTCTCCGTCGCCAGCGGCGCGGACATCGTGAACATGAGCCTGGCGGGCGACGACTTCGGCGAGAGCCAGGCGCGCGCCCTGGACGAGGCCTTCCTGAACAACGTGCTGCCGGTGGCGGCCGCGGGCAACCAGGGCGAGGACGGCAACCCGCTCGAGTACCCGGCGGCGGCGCTGGGCGGCTACCGG
>JBBQRG010000010.1:0-52644 GCA_038215095.1 Solirubrobacterales bacterium | reverse complement strand
TCGTCGGCGGGACGCTGCGCCGGCTCGGCCTGCAGCTCGGAGCCGACCTCGAGGGGCTTTCGCAGGGCTACGCGTCGCTGAGCGATCCGCGGGCGCGGCGTGCGTTCGTGCACACGGTCCGCGCCGTCATCGATCCGGCCGGCCAGCGGGTCAGCGCCCACGACCGTCTCTATCTGTCAGCCGGGATGCCGTCGCTGATCTGCTGGGGCGCGCGCGACCGCATCATCCCCGTGCGTCACGGCGAGCAGGCGCACAGAGCGATGCCCGGGAGCCGCCTCGAGATCCTGCAGGACGGTGGCCACTTCCCGCACAACGACGACCCCGATTGGTTCTCAGAGGCGATCGGCTCGTTCATCGCGCAGACCGATCCGGTCCCTCATGACGATGCGCGGATCCGCGCGCTGCTGCACAAGGGGGCATCCGCATGAGGCGACCGGCGATAGCGCTGCTCACGCTCGCCTTGTGCGTGCCGGTGGCCGCCGGCGCACCGGTGCTGCCGCTGGGGCACGCCGGGCGCTGGATCACCGACTCCCGCGGCCGGGTCGTCGACCTGCACGGGATCAACATGGTCGACAAGCGCCCTCCCTACGCGCCGGACGCCGTCGGCTTCGGCGCCGACGACGCCGCCTTCCTCGCGGCCGAGGGCTACAACAGCGTGCGCCTCGGAGTCATCTACGCGGCGGTCGAGCCGAGCCCGGGCGTGTACGACGAGGCCTACCTGGACCGCATCGCCGCGACGGTGGCCGTGCTCGGGAGCCACGGCATCACCACCACGCTGGACTTCCACCAGGACCTCTACAACGAGCGCTTCCAGGGCGAGGGCTGGCCGGACTGGGCCGTGAAGGACGACGGCCTGCCCGCACAGCCACAGGCGGGCTTCCCCGGCAACTACCTCGCCATGCCGGCGCTCAACCGCGCCTTCGACCACTTCTGGAGCAACGACCCGGGGCCCGGCGGCGTGGGCCTGCAGGACCGCTACGCGGCCGCCTGGCGCCACGTGGCCGAGCGCTTCCGCGGCCAGCCGCGCCTGCTGGGCTACGACATCCTCAACGAGCCCTGGCCCGGCGACGGCTGGCAGGCCTGCGCGAACACCGAGGGCTGCCAGCAGTTCGACGAGCAGAAGCTGACGCCCCTCTCGCGCCGCGTGGCCGGCGCGATACGGCAGGTCGACGGCCGCAACATCGTCTGGTACGAGCCGAACGTGCTGTTCAACGACGGCGCGAAGACCCACCACGGCGACACCGGGGCTCGGGCCGGCATGAGCTTCCACGTGTACTGCCTGACGGACAACAACTCGAGCTCGCCGGCCGACCCGGCCCAGACGATCGGCTGCAACACGCCGGAGCAGCTGCCCTTCGACAACGCCGCGGCGCAGTCGCAGCGCACCGGTGACGCCACGCTCCTGACCGAGTTCGGCGCAACCGACGACCTCGGCCAGATCGAGCGCATGGTGGACCGCGCGGACGCGAACATGGTCGGCTGGCAGTACTGGCACTACTGCCAGTGCGACGACCCGACCACCAGCGGCGGAGGCCCGACCCAGGCGCTCGTGATCGACCCCAAGCGCGCTCCGAGCGACGCCAACGTCAGGGCCGCCAAGCTCGCGGTGCTGGCGCGGCCCTACCCGCAGGCGGTGGCGGGCACGCCGGCCGCCTTCGGCTACGACGCGGGCACGGGCCGCTTCACGCTCTCCTACGCCACGGCCCGCCTCGGCGGCGGCAGGTTCCGCTTTCGCGCCGACACGCAGGTGCGCGTGCCGAGGCGCCTCTACCCCAAGGGGTACGACGTGAGCGTGAAGGGCGGTGAGGCGATCTCGCTCTCGAACGCGACCTCGCTGCACGTGCGCGCTTGCCGGGGGCGAAAGACTGTGTCCGTGGTGGTCACGCGCGGCACGGGCAAGGTGAGCGGCGACTGCGCCGCGGCGCGCGAGATCAAGCTCTCCGTGCGGCCGGGCCGGGTACGCGCCGGACACCTCACTCGCTTCCACTTCCGCACCACGGTCATCCGCGCCGGCAAGCGCCGGGCCGTGCGCGGGGCGCGCATCCGCTTCGCCGGGCACGGCGCGCGCACGAACCGCCGCGGGCGGGCGTCGCTGGTGCTGCGCCTCGGCCACTCCGGCAGGCGCTCCGTACGCGCGTCGAAGAAGGGCCTCGTGGGCGGCACGGCCCGGGTCAGGGTGCGGCGCTGATGGGCCTGTCGGCCTACATCGGGGTGGGCCGCTCGCTCCAGACGGCGCTGCAGCGCGTCGAGCTGGCCGAGCGCTCCGGCTACGAGTCGGTGTTCATCACCCACATCGCCGGGCGCGACTCGCTGACCGTGCTGATGGCCTACGCCTCGCGCAGCGAGCGCGTGCGCCTTGGCACCGGCGTGATGCCGATCTACTCGCGCACCCCCGTGGCCACCGCGCAGTCGTTCGCCACGCTCGACGACTTCTCCGGCGGGCGCGCCGTGGTCGGGCTGGGCGTGTCGCACCGGCCAGTGGTCGAGGGCTGGTACGACACCGAGATCGGCAAGCCGGTGTCGGAGATGCGCGAGTACCTCGGCATCGTGCGCGCGATCCTGCGCGGAGAGGACCCGCCGAAGGGCGAGCGATTCAACTCCGGCTTCCACTTCGGCGGCTTCGAGCCGCGCGCGGACATCCCGATCTACATCGCCGCCCTCTCCCCCGGCATGCTGCGCCTGGCAGGCGAGGTGGCCGACGGCGTGATGCTCTGGCTCTGCGATCCCGCGTACATCCGCGAGGTGGTGGTGCCCATGGTCACCGAGGGGCGCGAGCGCGCCGGCAAGGGGATCGAGGGCTTCGACGTCGTGGCGGCCGTGCCCTCGGCGGTCACCGGCGACCCCGACGAGGCGCGCGGGCGGCTGCGCCAGGAGCTGATCCCCTACTTCTCGCTGCCGTTCTACCGCAAGATGCTCGAGCGCTCGGGCTACGAGGAGGAGGTCAGGGGCTTCGACGAGCGCGGCGTGGACGCCATCTCGGACCGCTACCTCGACAGCCTCACGGCGATCGGGTCGGCCGAGGACGCGGCGGCATCGGTGCGCCGCTACCGCGACGCCGGCGCGACCTCGCCGGCCATCGGCGGCGTGGCGAAGACCGACTTCGACGCCACGCTCGAGGCGCTGGCGGGCAGCGCGTAAATAACGATCGCGCTCTCGGCGGTTGCCCCCAGGCACGCCGCTCTTCCGCGTTGCCCGGCGCCCCCAGGGGCCATCGGGCCAGGGCTCGCCACCCTTAGCCGGCGAGGGAGTCGATGCGGTAGGCGCCGCGCTCGCGCTTGAGCTCGATCACGTCCACGAGCGGCGGCTGGCCTCGGGCCCGCGAGCGCACCCGGACGGCCGCTCTGCCGCGCGAGCTCAGCGTGATGTGGAGCACCTGGATGCGCGGCTTCGCGATCCCCCCGGCGTCGGAGCGCAGCAGGCGCGCGCAGTCCTTGCCGCCCGCCCGCCGGCGGGCGCCGGCCGTGAAGATCTGGTCGCAGACAGTGCGCCAGTCGCCCCGCGCGCTCGCACGCTCGAGGCGCTTCACCACCGCCGCGGCGTCCCGGCTGGCCCCCTTCGCCTGCTTCGGCTGCGCCTGCCCGTCGAGGGCGCATCCGGTGCCTCCGAGCAGCGCCAGCGGCACCGCCATCGTCGCCCACTTCACGCGATGAGGATAATGCTGCACATGGAAGGCTCAGCCCCAGATTCCGTCGGGACCCAGTCGAGCTGGCTGCGCTGCTATCGCTGCTGGTCGCAGAACCTCGAGGTGCAGCTGCACTACGAGGGCATCCTGAAGGTCGATCCCGAGTCGGGCGAGGCCATCGATCCGGTCGAGGAGGTGCAGGAGGCGGTCGTGCAATGCCTCGACTGCCTGCATGACCAGCCCCACCTCAGCCTCAGCTTCTACGACGAGGACGGCCGCCGAGTCAGCCGCATCGAGGCCGTCGAGGACCGCTGGGAGCGGATGGTCACCGGCACGCCGTGGGTCGCGTCGTGCACGGTCACCGTGGACGCCGACCAGGTCGAGTCCTGCTCCGGCCCGGAGGCCGCCGACTCACTCGCCTTCGCCGCCTTCGGCGACCACGGCACCCGCGAGTTCTTCACGCACGTGCGCTTCCACAAGCACGACGAGGACCGCATCGTGATCCACATGCTCGTCGAGCTCTACGCCCGCTCCTCCCAGGAGGCCACCGAGGTCATGGAGGAATCCTCAAGGGGCAGCCTGACCATCACGTCCCTGGCAGAGGAGTCTCGACCGCCGGCGAGCTCGGCGGACGAGTCTCACTAGCGCCGCTAGGAAGTGGCGCGCCCGGTACGAGCAGAACACAGGGCTCGGTTGCCCAGGCCCGCTTCCGGGCCTCCGGCGCTCGTCTTCGGTGCCGAGGTAACCGGCCTCGCCGTGCTTCGTGCGTTCGGGCGGAACAACGTACCCGTGTTCGTGGCGGGCAGCTCCACCATGCATGTCGCCCGCTCTCGCTGGTACCGGCTGGCGCCCGGCGGGGCGCTTGTGGAGCCATCCGACGGCGCCGGCGTTGCGACTTTCCTCCGGCAGCTCCCCTTTCCCGAGGCGGTTCTCGTCCCCGCCAGCGACGAATGGGCGCTGGCTCTGGCCTCGCTGCCCGCGAGCGTCGCCGCCTCGTACCCCGCGACGGTGGCGACCGAGAAGGTCCTGCGGAAACTCATCGACAAGGAGTGCTTCGCTGCAGCGGCCGAGGAGTTCGACGTCCCGGCTCCACGGACGATCCGCGTAACGGGAGTCGAAACCCTCGACGGGCTCGCGCCAGCCGATTTGCCCAAGTTTTTCCTCAAGCCGAGAAACTCGCAGCTATTCGCCAGGCGGTTCGGGGTGAAGGGGGTGCACCTCACCGAACGTCGCGATGCGGATGAGCTCATAGGCAAGGTGGCCCGCGAGCACCTCGAGGTGGTGCTTCAGGAGTTCATCCCGGGCCCCCCCACCTCGCACGTGTTCCTCGACGGCTACGTCGATCGTGGTGGCGTGATGCGCGCGTGCCTAGCGCGGCGGCGGTTACGCATGCATCCGGCCGACTTCGGCAACAGCACGCTCTCAGTCACGATCCCGCTCGGGGAGGTGACCTCGGCCGTCGAGAGTCTCCGCCGGCTCTTCGCAGGGATTGGCTTCGTCGGACTCTTCGACGCTGAGTTCAAGTACGACGCACGCGACGGGCGCTTCAAGATCTTCGAGGTCAACCCGCGGCCGTGGTGGCAGCTCGAGTTGGCGGGAGCCTCGGGGCTCGACGTTTGCCTGATGGCCTACCGGGACGCCCTCGGCCTTCCGCTTCCATCCGCGCCGGAATATCGCGTCGGCCGCACATGGGTGCACCCGATGCCCGATCTCCGGGCGTGGTGGGCGGGAAGGGGGAGCGGCGGAACTGCCGGGGGATTTCCACTCCGCTCGTGGCTTGGGGGCGCGAACGCGGTGTTCAGCTGGGACGATCCCATGCCGGGAATCGAGCAACTCGCGCGCTCCGCGCGAAAGGCCGTGGCTTACGCGTGGTCAACTCGGAGCGCCGGTTAGCGCAGGCCTACCGTGCCCTGCGCCGCCATCCGCTCGACCTGCTCGTCAGGGCAGCCGAGCTCGCGCAGCACTTCGGCCGTGTGCTGGCCCAGCAGCGGAGGGGCCGTGGGTTCGCGTCCCTCCCACTCACCCCAGATCGGCGAACCCACGAGGCTGACCTCGCCGGCCGTCGGGTGCGGGAGGGTCACGGTGGCGGGGCGGCCCGCTCCGGCCGCCGCGTCGAGGGCGTCGGGGATCGAGCGCACCTTGCCGACCGGTACGCCGGCGCTCGCGAGGGCGTCCACCCAGTGCTCCGCGGGCTGCTCGGAGAAGCTGCGCTGGAGCTCGGGAATGAGGGTGTCGCGGTTCTCCACGCGCTTCGGGTTGGTGGCGTAGCGCTCGTCGCCGGCGAGCTCGTCGCGGCCGAGCACGGCGCACAGCTTTCGGAACAGCCCGTCGTTGGCCGCGGCGACCGCGATCTGGCCTGACGCCGTGCCGAAGGCCTCGTACGGCACGATGTTCGGGTGCGCGTTTCCGTGGCGTCGAGGCTCCGTGCCGGTGATCAGGGCGTTCTGGGCCACGTTCACGAGGCCGGCCAGCCCGCTGTCGAGCAGCGGCACCTCGAGGCGCGCGCCCCGTCCGCCCGCGAGGCCGGCCAGCACGCCCGCCGCGGCGTGCAGGCCCGCCAGCACGTCCACGACCGCGACGCCGACCTTGTACGGCGGCCCGTCGGCCGGCCCCGTGATCGACATCAGTCCGCTCTCGGCCTGGGCCACGAAGTCGTAGCCCGGCCGGCCGGGCGGCTCGCGCTGCGAGCCGAAGCCCGTGATCGAGCAGTAGACGACCTTCGGGTTGCGCTCTCGCACCTGCTCGTAGCCGACCCCGAGCCGACCCGCGCCGCCGAGCTTGAAGTTCTCCACCACCACGTCGGCGCCCGCGCAGAGGTCCAGGGCGAGACCCCGCGCCTCGGGGTCTTCGAGGTCGAGCGCGCAACTGCGCTTGCCTCGGTTGACCGACAGGTAGTACGCGGCCTCGCCGCCCGCGAACGGAGGTCCCCACGACCTCGTCTCGTCGCCCCCGCCGGGGCGCTCCAGCTTGATCACATCCGCGCCGAGGTCGGCCAGCACCATCGTGCAGTAGGGCCCGGCGAGCACGCGCGAGAGGTCCACCACGCGAACGCCGTCGAGGGGAGCTGGCTGAGCTGAGTCCGCCATCGGCGACAGGGATGCTGACAGGGGCGCAGCTAGTGGTGCAGGCACTCGAGGACGCGGGCGTCGAGCTGGCCTTCGGCCTGCCCGGTGTCCACAACCTGGCGCTCTGGCGGGCGCTGGGCGACTCGCCCGTGCGGTTGGTGGGCGTGCGCCACGAACAGACCGCCGCCTACGCCGCCGACGGCTACGCGCGCGCCTCCGGCCGGCTGGGCGTGGCGCTGACCACCACCGGCCCCGGCGCCGCCAACACGCTGGGCGCGGTGGGCGAGGCATGGGCCTCCCGCTCGCCGATCCTCGTGATAGCCACCGACATTCCGACGAGCGTGCGCCGGCCGGGCGTCTGGCGCGGCGCGCTTCACGAAGCCACCGACCAGGCCGCGATGTTCGAGCCGGTCACGAAGGGCACGCTGCGGGTGCGCGACGCCGCCTCCCTCCAGGCGGCCACGACGGAGGCGGCGCGCAAGGCGCTGGCGGCGCCTCAGCGCCCCGTCTACCTGGAGATCCCCACCGACCTGCTCGCCGCCGAGGTGGCGGAGCCGGCCGCAGCGCCACCGGGGCCGCCGCCCCCGGCGGCGCTGCCCGACGAGCGCCTCGAGCGGGCCGCGGCGCTGATCGAGCCCAGCCGCCGGCCGCTGATCTGGGCGGGCGGCGGCGCCATCGCCTCCGGAGCCGGGCCCGCGCTGGCGGCGCTGGCCGAGCGGCTGGTGGCACCGGTGATCACCACCTACTCGGGCGCGGGCGTGCTGCCGCGGGGCCATCCCTGCCTGGTCGAGGCGCGGCCACACGTTCCCGAGGTGGGCGCGCTCTGGGACGAGGCCGACTGCGTGCTGGCCGTGGGCAGCGACTTCGACGGCATGATGACCCAGGGCTGGCAGATGCCCCAGCCGCCTCGCCTCGTCTCCATCAACGTGGACGGCGAGGACGCTTCGAAGGCCTACCTGCCCGACCTCGTGCTCGAGGCCGACGCGGCGCGCACGCTTCCCCGCCTGACCGAGCGGCTGAAGCCGCGCGGCGGCCTGGACGCGCTGGCGCGCCGGCTCGACGAGCTGGGCGAGCGGGTCTGGGCCGGCCTGCGCGAGACCGACCCCGAGGCGGCGGAGTTCCTCGAGGTCGTGGCCAGCTCGCTTCCGCCCGAGGCCGTCGTGGTCTGCGACATGTGCATTCCCGGCTACTGGCTGGGCGGCTTCCACCGCCCAGCCGGGCCGCGCAAGCTGCTCTACCCGCTCGGCTGGGGCACGCTCGGCTGCGCCTTCCCGCAGGCGCTCGGAGCGGCGCTGGCGGGCGCCGGCCCGGTGGTCAGCGTCTCCGGCGACGGCGGCTTCCTGTACGCCTGCGGCGAGCTGGCCACGGCGGCGCAGGAGCGCATCCCGCTGACGGCCGTGGTGGTGGACGACGGCGGCTACGGGATGCTGCGCTTCGACCAGGACCGCCGCGGCGACCCGCACGTGGGTGTGGACCTTGCGACCCCGGACTTCACGGCGATGGCGGACTCCTTCGGCGTGCGCGCCTTCGCCTCCCACGACCTGGGCGCCGACTTCGGCGCCGCGCTCAGGCGCCAGCTCGCGCTTGCCGAGCCGTCGCTGCTGCTGGCGCGCGCGGCGCTGCGCCCGCCGCCGAACGTGTCCCCGCGCTGGTATCGCAATGGCTGACGCCCGGACCAGGCGCCGGCGGCTGCGCCGGCGCGTGGAGCAGCGGCTGCCCGAGCGCCCGCTGCCGCCGCGAGCGGAGCTGATGGAGCACGCCGCGGAGGCCTCGCGCGCGGGCATCCGCAGCCGCCGCGAGCGCCTGGTGGAGACGGCGCGCCCGATCCTGCACACCTCCGTCGCAGCGGCCGGCGCGTGGTTCGCCGCCACCGAGCTCGTGGGCCACGCGCGGCCCTTCTTCGCGCCCACCGCAGCGGTGGTCACGCTCGGGCTCACGGTGGGCCAGCGGCGCCGGCGCGCGGTGGAGATCGGGCTCGGCGTGGCGCTGGGCGTGTTCGTGGGCGACCTGCTGGTGTCCGGCATCGGCACCGGCACCTGGCAGATCGCGCTGGTCACCGGCCTGGCCATGGTGGCCGCGACGGCCCTGGGCGGCGGCCCGCTGGTGGCCTCGCAGGCGGCCATCTCCGCCGTGCTCGTCAGCACCATCCAGGTGCCGACGGGTGGTGGCTTCCACTTTTCGCGCTTCGTGGACGCCGCGGTGGGCTCCGGCGTGGCGCTGCTGGTGGGCTCGCTGTTCTTTCCCGTCGACCCGATCAGCCTGGTGCGCGCGAGCGCCGAGCCGCTGCTGCAGCGCCTGGCGGCCGCGCTGGAGCAGATCGCCGAAGCGCTCGAGACCCGCGACCTCGGGGCGGCCGAGCGGGCGCTCGTGGCCACGAGCTCGCTCGAGCCCGAGCACGACAGCCTCGAGAGCGCGCTGGCGGCCGGCCTGGACACGGCGCGCCTGGCACCCGTTCGCAGGACCGCCCGCGGCCGGCTGGAGCGCTACTCCCTGGTCGCGCACGAGATCGGCCTCGCGCCGGCCAACGTGCGCGTCCTGGCACGCGGCGCCGCGCGGGCCATCACGCTCGAGGACTCCACGCCGGAGGAGCTGCCCACCGGGCTGCGCAAGCTGGCCGGTGCCTTCCGCTCGCTCGAGCAATACCTCGAGGGCGACCAGCCCGACGCCGTGCGCGAGCACGCGCTCGAGGCCGCCCGCCTGGCGAACGCGGTGCTCCAGGAGACCGCGAACCTCTCGGCGCTCCACCTGGTCGGGCAGCTGCGGCTGATCGCGGTGGACGTGCTGCGGGCCACCGGCCTCACGCGCGAAGACGCGCTGGAAGCCGTGCGCGGCTCCTGAGCGCGCTCAGGCGTCGAGGCGGAAGTCAGGGTCGCCGCTGATCTCGGCGACGTCCATCTGGGCCTTCTGCAGCCGGCCCGAGTAGTCCCAGTTGACCGACTGCCAGCGCGTGAACTGGTCGAGCACCCAGATGCCCGACTGGCGGCTGCCGTTGCCCGACTTGCCGTTCCCGCCGAAGGGCAGGTGCGCCTCGGCCCCGGAGGTGGAGTTGTTCACCGACACCATGCCGGCCGAGCAGCGCTCGCGGAAGCGGAAGCCGTGCTCCGCGCGGGTGGTGTAGATCGCGGCCGAGAGCCCGTAGCCGTGGCCGTTGGCGAGCTCGATCGCCTCGTCGAAGTCGGAGAAGGTCATCACGCCCACGAGCGGCCCGAACGTTTCGGTGGAGTAGAGCTCGTCCCCCGCGCGCACGCCGTCCACGATCGTCGGGTGGCAGTAGAGCCCGATCTCCGGATCGCCGACGAAGCCCTCGCGCGGGTTCGCCGAGTCGATCCGCCCCGTGGCGCTCGAGCCGGACACCGAGTGGTGGTCCCGGATCAGCTCGAGCCAGTCGATGAAGCGGTCGCAGAAGCGCTCGTGGATCATCGGCCCATAAAGCACGTCCTGTGTCGGGTCGCCGATAGGCGCCTGCTCCACGGCGCTCGTGAAGCGCTGCATGAACTCGTCGTGGATCGACTCGTGCACGATCACCGTGCCGAGGGAGGTGCAGCGCTGGCCCGCGGTGCCGAAGCCGCTGAACAGCGAGCCCTCCACGGCCAGCTCCAGCTCCGCGTCGGGCATGACCACGAGCGGGTTCTTGCCGCCCAGCTCGAGGCAGGGCGACTGGAGGTTGCGCCCGCTCAGGGCCCCGATCTCCGCCCCCACGCTCGATGAGCCGGTGAACCCGACCTTGTCCACGAGCCCCTCGCCGAGCGCCTGCTCGAGGCCCTCGAAGGTGGACGGGCCGTCGGCCTGCACCAGGTTCAGCACGCCCTCCGGCACGCCGCCGTGCAGGAACAGGTCGGTCAGCGCCTGGCCCAGCGCCGGGGCGTAGTCGGCCGGCTTCCACACACAGGCGTTGCCGCACAGGATCGCCGGCACGAGGTACCACGACGGCACCGCCACCGGGAAGTTGCCGGCGGTGATGATCGCGGCCACCCCTACGGGCGTGCGGAACGTGAAGAGCTGCTTGTCGGGCATCTCGCTGGGCACCGTCTGGCCGTAGAGCCGGCGGCCCTCGGAGAGGAAGAAGTCGCAGGTGTCCACGACCTCCTGGACCTCGCCCAGCGACTCGGCGTAGGGCTTTCCGATCTCGCGCGTGACCAGGCGCGCCAGCGCCTCCTTGTTGTCCTCCACGAGGCGCCCCGCAAGCTGGATCGCGCGCCCGCGCACCGGCGCCGGCGTGGCCGCCCATTCGCGCTGGGCCTCGCGCGCCCGGCGGCAGGCATCCACGAACCCGGCCGCGTCCGCCATCTCCACCTCGGCGACGACCTCGTCGAGGTTGGCGGGATTGCGGGACTCCACTCGGCGCGCGCCGGTCGCTACGGACACGATTGGAGGGTAGCCCTCAGTGCGCGAGCCGCTCCTCGAGCGCCTCGAGCTGGTGCTTCAGCTCGTCCGGAAGCGCGTCGCCGAACTGCTCGAAGTGCTCGTGCACCTGCGGCAGCTGCTTCTTCCACTCCTCCGGGTCCACCTTCAGGAGCTCGGCCAGCCGCTCGGGCGGGATGTCGAGGCCCTCCATGTCGAGCGCCCCCTCCCCCGGCACGAGGCCGATGGGCGTCTCCGTGGCCTCCGCGTCGTCGTCGCAACGCCGGAAGACCCACTCGAGCACGCGGCTGTTCTCGCCGAAGCCCGGCCACAGGAACTTGCCATCGTCGTCCTTGCGGAACCAGTTCACGTAGAAGATGCGCGGCAGGCCGTCGCCGCCCTTCTCGCCGATCGAGAGCCAGTGCTTGAAGTAGTCGGCCATGTGATAGCCGCAGAACGGCAGCATCGCCATCGGGTCGAAGCGCAGCTCGCCCACCTCGCCGGCGGCCGCCGCGGTGGTCTCCGACGACATGATCGAGCCGAGGAACACGCCGTTCTTCCAATCGAAGGCCTCGGTCACGAGGGGCACGACGGTGGCGCGCCGGCCGCCGAACAGGAAGGCGTCGATCGTGACGCCCTTGGGGTCCTCCCACGAGTCCGCGATCGAGGGGCACTGCCCCGCGGGGGTGGTGAAGCGCGCGTTCGGGTGGGCGGCCGCCTCGTCGGAGTCGGGCGTCCAGTCGTTGCCGTGCCAGTCGATCACGTGCTCCGGCACCGACTCGCTCATGCCCTCCCACCACACGTCGCCGTCGTCGGTGAGCGCGCAGTTCGTGAAGATCGTGTTCTCGCGGATCGTGGCCATGGCGTTCGGGTTGGTGTCCTCACCGGTGCCGGGCGCGACGCCGAAGAAGCCGTACTCCGGGTTGATCGCGTGCAGGCGGCCGTCATCGCCGAACTTCATCCAGGCGATGTCGTCGCCGACGGTCTCCACGTTCCAGCCCTCGATCGTGGGGATCAGCATGGCCAGGTTGGTCTTGCCGCAGGCCGACGGGAAGGCGCCCGCGACGTGCTTGACCCCGCCTTCGGGGGAGGTCAGCTTGAGGATCAGCATGTGCTCGGCGAGCCAGCCCTCGTCGCGCGCCATCACCGAGGCGATCCGCAGCGCGAAGCACTTCTTCCCGAGCAGGGCGTTGCCGCCGTAGCCCGAGCCGAAGGACCAGATCTCGCGCGACTCGGGGAAGTGCACGATGTACTTGTTCTCGGCGTTGCAGGGCCACGGCACGTCCTCGACCGCGTCGCCCAGCGGCATCCCGACCGAGTGCAGGCAGGGCACGAAGTCGCCATCGTCGCCCAGGACATCGAGCGCCTCCTTGCCCATGCGGGTCATGATCCGCATCGAGTTCGCCACGTACGACGAGTCGGTCAGCTGCACGCCGATGTGCGCGATCGGGGAGCCCAGCGGGCCCATCGAGAAGGGCACCACGTACATGGTCCGCCCGCGCATCGAGCCCCGGAACAGGTCGGTGAGCGACTCGCGCATCTCGGCCGGGTCGCGCCAGTTGTTGGTCGGGCCGGCGTCGGACTCCTGCTCCGAGCAGATGAAGGTGCGGTCCTCGACGCGCGCCACGTCACCGGGATCCGAGCGCGCCAGGTACGAGTTCGGGCGCTTCGCGTCGTCGAGCTTCTCGAATGTGCCCGCCTCGACGAGGCGGTTGCAGAGCAGCTCGTATTCCTCCGCCGAGCCGTCGCACCAGTGCACGGCCTCAGGCTGGGTTAGCTCTGCCACCTGGTCGACCCAGTCCACGAGCTTGGCGTGGGAGGTCGGCGCGGTCGCGGCTGGGGTGGTCATACGGGTTGGGCTCCTGGCGTTCGTATTCCTGGGGTCCGAAAGCGTAACCCTCCCGACATAGACTGGGCGTGGTGAAGGCCATTCTGAGATTCGCCGCCTCGGTGATGATGGTCAGCGGCGTACTGCTGATCGGCGATGCCGGGGCGACCTTCCTGTGGCAGGAGCCGGTGTCGTGGTACCTCGTGCAGAGCCAGCAGACCAAGCTGGAGGAGGCGCTGGCCTCGCCACCGGCCCGGGCCCGGGTGATCGCCAAGAAGCCGCTGAAGGGCGACGCCATCGGCAAGCTCACGATCCCCGCGATCAAGCTGAAGAGGTTCTTGGTCCAGGGCACCGACACCGCCAGCCTCCGAAAGGGGCCGGGCCACTACCCCTCGACCCCGCTGCCGGGCCAGCGCGGCACCGCGGCGATAGCCGGCCACCGGACCACCTACGGCGCTCCCTTCCGGCACCTCGACAGCCTGAAGCGCGGCGACCGGATCATCGTGGACATGCCCTACGGGCGCTACGTGTACATCGTGCAGCGCCTCAAGATCGTGGACCCCTCGGAGCTGTCGATCCTAAAGCGGAAGAGCTACAACCGGCTGGTGCTGTCCGCCTGCCACCCGCTGTACAGCGCCGCCCAGCGAATCATCGCGTTCGCGCGGCTGAAGACCAAGCTGCCCGCCCGCGTGCGAAAGCCGCACAGGCCCCGGCACAAGTGAGCGCTCCACGGACGACTGGTCCTGGGACTCGAACCACAGGATCAGCACGACCACGAGGGCGAGCGAGATCACCAGTACGGCGAGCCAGTAGAGGAGCTTGAGCAGCATCTCGGAGGAGGACCGACCGTACACGGCCGGCAGGCTGGGTGGCGTGGCCGTCGCGCTTCGCGAGTGGCCGGGAATCGCGCCGGTCCTGCTGGCCACCGTCGCCCTGCTGGTGCTGGCCACGGCCAGCGGCGGCTACTTCGCAAGCGCCTGGTACGCGGCGGCCCTGTTCCTGCTCGCGCTGCTTGCGGTGACCCTGGTGATGCTCGGCGTTCCGCGGGAGACGCCGCGCCTGGTGCTGGCCGCGCTGGGGCTGTTCGCCTGCTTCACGTTGTTCGCCTACGCCTCGATCGCGTGGGCCAGCCAGGCCGGCGCGGCCTGGGACGGCGCCAACCGAGACTGCCTCTACCTGATCGTGCTTGCGCTGTTCTCGCTCTGGCCGGTGGGCCCCGGCGGCCTGCGGGCACTGCTCGGCCTGGTGGGCGCCGCGCTGGCGCTGCTGGGGCTCGTGGAGGTGCTGCGGATGGCGCTGGCCGCCGACCCGACGGGCTTCTTCATCGGCGCGCGGCTTGCCGAGCCGGCCGGCTACATCAACGCGAACGCCGCGCTCTGGACGCTCGGGCTGCTGCCCTGCGTAGGGCTCGCGAGCGCGCGCGAGCTGGCGCCGCCGCTGCGCGGCCTGGCCGTGGCCGCAGCCACGCTGCTTGCCGGCCTGGCCCTGATGTCACAAAGCCGCGGCTGGCTGCTCACCGTTCCATTCGGCGCGCTTGCGCTGCTGGCGCTCTCTCCAGGCAGGCTCAGGACGCTCGGCTCCCTGGTGCTCGTGACGGCGGCCACGGCCGCGGCCTCCAGCCCTCTGCTCGCGGTGCACGACCACTTCCGGCCCGGCGGGCTCGGCTCGCTCGTGGACGACGCGGCGGTGGCGCTGCTGCTCGCCGCGCTCGTGGCGGGACTGCTAGCAATTGCATTCGGGTTCGCCGACCGGCGCGTGCGCCTGAGCCCGGCGGCCACCAGGGGCGTCGGGATCGGCGTGGCCGCGCTGTTCGCGCTCGTGGTGGCGGTGGGGCTCGTGGCCGTGGCCTCGGCCGACACGGGCCCGGTTGACCGCGTTTCCAAGGCCTGGCATGACTTCAAGCACGGCGGCGAGCCGCCGCGGGCCGGACAGGCGCGGCTCTCCGCGGTGGCCACCAACCGCTACGACTTCTGGCGGCTCGGTTGGAAGCTTGGACGCGAGCACCCGCTCAAGGGGATCGGGGCCGAGAACTACCAGGAGGAGTACCTGGCGCAGGGCCACAGCAGCGAGCAGCCGCGCTACACCCACTCGCTCGAGCTCGAGGCCTTCTCCCAGCTGGGCATCCCCGGCCTCCTCCTGCTCCTGGGCGCGCTCGGCGCGGCCGCGGCGGCCGCGCTTCGGGCCAGGGCCGCCGCCGCGCTGCCGGTGGCCGCCTGCCTCGGCGCCTTCGCCTACTGGCTGCTGCACGCGTCGCTCGACTGGCTCTGGGAGATCCCCGCCGTGACCGGGCTTGCCCTCGCCCTGCTCGCCGCCGCGGCCGGCTCGGCCGCCCCACCGCGGGCCGTCGCCGGCGGGGTCAGCCGCGTCGCGGCGGCCGTGGGGCTGCTGGCGGTGCTGGCGGTGGCGGTCAGCTTCGTCCTGCCCTGGGTCGCCGAACTGGACGTGAGAAGCGCCAGCCGCAACTGGCCGAGCGACCCGGCCGGCGCGCAGCAGCGGCTCGACCGCGCCGAGGGGCTAAACCCGCTCAGCCCGCAGGCTCAGCTCACCAGCGCCACCATCTCGCTCCGCCTAGGCCGCAACCAGGCCGCGGCGCGCTCTTTCAGGGACGCGCTAAAGCGCGAGCCGCGCAACATCTACGCGACTTTCGAGCTCGGCCTGATCGACGCGGACGGCGGCCGGCGGGCGCTCGCGCGGAAAAAGTTGGAACGGGCTCTGCGCCTCAGTCCGCGCGACGAGTTCACGCTGGGAGTGCTCGGGGACCTCCGCGCGGGGCGCAAGATCCGCATAACAGAGGTAAATCGGAGGCTGCTGGCGCGAGCCCGCCTTTTCGATCGCTAAGATTGCTTGTCCGCTGGAGTCAGGGCTTACGTTTATCCCTCGGCAGGGGTGGGGAGTCTTATCTAGCGGGATTGAATTTTCCATGGTAAGAAAGGGAACCGGTTCTAAACGGGCTCTCTCGGTCAAGATCGCTTCGGACTCCGCAAACCACGGACGGAGCGGAAGATCTAGACGGGAGCGTCCTGGGGATCGGCCAGCCTGCTCACGGACATGAAGGGCACTATGAAGCTAATTACGAGTCTTATAACGGTTCTTGTACTGATGGCAGTCGGTGTTGGGCCGGCTTTCGGGCAGACGCTCGAGGGCTACAACAACGTCGCCGGCCAGCAGCAGGACCAGGTCCAGGGTGGACTTGAGAAGGCCAACGGACCTGTCAACGGCACGGCCGCCGCTGGCAACACGGCGACGCCGACCAGCACCCAGCCTGCTGGCAGCGGAAGCCTTCCGTTCACTGGCATTGACGTCGCGCTGCTGCTTGGCGCCGGCGGAGTGCTGCTGGTGGCAGGCCTCGGCATGCGTCGCCTGACGCGCGCGCCGAACTCGGTCTAATCCTCAACCGGCCGCACCCGGAAGCCGAATAGGAGTAGAACACACACCGGCGCGCGCTACGGTCGCGCCGGTTCGGATTCCTGGAGCGCCCGACAGTTGGAGCGGACCCCCGCAACGTTGACTTCATCACCGGCGTCCGCTCCTCCTTCGCGAGGGACGGGCGCCGGTCGCAGGCCGGCACGGCAAAGGCTGTTCGAGGGCCGTGGCTGGCTCTGCCTGCGCTTCGGCACCGACGCGGCGTTGCTCATGCTGGGCAACGTGGCCGCGCTGGTGGGCGCTCCCGACCGCCCCGGCGGCCTCGACGGGATGGTGCTGATCTGGCTCTTCCCGCCGATCGTGCTCGCCCTGCTCGTGGCCTGGGGCATGTACCGCGAGACGATCGGCCTCAACCTGGTGGGCGGCCTCGCGCAAGTCGTGGCCGCCACCTCGCTGGGGGCCATCTCGATGATCGCTACCGCCGCGCTCATCGAGCCCGACTCCCAGCCGGCCGTGCTGCTGGCGCGGGCCTGGCTGTTCGGCACCGTCTACGTGCTCGGCGGGCGGGCGGTCCTGGGCTGGCTGCAGCTCAGCGCGCGCGCAACTCGCCTGATCGCCAAGCGCACCCTGATCGTCGGCGCCGGCCGCGTGGGCGCCCACGTGGAGCGGCGCCTCTTCGCACAGCCCGAGCTCGGACTGCTGCCGGTGGGCTACCTCGATGCCGACCCCGCGCCGCATGAGCTGGCCCCCGAGCGCCACGCTCCGGTGCTGGGCTCGCCCGACGACCTCGCCCGGATTGCCCGGGAGACCCAGGCAAAGCACGTGGTGCTGGGCTTCAGCTCCGCGCCCGACCGAGACCTGATCCCGCTGGTCCAGGAGTGCGAGGCGCTCGGGCTCGAGATCTCCGTGGTGCCCCGCCTGTTCGAGAACATCAACGTGCACGTCGGACTCGAGCACATCGGCGGGCTGCCCCTCTACGGGCTGCGCTCCATCGACCCCAAGGGCTGGCAGTTCGCGGTCAAGCACGTGATCGACCGCGTCGGGGCCGTGGCCTTCGCGATCGTGCTCTCGCCGGTGCTCATCGCCCTGTCCATCGCGGTCAAGCTCAGCTCCCCCGGGCCCGTGCTCTTCCGCCAGCTGCGCGTCGGGCGCGACGGGCGCGAGTTCGAGATGCTGAAGTTCCGCTCGATGACCGTGCCCGAGGAGAGCTCGGGCGCCCCCCCCACCCCCGGCGAGGACGTCGGCCCCGGCGGGGTCGAGGACTACGACCGCGTGACCCGCGTCGGCCTGTTCCTGCGCAGCCACTCCGTCGACGAGCTGCCCCAGCTCTGGAACGTGCTGCGCGGCGAGATGAGCCTCGTGGGACCGCGCCCCGAGCGCCCCGAGTTCACCCAGCTGTTCGGGGAGAAGATCTACCGCTACAAGGAGCGGCAGAAGGTCAAGTCGGGCATGACCGGCTGGGCCCAGGTGCACGGCCTGAGGGGCAACACCTCGCTGCGCGACCGGGTGGAGTGGGACAACTACTACATCCAGAATTGGTCGCTCTGGCTGGACCTGGTGATCCTCCTGACCACCATTTCAGTGGTGTTCAGGCGGGGCGAGTAACAGCGGGAAACCACCCCTCCGGACAACGCGGTACAGTGCCGCCTGCATACGCCGAATCCCTCTCGTGCCGAATGAGGGGGAACGGGGGACCCAGTTGTGTGGGGCGAATCGCCCGGCAGGCCTCGAGCTTGCTGAGTGACGCGTTGGCTCTTTCTACGCGAGCCCGTCAGCTAACCCCGTAGGCCGACGAAAGAGAGGGTCCAATGACTCGAGCGCGCACGCTCGTCGTACCGTGCATGCTTGTTGCCGTCTGCCTTGCCCTGCCTCGCGCCGCCGCGCAGGGATCGCCCGTGGCCAAAACCGCGGCCGCATCCCAAATGGTGCAGCGGATCAACGCCTTTCGCGCCCACCACCACTTGAGGGCGCTTCACCTTTCCTCCACCCTCAGCCGCCAGTCCAGCCACCAGTCGCGCTGGATGATCCAGCGGGACGTCTTCGCGCACAGCGCGCAGGGGTCCATGCATGGGTTCCGCAGCCTCGGTGAGTGCATCGCGCTCACCGTCGGCCGTAGGCAGGTGGGCACCACCTTAAGGAACTGGAGGAACTCCCCAACCCACCGTGCCGTGCTGCTTCACGGCGGCTTCAACCGCATCGGGATAGCCGCCACGAAGGGCCGCTTCCGCGGCCGCACCGTCACGATCTGGGTGGCCAGGCTAGGTACGAAGTAAGCAGCTCCTCACAGCGCGCCGGATAAGCTGCCGCGATGGCGCTATCCGGCGCGCTGATCGAGGACACGGACGGCCTCGAGGCGCTTCGCGCCGAGTGGGATGCGCTGGCCGTGGCCGCGGGCAGGCCGTACTGCGCCCCCGCCTGGATGCTCGCCTGGTGGCGCCACGTCGGCAGCTCGCGGGGGCCGGTGCGGGCCGTGGCCGTCAGAGACCAGGACCGCCTGGTCGGCCTGGCGCCCTTCTACGCGGAGAGAGCGCGCGCCCGCCCCACGCGCTACCGGCTGATGGCCGCCGACCTCTCCCACCGCGTGGAGCCGCTGGCCGCGCCCGGGTCACAGCGGGAGGCCGCTCGCGCGATCGCCGCCGTCCTGGCGGAAGCGCGGCCGCGCCCCGCGGTGGTCTCCTTCGAGAGCCTGGACGCGGCCTCGGGCTGGCCCGAGCTGCTGGCGGAGGCCTGGCCCGGCTCGGGACGGCCCGCCGTGAGCCGGCTCTGGACCCGGCCCGCGCTCACGATCCAGCTCGAGGACTCGAGCTTCGAGGACTGGCTGGGGCGCCGCAGCCGCAAGTTCAGGGGCTACTCGCGCCGCAACACCAAGCAGCTGGAGGAAAAGGGCGCCGAGTTCCGCTTGGCCAGGAGCGAGCAGGAGCTCGACAGCGGGCTCCGAGAGTTCGCGCGGCTGCACCATCAGCGCTGGGAGGGCCGCGGGGGCTCTGTGGCCCTTACAGGGCCCGTAGAGCTCATGCTGGCGGACGCAGGACGCGAGCTGCTGGCCTCAGAGCGCCTGCGCCTGTTCTCCCTGGCGGTGGACGGGAAGGTGATCAGCTCGAACCTGTTCGTGGCCGCGGGCGGCGTGCTGGCCTACTGGAACGGGGGCTTCGACCCCGACTGGTCGGACGTGCAGCCCTCGCTGCGGGGCGTCGAGGCCGCGATCAGGGACGCGATCGGGCGCGGCGAGCGCCGACTCGACCTGGGCGGCGGCACCGAGCCGTACAAGTACCGCATGGCCGATGCCGAGGACGTGCTCGAGACGACGCTGCTCCTCCCTCCCGGAGCGCGCCGCCCGCTCACCCGCCTGCAGCTGGCTCCACGGGCGCTCGCCCGGCGGGCTCGGACCCGCTTGCAGCGCGGCTAGCGCCGCCACGTGTGGCACCATGAATGTGTGCTCGAGCGTCTGGCCAGTCGCGCGCTGCGCGCTCTGCGGCGGCGCCGATCGGTCGTCCTCGGCTATCACGGCGTAGGCCCCTCGGCACCCGGCGAAGACCCCGCCTTCCTACGCATCCCGACCGAGAGCTTCGAGCTGCAGCTGCACCTGCTGATGCAGGCGGGCTTCGAGTTCACGACGGTTGCCGAGCTCGCCGAGCGCGCGGGCGGGGGCAGGCCGCCACCCGGCCTGGTGGCGCTCAGCTTCGACGACGGGATGTCGGACAACCACTCGGTGGTGCTGCCGATCCTGCAGCAGCTCGGGATCCCGGCCACGGTGTACGTGACCACCGGGCTGATCGGCCAGCGCAACCCCTGGTTCTCCCCCGGCTCCGAGGCCCGCATGATGACCGTGGACGAGCTGCGCGAGCTGGACGCCGCCGGAATCGAGCTGGGGGCCCACACGGTCCACCACGCCGACCTGTCGGCGCTCGGGGAGGACGACTGCCTGCGGGAGATGGTCGAGAGCCGCGAGCGCCTCGAGGAGATCGTTCAGACGCCGGTGCGGACCTTCGCGTACCCCTACTGCCTCTACGGCCCGGTGGCGCTCGAAGCGGCGGTCAAGGCCGGGTTCGAGGCCGCGGTCACGGGCGAGGGGCGCGGCAGCTGGTCGCCACTCGAGATGAAGCGCTCGATGATCACGGGCAACGACGGCCTGGCGAGCTTCGTGATGAAGCTCTGGGACCTCTACCAGACGTTGTTCGAGAGCGGCCCGGGTCGCCTCTACCGGGGCGCCACGCGCAGGATCCGGCGCCGCGGCCACGCCGCCCCCCTGTCGGATCCCGTCAGCGCGCTGCCCAGCAGCGCCGGGCGCAGGGCCGGCGAGCGGGCGGCGAGGAACACCACCGTGCGCGCGGCGGCGGAGATCGCCGGGAAGCTCGCGACCTTCGTCCTGTTCGCGGGGCTCACGCGTGCGGTGGGCCAGGAGGGCGTGGGCTCGTACGTGATCGCCCTCGCGTTCATGCAGGTAGCCACGCTCCCGATCGGAGTCGGCACCGATCAGTACCTGCTGCGCCAGGTGGCCCGTGACCGGGGGAACCTGGATCGCCTCTTCTTCAACATCATCGGGCTGAAGCTCTCGCTGACCGTGCCCGTGCTCACGGTCGCGCTGGTGGTCCTCAACCTGATCGGCTACGACACGCGCACCCGCGAGGCGGCGTACGTGCTCACGGTCGGCCTGCTGCTCAACCTGATCGGGAAGACCTTCGAGGGGGTCTTCAACGGCACCGAGCGCGGCGACCTGCTGGCCCTGAGCCTGGTGGTCCAGCGGATCGTCACCGCGGTCGTGGGCCTGACACTGCTCGCCTTCGGCTACGGCGTCGTGGCGGTGGCGGCCAGCTACTCGGTCGGATCGGCTCTGGGCGTGCTGACCAGCGGCCTCGTGCTGCGAAAGCACATCGGGATCCCGGGCGGCAAGGTCGACAGGCGCACCTGGCTCGGCCTCGTGACCACCAGCTTCCCGTTCGCCATCCAGGACGTGTTCAACCTGCTGCTGTTCCGGCTCGACGCGGTGATCCTGTCGCTGCTGGCCACCCAGACCGCGGTCGGGCGCTACGGCAGCGCCTACCGCCTGCTGGAGTCCACGCTGTTCGTGGCCTGGGCGCTCGAGGGCGCGTTCACCGCCATGTACGCCTACCTGGGCCGCGAGAGCGCGCCGACCGTGGGCTCGGTGTTCCAGCGCTCGATCAAGGTCTCCCTGGTGCTGCTGCTGCCGGTGGCCATCCCCCTGATGGTGCTGGCCGAGCCGATCTGCGTCCTCGTGTTCGGCGCCGACTTCCGCGCGGCCGCGGACCCGCTGCGGCTGTTGGCGCCGGTGGTGGTGATCATCTGCGTGGTGGTGCTCTCGGGCTCGCTGATCTCCTCGCGCCTAGGGCCGCGCCGCCTGGTGCCGATCGCCGCGATGGCCACCGCGCTCAACACCGGCCTGAACCTGGCGCTGATCCCGAGCCTCGACGACAGCGGCTCGGCGCTCGCGATGCTGATCACCGAGATCGTGTTCGTGGGCTTCACCATGCGCCTGGCCACGCGCGAGGTGGGCGGGATCGAGTGGCGCGCGACGTTCGTGGCGCCGCTCGCTGCGGGCCTGGCGATGGCGGGCACGATGCTCGCGCTGATGCAGCTGCCGCTGGTGGCGATGGCGGCCGGGGCAATCGTCTACGTGGCAGTCTTCGTGACGCTGGAGCGGCGCATCAGCCCCGGCGACCTGAGCTTCGTGGAAGGACTGGTCCGGCGCAGCCTTCCGTTCGCCGGCAGCAGCCGCTGAGGCGGCGCAGGCCGGGCTAGCTGCGCGAGGCGGTCTTCTTGCGCCGCTCGGTGGGCGCGTAGTACTCGTACTCGGCGCCGGAGACGTGGGAGTCGCGGTTCACGACGAACCCCAGCAGGGGCGCCTGCACGGCCTCGAGCTGGCGGATGGCCGAGCGCACCGAGCGGTCCGTCGACCTCTTCAGGTCCACCACCATGATCACGCCGTCGACCCACTGCGAGATCACCGACGCGTCGGCGTCGACGCTGAGCGGCGGGCAGTCGATGATCACGAGGTCGGCCCGCGTGACGAGGTCGTCCACGAGCGTCTGCGCGCGCTCGGACTCGAGCAGCGGCGCGGGGCTGGGCGGCAGCGGACCTGGGGGCAGCAGCTCCACGTTCGGCGTGCTGGTGGGGTAGATCACCTCGTCGAGCTCGGCGGACTGGACCAGGTAGTTGCTGAAGCCGGGCTGGAGCGTCTCGTCCGCCTCGGGCAGCAGCGCGGCCTGGAGCGCGGGCCGGCGCAGGTCGCCTTCGACGGCCAGCACCTTCGAGCCGAACTCGACGGCCGCGATCGCCAGGCTGGCCGTGGTGGTGGTCTTCCCCTCGCCCTGCCCGCCGCTGGTTATCGCGATCGAGCGCAGGTTGGCGCCGCCCCTGGCGAACTGGAGGTTCGTACGCAGCACCCGGTTGGCCTCCTTGAAGGAGGCGATCGAGGACTCGCCGCGGCCACGGCGCGGAATGCGGGCCAGCACGGGCACGTCGAACGCGGCCTCCACGTCCTCGGCGGTGCGAAGGCGCCTGTCGAGCCGCTCGCGCAGCAGCGCCAGCGCCGTGCCCAGCACGATGGCGAACAGCGCCGCGGCCAGCACGTAAAGGGTGGGCTGGGGTCGGGTGGCCGCGGTGGGCCGCGGCGCGGCGTCGGCGAGCGTGATGGAGGCCCCCGTGGTGCGGCCGAGGTTGGCGCGCGCGTACTCGATGAACACCTGGGCGTAGGCGTCGGCGATCTGCTTGGCCCGGTCGGCGTTGGGGGCCTCCGCGCTCACCTTGATGAGCTGCGTGTCGGGCACCTGCTCGAAGCTCATCGCGCTCTCGATGTTCTGCTCCTTGGCGCCCAGGCGCGTGGCCACGCGCTGGGCGATGTTCGGGCTGGCGATGATCTCGGCGTACGAGCGCGCGGTGGCCTGGCCGGCCTGGACCGTGTCGAAGCTCTGGGTGCCCTGGGAGACGGTCACGAGCAGGCGCGCGCTTGCCCCGTAGACCTTCTGGAGGGACACCGAGACCGCCGCCGCCGTGGCGACGACGACCACGAACGTGAATATCACGATCCACTTCCGCCGCAGGACGATCCCGAGCGGCGTATCCTTCCTCATTGGAGCATCGTAGTGTCCACGTTCGGACGCGCCGGGGTTTCCCTTTACTGATCCGTGCGGCGCGGCACCAGCACGGCCCGCTTGAAGCTCGCCACCAGGACGCCGTCCTGGTTGAAGGCATCGGTCTTGACGCGCACGACGCCGCGGTCCGGCTTGGAGCGCGACGGGGTCACCTCGAGCACCTCGCTCTGCACGAACAGGGTGTCCCCATGGAACACGGGGGCGGGGTGGGAAAGCTCGTCGGTGGCGAGGTTTGCGATCGCCTTGCCCGACACGTCTGCCACGGACATGCCCAGCGCCAGCGAGTACACGAGCGGCCCAACCACGACGTTGCGGCCCTGCTGCGACTTCGACGCGTAGACGTCGTTGATGTGCAGCGGGTGGTGGTTCATCGTGATCAGGCAGAAGAGGTGGTCGTCGGCCTCAGTGATCGTCTTGGCGGGCCAGTGCTGGTAGATCGCACCGACCTCGAAGTCCTCGAGGTAGCGGCCGTACGGGCGGGCTCCGGTGGCCTCCCGCTTGGCCTGATCGACGCTGAATTCCTCGTTCGGCACAGCGGGCAATATAGACGCGCCGTCCCGGAGGGCCCCGGGCGGATCTGTACATTCGGGCCGAGGGATGTCTTCGATCGCCGCAAGATTGCGTCCGCTCGGGGGGACGGGGCTCGGGGTCGCCACCGCGGGCGTGCTGCTGGGCGGAGTGGCGGTGGGCGCCGGCAGCGTGCTGCTGGCCTACCGGACCGCGCCCTGGGTGCCGGCCGCTCTGCTGGTCGCGGCCGGGCTGCTCGTGGTGGCGCTGATGCGGCCGATGTTCTCCCTGCACCTGGCGCTCGCGCTCGTGCCGCTCGAGCTGTTCCAGTTCATCAAGCTCGGCGCCGGCGGAATCTCGGCATCCGAGGGGATGTTCGCGCTCACCGGCCTCGGCTGGGCGGCCAACCGGCTCGCCGAGCGCGAGCCGCTCTTCGTCCGCGCGCCGCTCAGCTGGCCGCTCGGGGCGCTCGTGCTGGCGATCGTGCCCGGCCTGACGTTCGCGCCGCAGATGTACCCCGTCATTCGCATGCTGCTGATGTGGGCGCTGTTCTTCCTGATCTACGAGATGGTCGTGGCCGACGGCCGCGTGCAGACCGTGCGCAGCCTGTTGATGGTGCTGGCGCTGTCGGCCGGGGTCGTGGGCGTGATCGCCGCGATTCAATCGGGTGGCGGGACGAACGTCGTGCTCGAGGGCGTGGGGCAGAACGCCACCGGCCGCGCGCAGGGCTCCTTCAGCCACCCCAACACGCTCGCCACCTTCGAGGGGCTCGCGCTGCCCGGGGCGCTGGTGCTCGCCTTCATCGGGCGGCGCAGCTTGCGGCCGTTCGCCGCGGTCGCCGCACTGCTGGCGGTGAGCGGTGTGGCCCTCTCGCTGTCGCGCGGCGGCCTGCTGGCCATGGCCGGGGCGCTCGGGGTGCTCCTGCTGTGGCAGCCGATCCGCTACACCGCGCTCGTGCTGGTCACGGTGATCGCCATGTTCGCCGTCACAGGGACCGCGGGGCTCGGCGACCTCCAGCAGACGCGGGTGCTCAGCGAGCGGCTCTCGTCGATCTCCTACTCGGCGCAGGGCGTCGACCCGCGCTTCGCCGTCTGGCGAGGTGCGGAGCAGATCATCAAGGACCACCCGATCTTCGGGATCGGCGGCAACAGCTTCAGCCTCGTCGCGCCCAGCTACGGGCTGCTGCTGGGGCCCGCGGCCAACGAGACCTACGAGCACGCCCATGACATCGCGCTCACGATCACCGCGGAGCTGGGGGTGATCGGGCTCGCCGCTCTCACCTGGGTGACCCTCACGCTGCTGCGGCTGCTGATCCGCGGCTGGCGCTTCGGCCAGCGGGCGGAACGCGGCCTCGTGCTCGCCATAGCCGCGGCCTTCGCGTCACTGGGGCTACAGGGCCTCGTTGACTACACGCTGCGGTCGAACGTGATCGTGGCCGTCATCTTCATGCTCTGCGGCGCCGCCACGGTGCTCTGGCGTACTACGGACCCCATGGCCGCGCTGGACGCTCAGCCGGACGCCAGCTCGGCGTAGCGCGCCGTCATCGCCTCGGCCATCGCGTCGACGCGGTTGCGCTGGAGCACCCGCTCGCGGGCGGCGCCGGCCAGCGCCTCGCGCGAGCCCGGGTCGCCCAGCAGCTCGGCTATCGCCGCCCCAAGCGCCTCCCGGTCGCCCGGGGGCACCAGGCGGCCGGCGTCGCCCAGGACCTCCGGGATGCCGCCGTCGGCGTAGGCCACCACCGCCGTCCCGAGCGACATGGCCTCGAGCAGCGCGTACGGACAGGCCTCGCGGCCGGCCCCGCGCGCGTCGGGCACGCTCGATACCACCAGCAGGTCGGCGCCGGCCACGAGGTCGAGCGCGTCGTCGCGGTGGCCCAGCCAGCTCACGCTCCGCCCCACGCCGAGTTCCTCGATCCTGCGCCACACGAGCTGGGCGTACTCACGCTCGGCGTGCGACTCGCCGCCGATCAGCGCGAAGCGCGCGTCCGGGCGAGCCTCCAGCACGCGCGGCACCGCCTCGACCAGCTCGAGCTGGCCCTTGGCGCGGTCGAGGCGGCCTACGAGCACGGCCAGCTGGGCGCCCGGCGCCGCACCGAGCTCGGCCTCCAGGCGCGCGCGGCCGGGCGCGCCGTCCCGCCGCAGGTCGGGGATGCCGTTGGGCACCACCGAGACCTTGCGCGCGAGACGCGGCCCGAACACGGTCGTGATGGCCGTGGCGACGGCCACCACGGCGGCGCTGCGCCACGCCACCGCGCGCGCCAGCGGCCCGTCCCAGCTGAAGTCGTGCTTCAGCCAGAGCACCGGGATGCCGCTCCCGGCGGTGGCGATGCCGGCAACCAGCGCCGCCTTCACCCCGTTCGCGTGCACCACGGCCGGCCGCCGCGCCAGCAGCACCCGCCGCAGCCGAAGCGCTGCCGGCAGCATCCCCAGCCTGGCCGGGGTGGGCACCACCTCCACCGGCCATCCCAGCCTGCGCATGCGCTCCACGAAGGGCCCGTCCGCGAGCGCCACGACGCCGTTCACCCAGTCCTTCCCCAGCTCGCCCAGCAGCAGCTCGAGGTAGCGCTCGGAGCCGCCCGAGTAGGCGTGCGAGGAGACAAACGTGACCGGGACCGCGGCTACCGGCTGCGCCATGCCTCGAGCGTCCCCTCCCCGATCCCGGCCACTCCGCTCCACTCGCGGTTCAGCGCGCGGTGGACCGCCAGCCCGAGCACGAAGAGCGCGAACTCCACGCGCGCCAGCGGCGGGCGGTCGAAGTTCTTGCGGAAGAGGTATGCCCGGTTCACCACGACCATGCGGTTGAAGGCGCGCGCGTCGGTGGTCAGGAAGCCGGTGTTCCTGTGGATCACGCTCGCGTCGGGAAGGTGGCGGAGGGTGCCAAGGCGCGAGAGGCGGTAGGAGAAGTCCTCGTCCTCGGCCAGGCCGTAGCCGGTCAGGCGCTCGTCGAAGCCCACCCGGGCGACCAGCTCGCGGCGCCCGCTCATCAGGCAGCCCGGCATGAACTCCACGTCGCGCTCGACGCCCTGGTCGTGGAGCCGACGCGGGTATCCGAAGCGGGTCATCCGGCCCTCCGCGCGGCGCCCCAGCAGCAGCCGCCGCAGCGGCGAGCTCTTGCCAACGAAGCGGCGCGCGCTCTCCTCCACCACCACGCCGGTGGCCCCCACCACCGCCGGATCCTCATAGCCGCGAGCCAGGGCCGCGAACAGGCCCGGGTCCACCTGCACGTCGTCGTCGAGGAACACCAGCACGTCGCCGCCCGCCGCGCGGGCGCCGGCGTTGCGCTGGCGGGTGAGCCCGGGCTCACTCGGCAGGTAGCGCGCTTCCAGGCCCGGGGCGGACTTCCGCAGTGCCTCCACGGGGCCGCGCGCCGAGCCGCGCTCGTCGCCGTCCACCACGATCAGCTCGTCCGGGGGCGGGCTGCAGCGCTCGATGCTCGCGAGCGTCTCGCGCAGGATCTCCGGGCGACCCTTGGTCGCGATCACCACCGAGAAGCGCACGGCTCGCTACGTTAACCCCGCGCGTGGCGGGTCCCCGGCGAGCAGCTCGCGGTAGAGCTCGGCCAGCTCGTCGAGCATCCGCTCGAGCCCGAAGCGGCGCTCGTAGCGCTCGCGGCCGGCCGCGCCGAGGCGCTCGCGCAGGGCGGCGTCCGAGCAGAGGCGCGCCAGCGTGGCCGCAAAGCCGTCCTCGTCGCCGGGCGCCGCCAGCAGCCCGGTCTCGCCGTCCGCAACCGCCTCCGACAGCCCGCCCACGCTCGTGGCCAGCACCGGCCGGCCGCAGCTCATCGCCTCGAGCACCGACAGCGGCAGCGCCTCCGACGCGGAGCTGAGCACGAACACGTCCAGCGCGGCCAGGTGCGGGCCCATCTCGCCGAGATAGGGAAACCAGCGCACGCGCTCCCCCACGCCGAGGCGCTCGATCTCGGCCGTCACGGCGTCGCGGAGCGGCCCGTCGCCCACGAAGGCGAGCTTCCCGGGCACGCCCTCGCGCGCGAGCGCGGCCACCGCCCTCACCGCCAGCAGCGGCTGCTTGGGCGGCCGCAACCCGCCGATCGCGCCGGCCAGCGGATCCGAGCCCTTGAACGCGAGCAGCTCGGGATCGGGCTCGGCCCCGGCCGTCGAGGCCACGCCGTTCTCGATCGTGTGCAGCAGCCGCCCGGCTCCGCGCAGGCTGCGCTCGCCCTCGCGCCGCTCCCAGTCGCACACCGCCACCAGCGCGCCCGAGCGCGGCACGAGCGCCTGCTCCACCGCCCTGTAGGCGAGCCGCTCCGCCGCGCCGAGGCTGGCGTTGGCGAAGGGGAAGCAGTGCGGTGTGTACACGAGCCGCCGCCGCCGCGGCAGGCTCATCCGTACGAGCGCGCCCGCCTTGGCGCTGTGGCCGTGCACGAGGTCGTAGCCGCGCTCGCGGTCGAGCGCCCGCAGGCCGCGGGCCGCGGCCAGGTCGTGACCCCCCGGGCCGCGCACCAGCGGCAGCTCGTGCACCACGGCGCCGCCTTCGCGCAGCCTGGGCGCGATCGCGCTGTCGGCGCCGGTGGCCAGCTCGACCTCGAAGCCGCGCTGAGAAAGTCCCTGGACAAGCCAAAGAACGTGCTCGGCGGCGCCACCGTCCGGGGGCTGCAGCACCTGTAGCACGGTGGGAGCCCGGGGCACGCGGCGAATATAGAGCTGGACGCGCGTCCAGCCGTGTCCGGAGGCGTCTGGACGGATGTCCAGCTCAGGGCGGCGAACCTCATCGGCGGCCGGGAGGGCGTCGATCCATCACCTATGTCCCGCCCGCCCTCCGGCGTCGGCCCGGGCCGGATGCGAACCCTGCTGATGTTGGCATGCTTCGCGCTCGTGCTGGGTTGCCTCGCAGTCCCGTCCGCAGCCTCCGCGGCCCCGGTGCCCGCCCTCCAGGCGCACCTGATGTGGGGCCAGTACGACACGGCCGCCGTGGACCACCAGCTCGACCGCGCCAAGGACTCAGGTGCGGGGATGCTACGAGTTGACGTGGGCTGGGCGAGCCTGGAGCCGAACGCCAAGGGCCAGTACGACGCCTGGTACGTCGACAGGCTCGACCACGTCGTGGACGGCGCCAACCGCCGCGGGCTGAAGCTGCTGCTGACCTTCTGGGAGACGCCCTGCTGGGCCTCCAGCGCCCCCGAGAGCCTGAAGCAGGGGTGCACGGGCAGCTGGTGGAACCGCAACGTCCAGCGCTACGCCCCCAAGGACGCGCAGGACTACGCGGACGCGCTGGCCTGGGCGGTGCGCCGCTACGGCAGCCGCGTGAAGGCGTGGGAGATCTGGAACGAGCCCAACGAGCCCGACTACCTGGTCGCCGACAACCCGGCGGCCGCCTACGCCCCGCTGGTCCGCGCCGCCTACCCCGCCGCGAAGCGCGCCTACCCCGGCACCACGATCGTCGCCGGGTCGCTCGCGAACTCCGACTACGAGTTCACCGAGAAGCTGCTGAAGCTGGGCGTCGGCGACCACTTCGACGCCTGGTCGGTACACCCCTACAGCGAGGACCGCTCGCCGCTGTCCCCGGGCGTGCCCGGCTGGTCCAAGGCGTCACTCGCCGCCGGCGTGCCCCAGGTGCGGGAGACGCTCCTACGCTACGGGCAGAACCGCCCGTTGTGGCTGACCGAGTTCGGCTGGAGCACCTGCAAGGTGCGCGGCGGGCGCGCCTACGAGAACGGCGTAAACGAAGGCGTTCAGGCCAAGTACCTGCGCGAGGCCTACGCGCGCATGGCCAGCTGGAGCTACGTCAAGGTCGGCGTCTGGTTCAAGGTTCAGGACACCTCCCCGGATCGCGGCAACCGCAACGACAACTTCGGCCTGCTGCGCTACGACGGCTCCGAGAAGCCGGCCTTCGCGGCCTTCCGCGGCGCGGCCTGGAGGCTGTCGCACGGCTCCGGGCGGCCCAAGCACATCAGCCTCAGGGTCTTCAAGCGGGGCCTCAAGGTGTTCGCGCGCGGCGCGGCGCCCCAGGCCAGGACCGTGACCGTCCGCGGCTACCGCGTCCGTCGCGTCCACGGCAAGCTGCGCGTCAGCCGGCACGCGAGCTACCGCAAGGTGATCAGGGTCAAGCGCTCGGGCCGCTTCCGCGCCCGGCTGTCGAGCCGCCTGCACCGCAAGCACTGGCGCTTCGTGGCGAAGGCTCGCGGCACGCGCTTGATCGCCGCAAGCTCGAGCCTGCACTAGACGCTCAGGGCAGCCGGAACCTGACGCGCAGCGGACGCGACGCGGCGCCCGCCGCCACGGTCAGCCTGTAGCGGCCTGCCGCGAGGCGGCGCCTGCCGAGGACCTTGCTCAACCTGAGGCGGTTGACGCCGCGTCGGCCCTTCAGCACGAGCGCCTTTCTAACGCGCCCCCACCTGCCGTGCAGGGCGCGCTGGAGCGTGAAGGTGACCCGCGCCCGCCGCGTGAGCACGTACGTCAGCCGGCCGTGCGAGAGCCGCAGCTTCGAGAGCACGGGCTTGGCCTTGTGAACCGGCGGCGGGGGGGGCGGTGGCGGGACGGATGCCGCAACGGCTGGAGGCACGGGAACCGGCTCGGCCAGCACGGCCTTGAAGGCGTCGAAGGCCGGCTTCGGATCGAAGTCCTGCTGCAGCATGCCCATCTGGTCCTCGCGACTCGAGCCGCTGCCCGTGTTGCGGAGCGTGTAGACGGAGAAGAGCCGCACGAAGTCCCAGCGGTCGCGCACGATCCGGTAGGCGTCGGCGATGTACTGGGCCTGCTTGTCCTCCCCCACGCACCACGAGGAGATGGGCGGGTTCGGGTCGGGAGGGTTCACGCAGCTCGACCAGCCGAGCTCGGTGAACCACAGCTTCTTCACGCTGTCGCCGTACTGGGCCATCACGTCGCGCACGGTGGGCACGCCGAGCAGGAACGAGGCGGGTACGCCGTCCGGGGGCATCTCCGTGCTGCGCGGGTCACGGCCGCCGTTGAACGGGCGCAGCGAGATGCCGTCGGTGTGGGCCTTGATGCCGCGGTCGTACAGCCCAGCCAGGAAGTCGGCGTCCGAGTCGAGCATCGCCGGCCCGATCACGTTCACGGCGGGCGCGGCAGCCTTCACGGCGGGGTACGTCGCGTTGAGCATCGCGGCGTACCTGTCCTCGGCCGTGTGCCGGTCGGGCACGTTGAAGAAGTACGGGATGTAGTTGGGCTCGTTCCAGACCTCGATCGCGGCCAGCCCGCTGCCGAGCTGCCCGACTATGTAGGCCGCCGCGTCGGCGAAGTCCTGGGCGTTGGTCGGCGGGTAGAGCTGGACGCTGCGCGGCGGGTCGTACCAGGCGCCCACGCAGCCCTGCTTGGCGCTCTCGGGCGCCGATGACGCCCAGCAAGGGGTCTGCCAGAGGGTGAGCACGACCTGGATCCCGTGGTCCCTCGCGTCCGCGACGAACTGCTTGGCCTTGTTCAGGTAGGCGGTGTCGTACTGCCCCTTGCCCGAGAACTCCAGGGTGGCCCAGCCCATGTCGATGCGGACCTCGTTGGCACCCAGCTGTTGCAGCAGGTCGAGCTCCTGGCCGAACTCGGCCGGCGTCTCGCTCAACGGGTGGCTCGCGGCCCCCCTCAGGGCGGGCACCGATGCCCCCGCCGAGGCGGGTACCAGGCACAGCACGAGGACCGCCAGGAGGGTCACGCGAAGGCGCATCGGCGTAACCCTAGCTCGCACCTCAGGTAGGGTCTCCCGCCCGATGCGCAACCCCAGAGACTTCTTCAAGCCCCTCGCCGTCGGGGCGCCGGACCCCGTCACCGAGATCCCCTTCCGCCCCTCGCGGATGATCCACTTCCTCGACTTCTCGAACGAGAAGATGGCGGCCAAGGCGTCCGAGATCGCCGCCAAGACCGACATCCTGCTCGGCAACCTCGAGGACGCCGTGCCCGTGGACCGCAAGGAGGCGGCCCGCGCCGGCCTCGTGAAGGTAGGCAAGGAGATGGACCTTGGCGACACGGCGCTCTGGACCCGCGTCAACTCGCTCGAGAGCCCCTGGGTGCTCGACGACATCACCACACTCGTCGAGGAGATCGGCGACAAGCTCGAGGTGATCATGGTGCCGAAGGTCGAGGGCGCCTGGGACATCCACTACGTGGACCGCCTGCTGGCCCAGCTCGAGGCCCGCGCCGGCGTGGAGCGGCCGATCCTGGTGCACGCGATCCTCGAGACCGCCCAGGGCGTGGTGAACCTCGAGGAGATCGCCACCGCCAGCCCGCGCATGCAGGGCATGAGCTTCGGCCCGGCCGACCTGGCCGCCTCGCGCCGCATGAAGACCACCCGCGTCGGCGGCGGCCACCCCGGCTACCGGGTGATCGAGGACCCAGACCCCGACGACCCGGACGCCCCGCGCGCGAGCGCCCAGCAAGACCCCTGGCACTACTCGATCGCCCGCATGGTCGACGCCTGCACCGGCGCCGGAATCCTGCCCTTCTACGGCCCCTACGGCGACATCAAGGACGTCGCCGGCTGCGAGACCCAGTTCCGCTCCGCCTTCCTGCTGGGCTGCGTGGGCGCCTGGTCGCTGCACCCCGTGCAGATCGACATCGCCAAGAAGGTGTTCTCGCCCGACCCCGAGGAGGTCAGGTTCGCCAAGAAGGTGATCGAGGCGATCCCCGACGGCCGCGGCGTGCACATGATCGACGGCAAGATGCAGGACGACGCCACCTGGAAGCAGTGCAAGGTGATGGTCACCCTGGCCGAGCAGCTGGCCGAGAAGGACCCTGAGCTGGCCGAGGCCTACGGGCTCGAGGGCGCCACTACGAGCTGATGCGCTTCTTCGAGTACGAGTCCCGCCAGATCGTCAAGCGGGCCGGGATCCCGGTCACGGAGTTCGGCTTCGCCACGACTGCCGGGGAGGCGCGCGAGGCCGCCGAGCGGATCGGCGGGCCGACCGTGATCAAGTCGCAGGTCCTCACCGGCGGCCGCATGAAGGCCGGCGGGGTGCAGTTCGCCGACACGCCCGACGACGCGGCCCGGCACGCCGAGGACATCCTGAAGCTCGAGATCGGCGGCCACATGCCGCGCGGGGTGCTTGTGGACACGCGCGCCGACGTCAAGCAGGAGTACTACGCGGGCGTCGTCTGGGACGGCATCCGCAAGCAGCCCGTGATGCTCTTCAGCGACATGGGCGGGATCGACATCGAGGAGGTCGCCGAGCAGCACCCCGAGCACGTCGGCCGTGGCCACTTCTCGACGATCGAGCCCTTCAGCGACCACCAGGCGAAGGAGGTGATCGCCCAGACCGGCGTCAGCGGCCGCCAGCTGCAGCGCATCACGCCGATCCTCACCCGCCTGGCCACCCTGTTCGTGGAGAACGACATGACGCTGGCGGAGATCAACCCGCTCGGCGAGCTCCAGGACGGCCGCTTCGTGGCGCTCGACGCCCACATGGACATGGAGAACGAGGGGCGCCCGCGCCAGAACGAGCTGCTGGCCGAGCTGGGCGTCGGCGGCGAGGAGACGCGCCAGGCGCGCGAGCCCACCCCGTTCGAGCTCGCCGGCGAGGAAGTGGACTCGATGGACCACCGCGGCGTCGCCGGCAACGTGACCGAGTTCGACGGCAATCTCGGCCTGGTGATCGGCGCCGGCGGGGGCTCGCTGACGCTTTTCGACGCCGTACGCGCCCACGGCGGCAAGCCGGCCAACTACTGCGAGATCGGCGGCAATCCCTCCGTGCGCAAGGCGGCCGGGCTGGCCAAGCTCGTGCTGCAGAAGCCGGGCGTGGACAAGATCGCCGTGATGATGTCGATCGTCTCCAACACCCGCGTGGACATCGTGGCCCGCGGCGTGGTCAAGGCCTGCCTCGAGCTGGGCTACGACCCGGGCGAGAAGATCGCGATCTTCCGCATCCCGGGAGCCTGGGAGGACGAGGGCTTCAAGATCCTCGAAAAGTACGGCGTGGAGTACTGCGACCGCACCGTGTCGCTGCACGAGGCCGCGCGCCGCGCGGTGGAGAAGATCCAGACCGGCGCGCCGGAGGCGGAGCCCGCCGGGATGCGCCAGACGGCCGCCGACGTGGGCGCGGAGACCGACGTATGAGCATCCTCATCGACGAGACCACGACGTTCATCGTCCAGGGCATCACCGGCCGCGAGGCCGTGAACCTGACGCGCGAGTGCCTCGACTACGGCAAGGGAGCCAAGATCGTGGGCGGCGTGACGCCCGGGCGCCTCGGCCGCGACGTGCACGGCGTGCCCGTGTTCGACACCGTCGGCCAGGCCGTGGAGGCAAACGGCGGGCCCATCTACGGCTCGGTGGTCACCGTGCCTCCCGCATTCACCAAGGACGCGGTCTTCGAGGCCATCCGCCACGGCATCAAGCTGATCGTGATCGTGACCGAGCGCATCCCGCGGGGCGACGTGGCCGAGATGGTCGAGCTGGCGAACCTGCACGGGGCGCGCATCATCGGCCCCAACTGCCTCGGGATCATCGTGCCCGACGTGATCAAGATGGGCGGCATCGGCGGTCCCGCTCGCGACGCCGCGAAGTCCTACACGCCGGGCCAGGTCGGCGTGATCTCGCGCTCGGGCGGCATGACCACCGAGATGTCGTCCACGCTCACGGCAGCCGGGCTGGGTCAGTCCACCGCGGTGTCGATCGGCGGCGACGCCATCATCGGCTCCACCTACGCGGAGCTGATGCCGCTGTTCGAGCAGGACGCGCAGACAGAGGCGATCGTGATCTACACCGAGCCCGGCGGCCGCATGGAGGCCGAACTGGCCCGCTGGGTGCAGGAGAACAACTCGCGGCTGCCGATCGTCGCCTTCATGGCCGGCCGCTTCATGGACGAGATGCCCGGCATGAGCTTCGGGCACGCCGGAACGATCGTGGAGGGCAAGGAGGACACGGCCAGCGAGAAGATCGCCCGGCTGGAGTCGGCCGGCATCAAGGTGGCCGAGGAGATCTCCGAGATCCCAGGCCTGGTCAAGGAGAGGCTCGGCGCGGCCGTATGAGCGACGGCACCTTCATAGCCGTCGAGCTGAGCGACGCCGCCCGCGACGACGCGGAGCTGGCGAAGAAGCTTGAGGAGGCCTGCCCCGTGGACATCTTCGCGGCCCGCGACGGCCACACGGAGATCGTGCCCGAGAACCTCGACGAGTGTGTGCTCTGCGAGCTATGCCTGGACGCCGCCCCGCCAGGCGCGGTGCGGGTCGTGAAGCTGTACGACGACGGCTCCGCATTAGAGCGACCGGTGCGCGCTCGGCCGAGCCGAGCGCTTCCGCGAGGGCGCTGAAAGCCTCCCTCCTAGCGCTCGGGTCCCTGCCGGAGCGCGACGTCGCGGCCTGGCGCGAGCTGGCCGGGCGCTCCGTCGAGGCCAACCCCTTCTTCGAGCCCGAGTTCGCCCTGCCCGCCGCGCGCCTGCTCGGCGCCGGCGACGTCGAGCTGCTGGTGGTGCGCGACGGCGACGACTGGCTCGCCTGCCTGCCCCTCCAGCGCCGCGGCCGCGGGCCGCTCTCACTGCTCGCCTCCTGGAAGCACCTCTACTGCTTCCTGGGCACCCCCCTGCTCGACCGCGAGCGCGCGCACGAGGCAACGGGCGAGGTCATGCGCTGGTGCGCGCAGGACGGCGCGCCGCTGGCGCTCCGAATGTCCGCCGACCAGCGCGTGCTGGCCCAGTTCAGCGAGGCGGGGGCCGAGGTGGGCCTCGAGCTGCTCCACGCGACCACCGTGGAGCGCGCCGCGCTGGAGCGCAGGCCCGAGGCGGACTACCTCATGCACCAGCGCCCGCACCGCCGCCGCGAGCAGGCGCGCATGCGCCGGCGCCTCGGAGAGGAGCTGGGCGCGGAGCTGCAGGTGCACGAGCGCGCCGGCCAGGACGCCGCCGTGGAGCGCTTCCTCGAGCTCGAGGCGGCGGGTTGGAAGGGCCGCGAGGGCACGGCGTTCGCCTCGGACCCCTCCCACGCGGAGCTGTTTCGCGAGCTGTGCCGCTCATTCGCCGCCCAGGGGCGCCTCCAGCTGCTCTCGCTGGAGGCCGGCGAGCGCGTCGTTGCCATGAAATGCAACCTGATCTCGGGCGAGGAGCTGTTCTGCTTCAAGATCGCCCACGACGAGGATTTGTCGGGCTTTTCGCCCGGCGTCCTGCTCGAACTGGACAATATGACGATCTTCCATAACGAGCGAAGTGAGCGCATCATGGACTCGTGCGCCGATCACGACAACGAGATGATCAACCGTCTCTGGCGCGACAGGAGGCGAATAGCGACCGTTCTGATGGGGCGCCGCGCGCTGCGCGGCCGGCTCATCGGCAGGGCTGCCCGTCTCTACTCTTCCCGGTGAGCCATACACGGAGGTAACCCACCCAAATGCTCCTCGACATCGATCCCGACGCCTTCAGCAAGAACTTCGACCGCGCGCCGATGCGCATCTCGCACGGCCTGACAGAGCATGAGCTGCTCACGGTCGACTCGCTGGCCGGGCTGGCCGAGCGGCTGCCCGAGGACAAGGTCGAGCACAACCTGGGCGACTTGTCGGCGGTTCAGGACCCGAGCGCCGTGAAGAAGCAGGAGATGCCGGTGGGCGAGGTGGCCCGCAACATCGAGACCAGCAACTCGTGGATGGTGCTGAAGAACATCGAGCTGGACCCCGCCTACTCGCAGCTGCTCGACGAGGCCCTCGACGCGGCCGAGAGCCTCGTGGACACCCGTGACGGCGGGATGAGCGCGCGCGAGGGCTTCATCTTCCTGTCGTCGCCGCAGTCGGTCACCCCGAGCCACATCGACCCCGAGCACAACTTCCTGCTCCAGGTCCGCGGCACGAAGGAGATCACCGTCGGCCGCTTCGCGGACCCGGAGACGGAGCAGCTGGCGCTCGAAGAGGTCCTGTCGGGCGCCCACCGCAACCTCCAGTGGGAGCCGCAGAAGCCGCAGGCGTTCCAGCTCAACCCCGGCGACGGCGTCTACGTGAACCCCCACGCCCCGCACTGGGTGCAGAACGGCCCGGCCACCTCCGTGTCGCTCTCGGTGACCTTCCAGACGCCGGTGAACCTGCGCGCGATCCGGGTGCACAAGCTCAACGCCCGGCTGCGCGGCATGGGCATGTCGCCGGCCGCGCCGGGCCGTCGCCGCGGAGTGGATCGCGGCAAGGAAGCCGCCTCCCGCGTGCTCGGGCGACTGGGCCGGGTCTAGGCGCCGCTGCGCGCCAGTTGGCGCTCGATCACGTTCCCGAGCAGCTTGACCACGCCAGGGTCGCCGGAGACCCTCACATGCCCGCGCTCATACGCGTCGGCCCAGTCACGCAGCCGGCCCTCGGCGGCCAGCTCGTTGAACTCCGGCCGCCCGATCGACACGTCGATGCGGGCGTCGCCGGCGGGATCCCTGGTCACCTTCGGCCCCGGCACCTCGACGCGCCAGATCGGATCGCCCCCGTGCGCGCGCAGCTCCAACCTCGCCACCATGGTCAGCCTTGCCAGCGCGGGGACCTCCCGCACGACCCCCTCCACCGCGGTCACGATCAGGGCTCTGGTGTCGCCAGACGACATCGGCCGCGATTCTGGCAGACGACCGGTTTCTCTCCTACTCTGAGCCGATGGGCGGGCACCCTTTGAAAACCCCTGCGACAACGGCGTTCCTGGCCGTGCTCATCGCCCTCGCGCTGGCCGCCCCGGCGGCCGCCGCGCCGACCCTGCCGCCGGACTTCGAGGACCACCAGCTCGTGGGCGGGCTCTTCTTCCCCACCGGCGAGGCGTGGGCGCCGAGCGGGCGCATGTACGTGATCCAGAAGGACGGCGAGGTCTTGACCGTGCCGCCCGGCTCGAGCACCACCCAGCCGCTCTTGAAGGACGGGCAGACGTGGAACATCACGAACCAGGTGAGCTACTACGGCGACCGCGGACTGCTCGGCATCGCCGTCGACTCCCAGTTCGCCTCGAACCACTACATCTACCTGCTGTATACGCGCAAGGCCTTCGGCGAAACGTCGGACTCGGGCGTACCGGCGAGCTCGCAGCTGCTGCGCGTCGAGCTGGACCCGGCAGACGAGGGCAAGGTCGTCGACTCGCAGGTAATCCTGGGCACGCAGAGCACGACCGCCTGCTCTACGCCCGCGAACGACTACGACTGCATCCCCTCCGACAGCGACACCCACTCGATCGGGACGGTGCGCTCGGCCCCTGATGGCACGCTGTTCCTGGGTTCGGGCGACGGCGCGCGGTGGACCACGGTCGACCCGACTGCCCTGCGCACCTACGACGAGCGCAGCATGGCCGGGAAGATCCTGCACATCGACCGCGACGGGCACGGCCTGAGCGGCCACCCGTTCTGCCCGTCGGACTCGAACCTGAGCCACGTCTGCACGAAGCTCTACGCCAAGGGCTTCCGCAACCCTTACCGCTTCAAGCTGCGCCCTGGCGGCGGCCTCACGGTGGGCGACGTCGGCTGGGCCGAGCGTGAGGAGGTGGACCTGATCGGCGCCGGCGGGCGCAACTACGGCTGGCCCTGCTACGAGGGCGTGCGCCACACCCCCGGCTACCGCGAGCTCGACGCCTGCCAGGCGGAGTACGAAAAGGAGGCGGACCCCTCCACGCGCGACGTGCTCCCCGACGTGGACTATCCCCACCGCGACCCCGACGACCCCGACCCGCCGATGCCCTCCGGCAACACCGTGCTCGGCGGCCCGACCTATCAGGGCAGCGAGTACCCGGCCGGCTACCAGAACAAGGCCTTCGTCGGCGACTTTGTGGCGGAGGAGCTCAGGACGCTCGAGCCGCAGCCGTCGGGCGGGCCCACGCTGGAGCCGTTCGCGACGGGCATGGGCCCGATCGTGGACGTGGACACCGCCCCGGACGGCAACCTCGTCTACGCGAGCCTCGGTGACTACAGCGCGACAGGCGGGTCGATCCGCAAGATCACCTACTCCGCTGTGAACCACAGCCCTGTCGCGCACGCCACGAGCGACGCAGCGGGCGGACCGGCCGTGAACTTCAACGGCTCGACCTCGGTCGACGCGGAGGACGGCAACAGCCTCACCTATGACTGGGACTTCGGCGACGGCAGCGCTCACGGCACCCACGCGACGGAGCCCCACGAATACGCGGGCACCGGCCGCTACACGGCCAAGCTGACCGTGACCGACAGCGGCGGCGAGAAGGGCACGGACTCGGTGATCGTCCAGGTAGGCACCCCACCGGCCAACCTCCAGATCCAGACGCCGGCCAACTACCGGGATGGAGAGCAGGTCACGCTGCACGCGAGCGCGGACGGCACCACCCCGCTCACCTACTCCTGGCACCTGCTGCTGCGCCACCTCTCTCACTTCCACCCCTTCACGCACAAGACCGGCGCCGACATCAGCTTCACGCCCCCCACGGACCACGACGCGGACGCCCTCGTGGACATCACCCTGACCGTGACGGACGGCGATGGCCTGGTCTCGACGAAGAAGATGCAGCTGCACCCGGAGACGGCGCCGCTCAATCTCCTCAGCGAGCCCGCGGGCGCGCCGATGGACTACGCGGGCCGCAACGTCCCAGAGCCGTTCCACACCCAGTCGGCGATCGGCTTCGAGGCCAGCGCCAGCACCGCCAGGAGCTTCTCGGACGGGGGACACGACTACGTGTTCGACGGCTGGGACGGCGGCGACTCGCGCGTCCAGACCTTCACGGTCCCGGCCGGCGGCCGCACGCTCACGGCCCGCTACCGCGACGTCACGCCCACGATCGTCAAGCCCGCCCCGCCGCCGGTGCTGCCCCCGCCCGACCACAGCGGGCCGCGCCTGCGCTTCAAGAAGCTCGATGCGCGCAACGGCATGCTCAACGGAACCGTCAGCGACGCGGCGGGCGTCAAGACCGTCTACGTGGCGCTGGGCCACGCCACCGAGAACAGGCGCTGTCATTGGTGGGTCACCTCGGCCGGCCGCCTCAGCCGCGGCACGCGCCCGTGCTCGAAGCCGCTCTGGATCCGAGCGGCGCTGAAGGGCTCGAACTGGACCGCGAAGCTGAACCGCAGGCGAGTACCCGCCGGCTACTACCGCCTCGTGCTCCGCGCGGTGGACCGGCTGGGCAACACCAGCAACGCGCTGCAACGGCAGCGCGTCAAGAGGATCCGCTAGATCTTGTTGCGCTCGAGCAGCTTCTTGCCGATCACCATGCGCTGGATCTCGGAAGTGCCCTCGCCGATCAAGAGCAGCGGCGCGTCGCGGTAGAGCCGCTCGATCTCGTACTCCTTCGAGTAGCCGTAGCCGCCGTGGATGCGGAAGGAGTCCTCGACGACCTCCTTGCCGGTCTCGGAGGCGAACAGCTTGGCCATGCCGGCCTCGAGGTCTGAGCGCTCGCCGGCGTCCTTCAGGCGGGCCGCCTTCATCGTGAGCAGGCGGGCTGCCTCGACCTTTGTGCCCATGTCGGCCAGCTTGAACTGGATGGCCTGGTGCTTGGCGATCTCGCGGCCGAAGGTCTTGCGCTCCTGCGAGTAGCGGAGGGCCAGCTCCAGCGCGCGCTGGGCGATGCCCACTCCCCGGGCGGCCACGTTCACGCGACCCACCTCGAGCGCGTCCATCATCTGGCGGAAGCCCTCGCCCACGCCCTCCTCGCCGCCGAGCACGCGCTCTGACGGGCACTTGAAGCCGCTGTAGACGAGCTCGGTGGACTCGACGCCCTTGTAGCCCATCTTCTTGATCTGGGGCGGCACGGTGAGGCCCTCGTTCTCGGCCTCGCCGGGCTCCTTCTCGGTGATGAAGCAGGTCATGCCCTTGTAGGGCGGGTCGGCCTTCGGGTCGGTCTTCATCAGCACGAACACCACGCCGGAGCGCAGTCCGTTCGTGACCCACATCTTCTGGCCGTTCAGCTCCCAGACCCCGTCGTCGCCCTGCTTGGCGGTGGCCTTGATGCCCTGCACGTCGGAGCCGCACTCGGGCTCCGAGAGCGAGAAGGCGGCCCGGATCTCGCCGGTGGCCATGCGCGGCAGGAACTCCTGCTTCTGCTCGTCGGTGCCGAACTTCATCAACAGGTACGAGCCGATGAAGTGGGTGTTCACGATGCCGGACACCGAGATCCAGCCGCGCGAGAGCTCCTCGACGATCATCGCGTAGGTCGTGAGGTCGAGCCCCATCCCGCCGTACTCCTCGGGGATCGTGACCCCGAACAGGCCGAGCTCCTTCATGTGCTCGACTACCGCGTCCGGGAACTTGTCCTCGTGGTCGTGCTCCTCCGCGATCGGGAGCACCTCGTTGTCCACGAACTGCCGGACCATCTCCGTGATGGCCTTCTGCTCGTCGGTCTTCTCCGCGTAAGGGCTTGTGTCTACGGCCATGCGGCCCGGGAGTTTAGAAGCCCCGGGGGTGACGCGGCAGGTAGGACGCGTTCTTGCGGAGCTTCTTGCTCCAGGCCGGCCCCGTGGCCGAGGGGTCGTCGCGCATGCCGGTGTCGAGGCGGAGGCCCGCGACGTACATGTAGGCGTGGCCGCTGTTGGCGTACACGGTCAGCCAGCTGCCGGGGCCCGTGCGGGCCCAGTCCATCAGGTCGCCTGAGGCCAGCGGCGAGCGCAGGAAGCGGCCGCCGTAGAGCGCGTAGCTGACGCTGCCGGAGCAGTCATAGCCCGAGTCGAGCGCCCGGGTGAAGCCCCGGTGGCCGCCGCCGTAGCGGTACGGCTTGCCGATCAGGCGGTTGGCGGCGGTGATCACGTGCTTGATGCGCGCCGGGGCGCTGGCCGGTGCGATTGCCTTGCCGTCCACGATCTTCGCCTTCTTTGGCGGCGGCGGGGGCGGAACGAAGACGGCGCCGCCGCTCTGCGGAGAGGTATCCGCATTGGCCGTGGCAGCCGGCGCGAGCGCGACGAGGCACGCGCATGCCAAAGCAGCGCTCAACAGGTTCCGGGTGTACGAACGGGACGACGGCATATCTCTTTCGGCCGCCTGCGGGGTTAGCTGTCGGGCTCGCGCTGAAAGAGCTGCGCGCCTCCACTAGTCGTGGAGGTTCGCCCCAGTGACTTCCGTCACCTTGGTTCCCCCGTTCCGTGAATGAGGACATTCACAGATTCGGCGTGTCGGCAAGGTAGCAGATGTTTACGAAGTGTTCTTCTCGGCGTGTGGCAGGCTCCCTTTAACGTGAACTTCGCTCTGCAGGTCGTGGACGCCTTCGATCCGGCCCGCAGGGCGCTCGTAGAGCTGTCTCGCGACGGAAAACGCCGCGAGATCACGTTCGGCGAGGTGGCGGACCGCTCGGCCCGCCTGGCGGGTGCCCTGGCGGCTCACGGGGTCGGGCGCGGCGACGTCGTGATCACCCTCGTGGGGAACCGCCCCGAGTGGGTCTACGCGATGGTGGCCTGCTTCCGGATCGGCGCCGTGGCTCTGCCCTGCACGGAGCAGCTGCGCCCTGCTGACCTGCGCATGCGCATGGAGCTGGTGGAGGCGCGCGCCGCGGTGGCCGACGAGCGCAACGCCGAGGCGCTCGAGCAGGCGGGCTTCGAGGGCGCGCTGCTGCGCGTGCCCGACGAGCGCCTCTACGACGCGGATCCGGCCCCGGCGGAGCAGCTCTCCGCCGACGATCCCGCGTTGGTCGTGTTCACGTCGGGCACCTCGGGCGAGCCCAAGCCGATCCGCCACGGCCAGGGCTACCTGCCGGGCCAGCGGGTCCAGGCCGAACACTGGTTCGGCGCCCGCGACGGCGACCTCTGCTGGTGCACGGCGGCCAGCGGCTGGTCGAAGTCGGCCCGCAACAGCTTCATCGCCCCCTGGCTGATGGGCGGCGCCGCGCTCCTGCACGACGCCGGCTTCGACCCGGAGGAGCGCCTCGAGATCGTGGAGCGCGAGAAGGTGGCGGTGCTGTGCATGGCGCCCACCGAGTACCGCGCCGTGGCGAAGCGGGCGCGGCTGCGCCCCCTCCCGTCGGTGCGCCACGCCGTGGCCGCCGGCGAGCCGCTGAACCCCGAGATCGTGAACATCTGGTCCCAGGAAGCCGGCGTGGGCGTGCACGACGGCTACGGCCAGACGGAGACCGGGGCGCTCACCGGCATGCCGATCGGGCCGCCGGTGCGCCCGGGGTCGATGGGCAAGGCGCTGCCCGGCCTCGAGCTCTGGATCGACGAGGGCGAGCTATGCGCCGACCCGCAGACGGTGCCCACCTTCTTCCTCGACGGCCCGCGTGACCGCCCATGGCGCACGGGCGACCGGGCCAGCGAAGACGAGGACGGCTACCTCTGGTTCGAGGGCCGCACCGACGACGTGATCATCTCTGCGGGCTACCGGATCGGTCCATTCGAGGTGGAGTCGGCGCTGGTGTCGCATCCGGCCGTAGCCGAGGCCGCGGCGGTGGCGGCGCCCGACGAGGTGCGCGGCCAGGTGGTGCGGGCGATAGTGGTGCTGCGCGACGGCTTCGAGGGCTCAAATGAGCTGGTGCGCGAGCTGCAGGACCACTCCCGCGAGCAGACCGCGCCCTACAAGTACCCCCGCCTGATCGAGTTCAGGGACTCGCTGCCGAAGACGGCCAGCGGGAAGATCAAGCGGGCCGAGCTTCGCGGCGGCGGCTAGCCTCGCCTGAAGTGTCCAACCGCCTGGCGAACGAGACCTCTCCCTACCTCCTCCAGCACAAGGACAACCCCGTGGACTGGAACCCCTGGGGCGAGGAGGCCCTCGCGCGCGCACGCGAAGAAGACCGGCCAATCCTCCTGTCGATCGGCTACTCCGCCTGCCATTGGTGCCACGTGATGGAGCGCGAGAGCTTCGAGGACGAGGAGACGGCCCGGCTGATGAACGAGCGCTTCGTGCCGATCAAGCTCGACCGCGAAGAGCGGCCGGACATCGACTCGATCTACATGGAGGCCTGCCAGGCGATGACCGGCCACGGCGGCTGGCCGCTGAACGTGTTCCTGAGCCCCGAGCAGGTGCCCTTCTACGCCGGTACGTACTTCCCGCCCGAGCCGCGCCAGGGCATGCCGAGCTGGCGCCAGGTGCTTGAGGCCGTGGCAGCGGCCTGGGACGAGCGCCGCGAGGAGATTCGCGAGGGCGGCGAGCGCATCGCCGAGCAGCTCCAGGGCGGTGCGCGCCTGCGCCCGTCCGGGGAGGACTTCGACCCGCGCTCGCTCGACCACGCCGTGGAGAACCTGCGCGCGGGCTTCGACACCGCCAACGGCGGCTTCGGCGGCGCGCCCAAGTTCCCGCCCGCCTCGGCGCTCGAGCTGCTGCTGCGCCGCGGGGAGACCGAGATGGTCGCTCAGACACTGCGAGCGATGGCCTCAGGCGGCATGTACGACCAGGTGGGCGGCGGCTTCGCGCGCTACTCGGTCGACGCCCACTGGCTCGTGCCGCACTTCGAGAAGATGCTCTACGACAACGCGCTCCTGGCGCGCGCCTACCTGCACGGCTGGCAGGTCACCGGCGAGCAGCTCTTCCGAGACGTGACCGAGGAGACGCTCGACTGGGCGCTGCGCGAGCTGCGAGGCCCAGAAGGTGGCTTCATGTCCGCGCTGGACGCCGACTCCGAGGGCGTGGAGGGGAAGTTCTACGTCTGGAGCCTGGACGAGCTGGTGGAGCTGGCGGGCGAGGAGGCGGCAGCCTGGTTCGGCGCCACCTCGCGCGGCAACTTCGAGGGCGCGAACATTCCGGTGCGCGGCCCGGGCGAGCCAGAGCAGCGCGGCGAGTGGCGCCGGCGCCTCTACGAGGCCCGCGCCCAGCGCGTCTGGCCGGCCATCGACGACAAGCGCCTCACCTCGTGGAACGCGCTGATGATCGCTGCGCTGGCCGAGGCGGGCGCGGTGCTCGGCCGCGAGGACTACCTCGACGCGGCCCGCGATTGCGCCGGATTCGTGCTGGCCGAGCTGCGCGACGGCGACAGCCGGCTGCTTCGCAGCTGGAAGGACGGGCAGGCGCGGCTGAACGCCTACCTCGAGGACCATGCCTACCTCGTGGAGGCGCTGCTCACGCTCTACGAGTCGAGCTTCGAGCCGCGCTGGTTCGTCGCCGCCCGCGAGGTCGCCGACGCGATGACCGAGCGCTTCGCCGACGCCGAGCACGGCGGCTTCTTCGAGACCTCCTCCGACCACGAGCGGCTGCTCGCGCGGCGCAAGGACCTGGAGGACCACCCCATCCCGTCTGGCAACTCGAGCGCCGCCTACGGCCTGCTCCGGCTGGCGGCGCTGACCGGGGAGCACCGCTACGAGCACCACGCCGTGTCGGTGCTGCGGCTGCTACACGAGCTGGGGCCGCGCCACCCACAGGCCTTCGCCCACCTGCTCCAGGCGCTCGACTTCCAGCTCTCGCAGTCGCGCGAGGTCGCCCTGGTGGGCGATGACGTGCGTCCGCTCGAGGCGGTGGTGCGCGCGCGCTTTCGCCCGCACATGGTGCTGGCCGGCGGCGAGCCCGGCGATGTTCCGCTGCTCGAGGGCCGCGAGCCCGTGAACGGCCGGGCGGCGGCCTACGTGTGCGAGCGCTTTGCCTGCAAGGCGCCGGTAACCGAGCCCCAGGAGCTCGAACGGCTGCTCTCGTGACGTTGCGCGGCCGATAACAAGCAGCGCCCCGCTTTTTGCTACAAACGGAAGAGGACTCGCAACCCCTCGCAAGGAGCACCGTTTTGGCCAGCTGGACGCGTTCGATCATCCGTCATCGCAAGAAGGTCCTGGCCCTCTGGGTGGTCATCTTCGCCCTGGGCGGCTACGGCGCTTCGCATCTCGGCGACCTCCTCTCGAACCGCTTCAGCGTGCCCGGCTCGGAGGCCGAGCATGGCCGCGACCTCCTCTCGCAGCGACTCGGCGAGAAGAGCGACGGCAACTTCACGCTCGTGCTCCGCGCGCAGGGCTCCACGCGCGACCCGTCCTTCCGGCGCGCCGCCGCCGCGGCGGCGCGCCGGGGCGCGACCGCGGTGAAGGGCGGCCGCGCCGGGCCGCTGCTGCAGGCGGGGCACGGCGTGGCCTACGCCCAGATCGCGACCCCGCTCGACGCGGCCGACGCCGCCAAGAAGACGCCCGGTATGCGCAAGGCGATCGGGCAGGTCCCGGGCGCCACGAGGTACCTGTCGGGCTTCCCCGCCATCGGCCATGACACCGAGAAGATCTACAACCAGGACCTGAGCAAGGGCGAGGCGATCGCCGTGCCGATCGCGCTGCTCGTGCTGGCCTTCATGTTCGGCACGCTCGGCGGCGTGATCGTGCCGCTGCTGTTCGCCATGGTGACCATCCCGACCACGCTCGGGGTGATCTACATCTTCGCCAACTTCACGGACATGGCCGTCTACGTGACGAACATCGTCACGCTGATCGGCCTGGCGATCGCGATCGACTACTCGATGTTGATCGTGTTCCGCTATCGGGAGGAGCTCGCCCGCGGCGACGAGCCCCACGACGCCCTCGTGCGGGCCATGAGCACCGCCGGGCGGGCGACCGTCTTCTCCGGGCTGGTCGTGGCGGTGGGCCTGGCGCTGCTCGTGTTCATGCCGCTCCCGTTCATGCGCTCAATGGGGGTCGGCGGTCTGGTGGTCCCGGTCGTCTCCATCTTCGCGGTGCTGAGCTTCCTGCCCGCACTGCTGGCGGCGATGGGGACGAAGGTGAACCGGCTGCGCGTGGTCCCGCGTGGGCTGCTGGCGCGCCGGGCTTCCGGCGAGGGCGGCTTCTGGGCGAGGCTGGCCCGGACGATCATGAAGCGGCCGGTGCCGATCCTGGTCGGAGGCGTGGTGCTGATGCTCGCGGTCGGCGTGAACGCCGCTCGCCTCGACGTGAGCTCGGGCGACAACCGCGGCGTGCCGCTCACCACGGAGTCCACGCGCGGGCTCGCGCTGCTCGAGCGCACGCTCGGCCCGGGCACGCTCGCGCCCAACCAGATCGCCGTCGACACCCACCAGCCCGGTGGCGCCTTCACGCCGGCGACCCAGGCGGCGCAGCGCCGGCTGCTGGCCAGCCTGCGCCAGGACCCGGACGTCGCCGCCGGCACGGTCCAGGCGCCGGTGCTGGTCTCCCCCACGCCCGGGCCGCCCGCCCCCGCGGCTCGCCTCCGCCTGGTCGGCGCCGGCCTGGTGGACAAGAGCGGCCAGGTGCTCCAGATCCGGGCGGCCCCGAAGGGCGACAGCGCAACGAAGTCGACGGTCAACCTCGTCCAACGCCTGCGCGACACCTACATCCCGAACGCGAGTTTTCCGAAGGCCGACGCCTTCCTGACCGGGGCGCCCGCCTTCGGGGTCGACGTGATCGACAAGGCATACGGAGCCTTCCCGTGGCTGGTGGTGGCGGTTCTCGTGCTGAGCTACCTACTGCTGCTGCGCGCCTTCCGCTCGCTGTTCCTGCCGCTCAAGGCCGTCCTCATGAACGTGCTCTCGGTGGGCGCCACCTACGGCTTGCTCGTACTCGTCTTCCAGGACGGGCACGGCACCGCGCTCGGCTTCCAGCACTTCCCCCAGGTCGAGTTCTGGATCCCCGTGTTCCTGTTCGCGCTGCTGTTCGGCTTGTCGATGGACTATGAGGTCTTCCTGCTGTCGCGCATCCGCGAGGAGTGGGACAGGACGCACGACAACGAGGCGGCGGTGGCCTACGGCCTCCAGCACACCGGGCGGATCATCACGGCGGCCGCGATCATCATGGTCGCCGCCTTCTCCGGCTTCATGTTCGGGAGCTTCGTCGGCCTGCAGGAGTTCGGCCTCGGGCTGGCCGGCGCGATCTTCCTGGACGCCACGATCGTCCGGATGCTGCTCGTGCCGGCGGCGATGAAGCTGCTGGGCCGCTGGAACTGGTACCTGCCGGACGGGATCCGCCGCGTGATACGGCTCAAGCCCGCCACAGCAGCCGAATAGCTAGAGGATCGACAGGTACCTGTCGAGCTCCCACTGCGACACCTGCACGCGGTAGTCCTCCCACTCCTGGCGCTTGATCTCGACGTAGCGGTTGAAGATGTGCTCGCCGAAGGTGCGCAGCACCAGCTCGGACCCGGCGGTCAGCTCGATCGCCTCGCCCAGCGTCTCGGGTAGCTGCTCGATGCCGAGCTGCTTCCGCTCGTCTGGGGTGATGTGGTAGAGGTTCTTGTCCATCGGCTCGGGCAGCTCGTAGCCCTTCTCGATGCCCTCGAGGCCGGCCGCCAAGAGGATCGCGAAGGTCAGGTAGGGGTTGCAGGCGGGGTCGGGGCAGCGCAGCTCCATGCGCGTGGCCTGCTCCTTGCCGGGGTGGTAGAGCGGCACCCGCACGAGCGCCGAGCGGTTGCGGCGCGACCAGGCGCAGTACACGGGCGCCTCGTAGCCGGGCACGAGCCGCTTGTAGGAGTTCACCCACTGGGCGAAGATCGAGGTGATCTCGCGCGCGTGCTTGAGCTGGCCGGCGATGAAGGCCTTGCCCACGTCTGACAGGAAGTACTGGTCGTCGCCGTCGTAGAAGGCGTTGCGCTCGTCGCGGAACAGCGACTGGTGGGTGTGCATGCCCGAGCCGTTCTCGCCGAACAGCGGCTTCGGCATGAAGGTGGCGTGCCAGCCGTACTTCATGGCGTATTCCTTGACCGTGATCCTGTAGGTCATGCAGTCGTCGGCCATCTTCAGAGCGTCGGCGTAGCGCATGTCGATCTCGTGCTGCGAGGGGCCCACCTCGTGGTGGGTGTACTCCACGTGGATGCCGAGTTGCTCCAGGGCCAGGACGGTCTCGCGCCGCACGTCCGAGCCGGCGTCGAGCGTGGTCAGGTCGAAGTAGCCGCCCTCGTCGAGGATCTCAGGCGGCTGCCCGGGCTCGGGGCGTGGGTTGCGGAAGTAGAAGAACTCGAGCTCGGGTCCCACGTAGAAGTTGGTGAAGCCCATCCCCTCGGCGCGCTCGAGCACACGCCGGAGCACCTGGCGCGGGTCGCCCTCGTAGGGCTCGCGGCTGGGGGTCACGACGTCGCAGAACATGCGGGCGACGCCCTTGTCCTCGGGTCGCCACGGCAGCACCCGGAAAGTGGACGCGTCGGGCATGGCGATCATGTCCGACTCCTCGATCGCGTTGAAGCCGGTGATCGACGAGCCGTCGAAACCCATGCCGCCCTCGAAGGCGTCCTCCAGCTCCTCGGCATTGATCGAGAAGCTCTTCAGCTGGCCCAGGATGTCCGTGAACCAGAGCCGGATGAAGCGAATGTCGCGGTCGGCTACGAACGACCTGACGTCGTCGGCGGTCTGCGGCTGGTCTGCCATGCGCGGCAGATTACAGCCAGCTGCGAGCCCAGCCCTTGAGCGACCGGACGACCGGCTCGAGGGCGGCACCCTTGGCCGTGAGCACGTAGTCCACGCGGGTCGTCCGCCCTTCCACCCGGCGCTCCACTATCTCGACCGACTCGAGCTCCTTTAGGCGCTCTGACAACAGGCGGTCGGAGAGGTCGGGCACGAGGACCTTGATCTCGGTGAAGCGCAGCGGGCCGTCCATGAGCACGAACAGGATCGCTCCGGTCCAGCGCTTCCCGATCAGCTCCACGGCGGAGTGGTACTTGCCGCAACAGGTCGGGCGGGCGGTCGTCTCGGACTGACGTTCCGCGGGTGCGGAGCCGGTGACCATGCCCCAATCCTAGACGCCCTGGCTCAGGCTGCCTGAAGCATGCGCGAGTCCTCGCCGGAGCCGTCCTTCGGCACGTCACCCGCCCGGGTGACGAGGTTGCCGAAGCTCGCCAGTGCAATGTGCGCGATTGTCTCGAGGACCTGCTCGTCGCTCCAGCCGGCCTCGAGCGCCTCCTCGTGCAGGTGGCGCGGCGGGGCGCCGTCTGTCTCCAGCAGGGCCTTTACGTAGCGCAGCAGCTGCGACTCCGCCTGGTCGTGCGAGTCGAACTCGCGGGCCAGGGCGATCTCGTCGAGCCCGAGGCCCGCCTCGCGCGCCGTTCGCTGGAGCGTGGACAGCGCGTACTCGCTGCCCTGGTACTCGGCCACCGCCAGCGCGATCCGCTGCTGCGTGCCCCAGGACAGGCTGCCGTGGCGCAGCTCCGAGCGGAAGCGCGCGTATGCGCGCAGCACGGCCGGCGAGCCGGCCAGGACGCCTACGAAGTTGGACAGCTGCCCTCCGCCCGCGAGGGCGCCCTTGAGCACCGGAACGCTGCGCTCGGGGGCGGTCAGCTCGTCGTGAACCTGGAACCGGCTCTCCTTGGTCTTCATCTGGCTACTTCACTTTCTTGCAAGGGACTTATGGAGCGTAAGTATATGGAGCGTTCGGCGCTCCATATGTCATACGGACGGGCTTGTGCCCCGGATGCCCGGAGCTAAGCGCGGCAGTCCCGAAGCGGCCTAAATCGGCGAGGCGTTGGCGGTGGCGGCGGCCACCACGACCATGAAGAGCGCGAACAGGAACGCCCAGAGGGCGATGCGGTCCGGCTGTGCGAACAGCTGCTGGGTGGCGGCCGAGCGCCTTCGCGGGCGCGGCGTCGGCTGGCCGCTGATCGTGACCGTGCGCCGCTCGGGGAGCGGCACCACGTTGGCGGCCGGCCTCTCGGCCTCGGCAGCCTGCGCGGAGCGCTCGAAGCGGCGGGTACGCAGCGGCGGCTCGTCGATGAGGGCCTTCTGCTCCCACGCCGACAGGACTGCCTCGCGCTCGGCGTTCAAATCGTCGTCATCCTCCCGCAGGGCGCGGGCGCCGGCTGGATACATCGATATCTCTTTCCTCTCGCCTGCGGGGTTAGCTGACGGGCTCGCGCTGAAAGAGTCGCGCTACACCACTTCGGTGACTCGCCCCCGGCCATCTTGACCTCTGGTTCCCCCACGTCCCTTGTCTCTGGGACTTTGGCTCGGACGGACGGCGGCACTCTATCAGCACAGCGCAGGCCTCGGACGGAAAAGCGCCGCAAAGTCGGCAGATCTTCATGAACGCCCGAATCAGCGCCCGGCGACCTGCGAAACGTACGTCGCAACGTCCTGCGCATCGGTGCCCTGGAGCAGCCCGGACGGCATCCGCTTCTGGCCCGTGCCGCCGATCTTGATCGCGTTCAGCACGCGCTGGCGGGTGACCTGGCCGATCTGATCGAGGTCGGGGCCGGTGACGCCGCGAGCGTTGACGGCGTCTAGGTTGTGGCAGCTCGCGCAGGTCTCCCTGAAGATCTTCTTGCCCTCTTCCGCCTGCGTGCTGAGCGACTTCTGCTCCAGCGGCCCGACGCCGCCCTGGGCCTCGCCGCGGCCGGCGATCACAACGGCCGGGATGCCCACGCCCACGGCCAGGTAGACGGCGATGAGCATGAGCCGAAAGCCGCGCCCACGGCCGCGCCCAGTGCCCCGGGCGGCGGCGTCGCGCACCGCGCCCGGACCGCCTCGGAAGGCAATGGTGAACACCGCGATGCCGAGCAGCACGAACGGAATGAGGATGAAGAGAATCTTCACGCGGCGGGCACTCTATTCCAAGGCGGCGACGAGCCGCACGAGCACAATGCCAGACGGCTAGCCGCTCGCGGCGGCCCTGCGAGCGCGCTTCCAGCTCCCGAACGCCGCGAACACGTCGCCGAGCGCCGGCAGGCTCGAATCGTCGGAGGCCTTCTGCTGGTAATCCACCATCAGCAGGCGCTCGGGACGCGCGCCGAGGCGCTCGGCGACGACCCGGATCGCCGCGCAGACGTCCTCCTGGCTCGAGTGGTGCTCGCCGCCCGAGCGCTTCGCCTCGTGGGCGAAGACGCCGGCGGCGCTTCCGCGTGCGCCGGGCTCGGCGGCCGGCGTCGGCCGCGCCCGGCCGGCGCCCACCAGCAGTCTGCAGTGCGGGCAACGGAGCGGTGTCGGCGGCCATTCGGCGCCGGCGGACCGCTCGATCAGCAGATGGCAATGAGGACAGTAGGCGTCCTCAATCTCTGCGCTCGCCCTCTTCCGTGTGGCTGTCGCCAATTCTCTCCTCCAACCCCCTGCCCAGTTTCTTATGACCGCAAAAGGCGGGTGTGAAACATCGAATGGGTTACGAGGAGAGGTGCTCCGAGCACGCGTAGACGTTGAAGGAGCTGCCCCGCGTGAACCCGCACAGGAGCATGCGCCGATCGCGCGCCAGGTCGACCGCGAGCGTGGACGGCGCGCCCACCGCCACCACGCCCAGGAGGCCAGCCACGCTGGCCTTCTGGACGAGCTCGAAGCCGGCCCTTCCGCTCAGGCAGGCGATCACGCCGGGCAGCGGATAGCGGCCGTCCAGAAGCATGCGGCCGATGGCCTTGTCCATCGCGTTGTGGCGACCCACGTCCTCGCGAAGGACGAGCAGCCGGCCGTCCGGCTCGAAGAGGGCCGTGGCGTGCAGGCCGCCGGTGCGCGCGAAGCCGGCCTGGCTCTCTCGCGTCACCTCGGGCAGCCGCAACACCAGCTCGGGCTCGACCGGCTGCGCCGGCGCCGCGGCGGGCGGGGCCTCGCGCTCCACGAACTCCAGCGCGGCCTTGCCGCATACCCCGCAGGCGGAGCTCATCGCGTAGCGGCGCTCGTCCGTTGGGTCGCGCCGCAGTCCCGAGCGCGTGCGCACGTCGACGATGTTGGCCGCGAGGTCCTCGGTGGGGCCGATCGAGGCGATCTCCGCCGGCTCGCCGATCAGGGCCTCGCCGGCGAGGAAGCCGGCGGCCAGCTCCTCGTCCTCGCCCGGGGTGCGCATGGCCACGGCGACCGGCTCGCCATCCACGCGGATCTCGAGCGGCTCCTCCACCGCGACCTCGTCACGCAGCCGCTCGCGGCTCCCGTCCGCGCCCAGTCGCTCGATCCAGGCGAGCGCGACGTGCGGCTCGATCGTGACGGTCACGCCGACGAATAGTGACAACGGCAGGAAGAGCGCGCGCCGCGCGCTCTTCCCAAGAGCCGCGACCACTAGAAAGGGCCCCCGAATTGGGGGCCCTTCCCTTAGCTGGCCTATAAGCCGGATCCTGTCGTGAACAGCCATCCATCTGTGCGGCCTACCTGGGACTCGGCGGGCAGCGTCGTCGTCCCTGCTTGGCCTTGCACCGGGTGGGGTTTGCCTGGCCGGCGTGTCGCCACGCCGCCGGTGCGCTCTTA